>DXIH01000188.1 GCA_019112965.1 Candidatus Sphingomonas excrementigallinarum | reverse complement strand
CGCAAGGAACCGATCCGCGTCTATGCCGAAAAGGCCAAGAAGACGGACGGCGCGGCGGCCTGATCGGCGCGCTGACGGTTCGAAGTTGATGACGGGCGCTTCCTTCGGGGGGCGCCCGTTTTTCATGGGATGTGGGTGATGGTGACGATCCGTGAGGCGCGAGCCGGTGACCGGGCGGCGGTGGCGAAGATGCTGGGCCGCGCCTTCGCCGATGATCCGGGCATGTCCTATATCTTCCCCGACGCGGCGCAGCGGGCGAAGCGCCTGCCCAGGCTGTTCGCGCTGCTCTTCGACAGTGATGCGGTGGGCATGCGGCTGGTCGCCCAGGACGCGGATGCGGGCACGTTCTGGCGGCCGCCGGGACAGGCGCATGTCCCCATGACGGCGATGCTGGCCCAGGCGATCCCGCTGCTGGCGACGCTGGGCACCGCGCTGCCCCGTGCGCTTCGCCTGTCGCATGCGATCGAGGCGCATTTCCCCGCCGAGCCCTTCTGGTATCTTCACATCGCCGGGGTCGATCCGGCGCGACAGGGGCAGGGGCTGGGCGGCGCCTCGATCCGGGCGGGGCTGGCCCGGTGCGATGCGGACGGTGTGCCCGCCTATCTGGAGACGGCGACCGAGAGCAATGTCGGGCTTTATGCGAGGCTGGGGTTCGCGCTGACCGGGGAGTGGTCGGTGCCCAAGGGTGGTCCGCGCTTCTGGTCGATGATCCGGCCGGCTGGCGGGCGTTGAACTTCCTCCCCTTGCAGGGGAGGTAGCGCGCGTAGCGCGTCGGAGGGGTGTCACGCCATCGAGAGGGCGACACCCCTCCGTCAGGGCTGCGCCCTGCCCCCTCCCCTTGCAGGGGAGGAATGAAATGGCGGCAAGAACCCCTCTGCTTTGCCACGCGTTGCCGCTCCGAACAGGAGATGCCGCCCATGAAGCCCTATATGATCTGCCACATGATCTGCAGCCTCGACGGCCGCATCCTGCAAAGCCGGTGGCGGCCGGATAGCTACAAGCCCGGCGATCTGTTCGAGGATCTGCACGACCGGATCGGCGGCGATGCGTGGATCGTCGGGCGCGTGACGGGACAGGAGTTCGCAAAAGGGGACGGCTATCCCGATACCGACCAGACCTTCCCGCGAGAGCACTGGTTCGCCCGCCGCGAGGCCGAGGCGTTCGGTGTGGTGCTGGACGAACAGGGCAAGATCGTCTGGGGGCGGGGCGATATCGGCGGCGATCCGATCGTCGTCGTCCTGACGGAGGCGGTGTCGGATGCGCATCTCGCCGGACTGCGTCGGGACGGGGTATCCTATATCTTCGCCGGGGCGGAGACGATCGATCTGCACGCTGTTCCCGAAATCCTGAACCGGGAGCTGGGGGTGAAGACGTTGCTGGTCGAGGGCGGCGGCACGGCGAATGGCGAATTCCTGCGCGCCGGGTTGATCGATGAGATCAGCATGGCGCTCTGTCCCGCGATCGATGGCGCGGCGGGGGCGCCCAGCCTGTTTCATTCGGGCGAGGAGGACGCGGATACGCCTGCGCCGCTGACCGGACTGACATTGACCCATCATGAGCTATTGCCGGGCGGCGAGCTCTGGTTGCGCTACAAGGTCGACAACCAGTCGATCACCTGAAGACCTCACCCTTCCGGCGCTTTGTGCCTCCCTCCTTCTCCCAACGGGAGAGGGAAGGAGTCCACCCGCGGGAGAGTGAGGGCCGTTATTGCTCTGTCGCAACGAATTCAGTCGCGGGCGGGACCCAAGTGCGTCATTGGCGCATTGGCATGACAGGGGTGTCATCATCCCATGTCGTGAAAAGGAGGCCCGACCAGCCATGAGCGAACCCGACGCCATCGTCACCGCCGGACAGAAGCGCGCGCTGCTCCAGCGTCTGCTGATGCCCTGGTGGACTCTGGCGTTCCCGATCCTCGGCCTGCTCGCCATCTTGATATCGCTCTATAAGATGGGGACGGTCGGCGTCGTGGCGGCGGCGATCATCCTGATCGGCTGCGTCCTGTCGGCGGTGCATCAGGCGGAGGTCGTCGCGCACCGGGTCGGCGAGCCGTTCGGCACGCTCGTCCTGGCGGTCGCGGTGACGGTGATCGAGGTGTCCCTGATCGTCAGCCTGATGCTGTCGGATGCGGGGGATGCCTCCAGCCTGGCGCGCGACACCGTATTCGCGGCGATCATGATTATCCTGAACGGGATCGTCGGGCTCTGCCTGCTGGCGGGTGGGGTGCAGCATGGCGAGCAGCGCTTTTCGCTGCGCGGCGCGAGTGCGGCGCTCAATGTCCTGACCGCGATGGTCGTGTTGTCGCTGGTCCTGCCCAATTACGTCTCGTCCGCACCGGGGCCGACCTATGCGACCTCGCAGCTGGTGTTCGTCGCGATCGTCAGCGTCATTCTCTACGGCACCTTCGTCATGGTGCAGACGGTGCGCCACCGCGAATATTTCCTGCCCGCCGATGACGACCTGCCCGGCGATGCCCATGCCGAGCCGCCGGGCAATGCGGCGGCCTGGGCCGCCCTGGGAATGCTGCTGGTCGCGCTGGTCGGGGTCGTGCTGCTGGCCAAGGGCTTGTCGGGGATCGTCGAGGCGGCGATCCTGGGCGCGGGCCTGCCGCTGGCGATCGTCGGCGTGGTCATCGCCGCGCTGGTCCTCGCGCCGGAAAGCCTGGCGGCGTATCGCGCGGCCAAGCGCAACCGGCTTCAGACCAGCCTGAACCTCGCGCTCGGCTCGGCACTGGCGACGATCGGGCTGACCATTCCGGCGGTGGCGATCGTGTCGCTGATGCTGGGCCTGCCGCTGGCGCTGGGGATCGGGGCCAAGCAGATGATCCTCTTGGTCCTGTCGCTGTTCACCATCACGCTGACGCTGGGCAATGGCCGCACCACCGTGCTGGGTGGCGCGGTGCATCTGGTGATCTTTGCGGCGTATCTGTTCGTGACGGTGGTGCCCTGAACCCCGGCCCTTTTGATTCAGAGGGGTGCCCTTGGCCTTCGACTTCGCTCAGGCTGAACGGAGATAGGGCAAACCTCCGTTCGCGCTGAGCGAAGTCGAAGCGCACGGGTTGGATCGGCCTCAGTTCGGCTTTTTCCTCGCCGCCTGCTCCGCCTTCCACGCACGGAACTGTTCGATCGCGACCGAGCGCTTCAGGATCTTCGCCCACGGATCGACCACGACAGGCGCATCCGCCGGCACGGTCAGCGTGCCGGTGCCGTTCGTCATCGGCAGCGTCTCGACCCTGTCGCCGACCTGCACCTCGACCGGCAGAGGGAAGGGCCCGCCGCCCGGCACCTTCCATGTCAGCGTCAGTGCGTCGCCGACCCGCGTTTCGACGATCTCGGGCAGCGCCGCCTGGCGGAGATAGACGTCGAAGAACCAGCTATAATCCTTGCCGGTCACCTGTTTGACGAAGCCCTCATATTCCTTGGTCGAGCCATAGCGGGGCGCGAAATTACCGGGCTTGGGATCGGTGCGGCCATAGACGGCCAGCCGCGTCACGTCCCAGAACGCCTTGTTCCCGATCAGGTTGTGGAGCGTGTGCAGCATCCACGATCCCTTCATATAGATGTCCAGGCCGGGGCCGCCCTTGGCCGGTTCGTACACGTCCTGTTCGGTCATGCTGTGGTCGTGGACGATGGGCGATGTGTTCGCGATCTGCCCGCGCTGCGCGTCCATCATCACCGCATAGCGCGCCTCACCCTCGCGCCAGCGACCATAGGAGGGCTGCATATAGCTGCCATAGCCTTCGTGCAGCCAGAAATCGTCCCAGTCGACATTGGTCAGCTGGTTGCCGAACCATTCATGGCTGAACTCGTGCTGGAACAGCCAGTCGAACCCTTCCGGCGCCTTGGCATATTCATTGCCATAGGCGTTGATCGTCTGGTGCTCCATGCCCTTGTGCGGTGTCTCGACCACGCCCAGCTTTTCGTCGCCGAAGGGGAAGGGGCCGACCGTCGATTCGAAGAAATCGAGCGTCGGCGCGAACTCGGCGAACAGCCCTTCGGCCTTTTTCTTCTCGCCTGGCAGATACCAGTAGAACATCGGGATCGTGTTGCCGAAACGGCTCTTATACTTGCCCTCGACCACCTCATAGGGGCCGACGTTCAGCGCGATCGCATAGGTGTTGGGGTGCTTGGTCCGCCAGTTCCAGCGCGTCCGCCCATCGGGCAGCGTATCGACGCCCAGCAGGACGCCGTTGGACGGTGCCTTTAAGCCCTTGGGTACCGTGATGTGCAATGTCACCACGCCCGGCTCGCCCATCGGATAGTCGAGGCAGGGCCAGAAGAGGTCGCAGCCATAGCCCTGCGACGTCGTCGCGAACCAGGGGCGGCCATCAGGCGTCTTGGCCCAGACGACGCCGGTGTCCCAGGGCGCGCGAACCGCCACGTGCGGGGTGCCGCCATAGGTGATCTTGGCGCTGACCTTCTGTCCGGTTTGGAGCGGGCGGGGCAGGGTGATGACCAACTGCCCTTGCGGGTTGGACCAGGCCCCCGCTTTCAGCGGCTTACCGTCGATCGCGATCGCCTTTACCGGCAGATTCTTGTCGAGATCGATCACCAGCCGCGCCAGCGAAGCCTTTGCGGTAAAGTCCAGCACCGCGACGCCGTTCAATTCCTCGGTGTCGGGCAGCACCTCGAACGACAGGTCGGCCCGGTCGAAGCGGACGGCAAGCTGTTCGGGCGGGCGGACACCGCCCGAGATCATGGTCTGTGCGGTCAGCGGCGGCTCACCCTTGCCCGGCAAGGCCTTGGGCGCCTGGGCGCCGGACGGGACAGCGCAGAGAAGCGAGGGGGCGAGCAGCGCGAGGGCGAAATTCCGTATACGATCCATAGACTATGGTGTTGCGCAGCCGATGCGACTTGGCAAGCCGTCGCGATGCGTCTTGTCGCACCGGGAATTGATGGATCGGCAACCCTCCCCATATATAGAGGCGAAGAGGCCCCGATCGGGGCCGACCGGAGTTTGCATGAACCAGACCTATCCCGTCCTCCCGCTGCGTGACATCGTCGTCTTCCCGCACATGATCGTGCCCCTGTTCGTCGGCCGCGACAAATCGGTCGCGGCACTGGAAGCGGCGATGGCGGCGGATAAGGAAATCTTCCTGGTCGCCCAGCTCGATCCGGCCGAGGACGATCCCTCGCGCGAGGATTTGTACGAGATCGGCGTGACCGCCAGCGTCCTGCAATTGCTCAAGCTCCCCGACGGCACGGTGCGCGTGCTCGTGGAGGGCAAGACGCGCGGCCGCCTGGTCGAGCTGGACGAGTCAGGCACCCACCTGACCTCGACCATCGATACGACCGTGGTCGAGAGCGACGAAGCCGCGCTCGAAGCGCAGGACCATGACGTCAAGGCGCAGATCGCCGCGCTGATGCGCTCGGTGGTCGACCAGTTCGAGAATTACGCCAAGCTCAACCGCAAGCTGCCCGCCGAGACGGCGGTCCAGCTGGCCGAGATCGAGGATGCGTCGCAGCTGGCCGATGCGGTCGCCGCGAACATCTCGGTCAAGGTCGCCGACAAGCAGGCGCTGCTGGTCGAGACCGATCCGGCCAAGCGGCTGGAGATGGCTTATGCCCTGATGGAGGGCGAACTCGGCGTTCTGCAGGTCGAGAAGAAGATCAAGAGCCGCGTCAAGCGCCAGATGGAGAAGACGCAGCGCGAATATTATCTCAACGAGCAGCTCAAGGCGATCCAGCGCGAGCTGGGCAATGAGGGCGAGGACGGCGACGGCGACGAGATCGCCGAGCTGACCCAGAAGATCGCCACGCTCAAGCTGTCGAAGGAAGCGCGCACCAAGGCGACCGCCGAGCTGAAGAAGCTTAAGACCATGGCGCCGATGAGCGCCGAGGCGACGGTCGTGCGCAATTATCTCGACGTGCTGCTCGGCCTGCCCTGGGGCAAGAAGTCCAAGGTCAAGAAGGACATCGCCGCGGCACAGGCGATCCTCGACCAGGATCATTATGCGGTGGAGAAGGTGAAGGACCGGATCGTCGAATATCTGGGCGTGCAGGCGCGCATCAACAAGCTGAAGGGGCCGATCCTGTGCCTCGTCGGCCCGCCGGGCGTCGGCAAGACCTCGCTGGGCCAGTCGATCGCCAAGGCGTGCGGGCGCGAGTTCATCCGTCAGTCGCTGGGCGGCGTGCGCGACGAGGCGGAGATTCGCGGCCACCGCCGCACCTATATCGGCTCGCTGCCCGGCAAGATCGTGACCAACCTGAAAAAGGCTGGCACGTCCAACCCACTGTTCCTGCTCGACGAGATCGACAAGCTGGGCCAGGATTTCCGTGGCGACCCTGCGTCCGCGCTGCTGGAAGTGCTCGATCCGGAACAGAACGCCAAGTTCAACGACCACTATCTGGAGATCGACATCGATCTGTCGGACGTGATGTTCGTGTGCACCGCGAACACGCTGAACCTGCCGCAGCCTTTGCTCGACCGCATGGAGATCATCCGTCTGGAGGGCTATACCGAGGACGAGAAGGTCGAGATCGCCGAGCGCCACCTGATCGCCAAGCAGATCGAAACCCATGGCCTGAAGGATGGCGAGTTCACGCTGACCCAAGAGGGCCTGCGTGCGCTGATCCAGCGTTACACCCGCGAGGCGGGCGTGCGCACGCTAGAGCGTGAGATCGCGCGTCTCGCCCGCAAGGCATTGCGCCAGATCCTGGAGGGTAAGGCGACGTCGGTGACGATCACGCCGGAAAATCTGCATGAGTTCGCGGGTGTCCAGAAGTATCGCCACGGCCTGTCCGAGCAGGAGGATCAGATCGGTGCGGTCACCGGCCTGGCCTGGACCGAGGTGGGCGGCGAACTGCTGACCATCGAATCGGTGACGGTGCCGGGCAAGGGCCAGGTGAAGACCACCGGCAAGCTGGGCGATGTCATGAAGGAATCGGTCCAGGCCGCCTTCAGCTTCGTCCAGGCGCGCAGCCCCAGCTTCGGCATCAAGCCGTCGCTGTTCCACCGCAAGGACATCCATATCCACTTGCCGGAAGGCGCGGTGCCCAAGGATGGTCCGTCGGCGGGTATCGGCCTCGTCACCTCGATCGTGTCGACGCTGACCGGGATCGCGGTGCGCAAGGATGTGGCGATGACCGGCGAGGTCACGCTACGGGGCCGCGTGCTGCCGATCGGTGGGCTGAAGGAGAAGCTGCTGGCGGCGCTGCGTGGCGGCATCACCACCGTGCTCATTCCGCAGGAAAATGAGAAGGATCTGGCAGACATCCCCGCCAACATCCTGAACGGCCTCAAGATCGTGCCGGTCGCGCATGTCGACGAAGTGCTCCGGTTGGCGCTGGTCGGGCCGCTGGAAGCGATCGATTGGACCGATGCGGATGAGCTGGCGGCGCTTCCGCCTGCACCCATCCCGGCGGTGGGCGGTGAACGCCACCACTGATCGTCGTGAGGGAAGGGCCGCCGGTCGAAAGATCGGCGGCCTTTTTCAAACGATGTCATAGGGATGACACGCACTTCTGTTTGCGTCATCGTTCGCATTGGGTAACGATGCACGGCGGGCGGGGGGTTTGACAGCTCGGTTCGCCGCGTCATTATCGTTGCTTTAATATTCGGACGGCACCGAGTCCGTCGCAGTTCTCGTCGAGATCATAGGGGGTTATGGAATGAACAAGCAGGAGCTCATCGCTACCGTCGCCGATTCCTCGGGCCTCGCGCGCGGCGATGCGGTCAAGGCGGTCGACGCCGTGTTCGAATCGATCACCGCCGCCCTGAAGAAGGGCGATGAAGTGCGCCTGGTCGGTTTCGGCACCTTCTCGGTTTCCAAGCGCAAGGCCTCGACCGGCCGTAACCCGCGCACCGGCGAGCCGATGACGATCAAGGCGTCATCGCAGCCGAAGTTCAAGCCGGGCAAGCTCCTGAAGGACTCGGTCAACTAAATCCGAATTTTCGGGCTGGACAGGCGGCGAGCCGCCGCCTAAAGGCCCGTCTCCCGGTAACGGGCGCGTAGCTCAGCGGTAGAGCACACCCTTCACACGGGTGGGGTCACAGGTTCAATCCCTGTCGCGCCCACCATTCTCGCCCATGACCTGACGGTCGGGATGGAATGGTGAAAATGCCTAATAGGCAATTTCAGCAATAGCCTGCCGGATTCCCGACAATTTAACGCGCCTTTAGACTGGGATGACATGATGTCGACCCGTCATTGCGAGCGCAGCGAAGCAATCCAGGGTTCCGCGCGCTGCCTTGGATTGCTCGGCTACGCTCGCAATGAAGGATGGATTGTGGCGCGCATTACCGAGTCGCCCCTCCATTCCCCGCCAGGTAGCGGGCGATGGGGTCGATCATGTCCTTCGGGATACGCCGCGCGATGACGGGCATGGTCGCATGGCTCTTGCGCGCGTCGACGACGTTCTTGTCGCCCTGCCAATGGCGTAGCCGCGCGGCGATATAGCTGGCCCGCTGTCCAGCAAGGACCGGATAGGGCTTGCCGGGTGTGTGGCAGCTGACACAGGCGGGCAGTTGCTTGTCGGGCAGCCCGCGCTCGACGATCTGCGCCGCCGCCGGATCGCCCGAAGGTTTCGAACCCCGTTCCGACCTGAGCCCCGGCATCGCGGCGAAGCGGCGCGCGGCGGCCTCCATTTCGGCGGGCTCCATGCGCATCGCGACCTGCTTCATGACCGCGCTGGAGCGAGTGCCGTTCGCATAGCCCTTGAGTGCCGCGAGCAGATATTCGGGGCTCTGGCCGCCCAGGATCGGGATGTCGGGGCTCCCCCGGCCGCGGCCGTCGGTGCCATGGCATCCGGTGCAATTGTCGGGATCGACGGCAGGCGAGGCTTCGGCGACCAGTGCGCGGTACTGGGCGGGCGTCATGCCGGGCAGGCGACGGACGAAGGCCACCATGCGGCGCACTTCGTCGGGGCGGTCCTGCACCGCCCAGGCGGGCATGCCGGTATATTTGACGCCGCGCTGCAGGATCCAGAACAACTGCTTGTCGGTCCATTCGCGCGCATTGATCGACAGGTCGGGCGCGGGCGGGGTAGCCGCCTGCATCACGGGGGCGGGTTTCTGCCCCGGCGCGCCGTGGCAGACCGCGCAGCTATTGGCGAAATGCCCTGCCGCGCTGACCAGCCCGCTGGCGTCGGCGGGGGCCTTGGGCGCGGTGAAGGCGGCATGGGTGCGCACCGAATTGCGCATCGCCCAGTGCAGGAACCAGTCGGTGATCGCCCAATGCCCGCTGGAGGCGGCGAGGTTGATGACACCCGACCAGGCCACGCCCATGCCGAGCAGCGCCAGCCCCAGCAAGGTCGCGATGACGCGCTTCCAGGTGATGCGGATCGTCATGCGTGCGCTTCCTCTTTGGCCTGGAGCAGCCGCGCCAGCATCGCCAGCCCGCCGCACAGATAGGCGACACCCCCGACCAGCAGCATGACGACGCCGGACATTTGCTGATCCGCCAGCGCCCCCACGTCGTGATGGCTGTAGAGGGGACGCGGTGCGAGGCCGATCAGCGCGCCCAGCAGGGTCATGTGCATCGAGGTGACGAGCAGCGCCGCGACTCCGGCGGCGCGGTGGCGTGGTGCGAGCACGGCGGCCCAAAGCAGGAGGCCTGCCGCCAGGAAACTCGCCTGCTCGGCGACCAGCCAGACGGGGGCATGGTCCGCCAGTCGCCGCAGCGCCGGGACGTGCCAGCCCCAGACGACGACCGCCTCGATCATGGCGGCGGCCAGCGGGGTCGCGATCTGGGGCAATCGGATCGCCGGATCGAAACGCGTTCCTTGCAGAGCCAGCGCGATCGGCGGCGCGGCCACCGCCACCGCGATCATGTGCGCGACCATGTGCCCGGTCATGCCCCAGGTGCTGAACGCCCAGCCGACCGACAACAGCGCCAGCCCCACCATCAACCAGACGCGCCTCACCGGCAGTCCCCCAGCATCAGCACCGGCATCGCCGTGAAGATCACTGCGACGAAGCTCAATCCCGCCAGCAGCATCGTCGAATAGGCCAGGAAGCGCAGCCGATCGATATCGGTGCCTTCATTGTGCGGCGGCGGATCGCCGGGGGTACGCGACTGCTGCCACGCGATCAGCCCCGAGGCGAGGATGACGATGAGTGCCACGACCGTCCCGATCGCAAAGGCGATGGGGAACAGCGCCCATTTGCCGATCCGCTCGCAACTGATCGCGACCCAGAGATACGAAAAGAGGAAATGCACCGCCCAGGTCGTCGGCGGCACGATCAGCGTCCAGAGGGTGACGCGCAGCCGGTGCGCGGCCTTCAGCCAGCGCTTCATAGCCCCGTCTCCGGGAACAGGCCGATGGTCAGATAGGTGACGATCGCGGTCAGCGCGAAGAAATGCATATAGACGGTGATGTTGCGGATATCCGCGTCATGGGTCGGTGTCATCCTGCCCGCGACGCTGCGCGCCAGCGTGTAGAGCTGCATGATCGCGGCGATGGCGGCATGGACGACGGTCCAGACGACCAGCACCCAGACGATCGCCGGATAGACATTGGCCTCCGGATCGAGCCCGTCCAGGCATGCTATCCCGGCGAAAAGGCTGGCGATGGCGGTGAGGGCGCCCACGACCAGCAGTCCGCGCGCGGCGTTGACCGAACCCCGGTGATGAACCTCGCGCGCGATCAGCGTGGAGGCCCAGCTGGCCAGCGACAGGGCCAGCGCCGTCATCGGCCCGCCGCTGCCCGGCCCGTCGAACCCTGTCCCGAAATCGGGATGGATCGTCCAGTAGAAATAATAGCCGAAGACGAGGCCGGAAAAGGCGGTCGCATCCGCCATCATCGTGATGAACATCGCCCACCAGCCGGGCGCGGCCGGGCCGGAGATATAGAGTGGCAGGCGCATCCCGTGGCCGATCGGCTTTTCGGGCTTTTCCGGGATTTCGGCTGTGTCCCACAGCCACCACAGGATGCAGCCCAGTGTCACCACCCCGCCTAGCGCTGCGATGAGGTAGAGGTGATAGGTGGTCAGGATGAACACGCTGCCCAGCGCGACGGCGGTCACCATCGGCTTGACGCTGGGCGTACCCAGCCGGATCACCGAGACCGGCTTGGCATCCAGGACCGAGGTGATGATCGTCTCGCGGCGGCCTTCCTCGGCATCGGGCAGGAAGAAGCGGCCTTCATCGACCTTGGCGACGAAGTTCTTCTGGTCCCAGATCGGATAGCGGCTCTCGACCAGCGGGACCGAGCGGATGCCCCAATCCTCGTCGTCCGGGTGCGCCAGCCATTCCAGCGTGCCCGCATTCCACGGGTTGCGCGGCGACTTGGCCCGCGTCGGCGACAGGGCGAGATCGACGACCAGCACCAGCACGCCGATGGCGAACATGTACGACCCGGCGGTCGAAGCGAGGTTGAGCCAGCCGATGCCCAATTCTTCCGGATAGGTGAAGACGCGGCGCGGCATCCCCTCCAGCCCCGACAGGTGCATCGGGAAGAAGGTCAGGTTGATGCCGACGAACATGATCCAGAAGGCGATGCGCCCCAGCCGGTCGGACAGTTTCTTGCCCGTAATCAGCGGCCAGTAATAATAGAGCCCGCCGAACAGGGGCAGCAGGGTGCCGCCGATCAGCACGTAATGAAGATGCGCGACGATGAAATAGGTGTCGTGCGCCTGCCAGTCGAACGGCGCCACCGCGACCATCACGCCGGTCAGCCCGCCGATGACGAAGACGGCCAGCGACCCGCTGGCATAGAGAAGCGGCGTCGACCACTTCACCTTGCCCGCCCAGAGCGTGGCGATGAAGGCGAAGATCTGAACCCCGGTCGGGATCGCGACCGCCTCGGAGGCGGCGGAGAAGAAGGCCAGGCTGATCTTGGGCAGGCCGGTCGCGAACATGTGGTGAACCCACAGGCCGAACGACAGGAAGGCGGTGCCGACGGCGGCCAGCACGATCCACGGATAGCCCAGCAGATGCCGCTGCGCGAAGGTCGGGATCATCATCGCGAAGAGCGCGATCGAGGGCAGGAAGACGATATAGACTTCCGGATGGCCGAAGATCCAGAACAGGTGCTGCCACAATAGCGGATCGCCGCCGCGCGCGGCGTCGAAGAACGGCCAGTTGAGCAACCGCTCCATCTCGAACAACAGGTCGCCCGCGATCAACGGCGGGAAGGCGAACAGGATCATCACCGCCACGACCAGGATATACCAGGCGTAGAGCGGCATCAGGTTCAGCCGCATGCCCGGGGGACGGCACTTCAGCACGCCGACGATCAGCTCGACGGCGGCGGCCACTGACGACACCTCGATGAAGGACAAGCCCAGCATCCAGATATCGGCGCCCAGCCCCGACAGGTCGGTACGGGTGGTCAGCGGCGGATACATGAACCAGCCGCCATCGGGCGCGGCGTTGAAGAAGATCGACCCGCCGACGAACACGCCGCCGAGCAGGAAGCTCCAGTAACCGAACGCCGACAGGCGCGGGAAGGGCAGGTCGCGCGCGCCCAAGAGCTGCGGCAGCAGGATGATCGACACCGCCTCGAACATCGGGACGGCGAACAGGAACATCATCATCGAGCCATGCAGCGTGAACAGCTGGTTGAAGGTATTCGCCGACACGAGATCATTGTCGGGCACCGCCAGCTGGGTACGCATGATGAGCGCCAGCACGCCCGCGAACAGCATGAAGCCGAACGCGGTCAGCGTGTACCAGACGCCGACCCGGTTATTGTTGGTGTCGGTCCAGCGCAGGAACAGGCCGCTGGGGGGCTTCCACACGGCGCGAAGGCGTTCCTCCTGGGCGGCGCGAAGCTGGGGGTCGTCCTGCGCGTGGAGGCTCATTTCAGGCCCTGAAGATAGCGGGCGAGGGCGAGGGCCTCGTCATCCGACAATTGGGGGAAGGACGGCATGCGGACACCGGGCTTGGTCTGTTCGGGATGACGGATGAAGGCGGCGACGTTCGCCTCGGTCATCGGCAGGATGCCCGCCGCCAGCGTGCGACGCGATCCGAAATGGGTGAGATCGGGGCCGATGCGGCTGGGCGCGTTGACCCCCGCGATACCGTGGCACCCGCCACAGCCATTTTCGGCGAACAGGCGGGCGCCGGGCGTATCGCTCGGCTGGGCGGCACGGGCCTGCTCGGTCAGCCAGGCGTCGAAGGCGGCGGGGGGCATGGCGATGACGTCGAACGCCATCAGCGCATGGGACAGGCCGCAAAACTCGGCGCACTGCCCGCGATAGCGGCCGGGCTTGTCGGCGCGCACGACCAGGCTGTTGATGCGGCCGGGAATCATGTCCATCTTGCCCGCCAGCCCCGGAATCCAGAAGCTGTGCACCACATCGCCGCCGCTCAGGCGGAAAGCGACGGTGCGGCCGGTCGGAATGCGGATCTCATTGGCGCTGAGGACGGGCGGACGGCCCGGCGGCGCATAGGCGACGCGCCACCAGAATTGCTCGCCATCGACGGCAATGGTCAGGTCGGCGGGCGAGGCCGGGCGCGGGCGCATATAGGGTAGGGAGTAGGCGAGCAGCCCGAGCAACACGACGGTGGGGATGATCCCGCCCAGCCACAGGACGATCCGCATCCCCTTGCGATGGTCGATCGATCCCTCGGGCGCCCGGACGGCATGGCGCATCAGCAGCGCGACACCGCCCGCGATCACCACCGCGCCGACCAGCATGATGATAAACAGATGTCGGATATCGGCCGCATCCGCCCCGAAAGGCGCCAGCGTGGATTGATGCGTGTTGCATCCCGTCAGCAAACCGGCGGTTACGATCAAGATGGTGCTGCTTTTCCCCCGCATCGCCTCCGAACGTTTCGATGGGGGATTAGTTCATGTTAGTTTCATCGAAAGTTCATGTTGGGTGGTGGCGTCACTCCGCATTGCGTCGCCACACTTCCCCCGCCAGCAGGGTCGCAAAGCCCAGCCACGCCGCCAGCGGTATGACGCTGACCGAGGCCGGGCGGTCGACTTTCCACGCGGTGGCGGCAAGCGCGGTGGTGCCGATCGCCATGGCTCCGGCGGCGGCAGTGCTGGCGCCGGTACGGCGTTCGCGGAAGAACAGCTCGGTCCAGCCGCCGATCATTGCGCTGTTGCCCAGCCACAGCGCGACCGAGGCATTGCGGGCGGGCGAGGCGGGCTGGCGGAGCAGGCGATAGCCGCCGACCGCCGCCAGCGTCTCCAGCACCGGCCATACCGCGCCGAACACCATGTCGGGCGGGGTGAAGCCGGGCTTGTCGAGCCGCGCATACCAGCGGCGGATGCGCGGGTGCGACGGATCGGGGGCGTTACGCCGCCCGATCAGCGCGCTCAGCCCCAGCACGCCCGCCGCGATACCGCCCGCCGCCCATGGCGATAGTCCCTTGTTCTTCATGGCCGTCATCCCTTCCGAATGTCGAAGGCGATAACGGTCGTCACTCAACCCTGTTCAATCGCCACGCGGCGGCGGCTCCACGAGACGATGCGGTCGAGCAGGCCGATCACGATCAACGACGCGCCGAACAGCGGCAGGGCGATCCCCGCCACCACCAGCGACACCAGCAGGCCGCCGACCCGCGCGCCCGAAAGTGCGGGCGGCGCTCCGATCCGCCCGACCGGGCGACGCTTCCACCACATGGCCACGCCGCTGAACGTCAGGACCCAGATGGCGATGCAGGGGATCAGCATCAGCAACTGGTTCGCGCGGCCGAAATAATTGCCCATGTGAAGCTGCACGCCCGACTCCACCGCGCGGCCGACGATGCCGTAATCGGCATAGCGGACCTCCGAGCCGATCGGTCTGAAGCTGTAGCGGTCGATATAGAGTGTCTTCTGCCCCACCGGCCGGTCGGGATAGGTGAAGACGGTATAGACCCCGTCCGCCCCCTTGGGCAGGAACAGGCGATAGCTGCCCGACCAGCCATGCGCGTGCAGGATGTCCGTCACCCGGTCGGTGCCGCGAATGACCGCCGGGTCGCGGGTCGCACCGGGCGTCTCCGGGCCGTGATCGGCATGTTCGCCGCCCATGGCGGGCATGGCCGAATGGGGCATCTGTGATCGGGGGAGGGGCGCATCCTCCAGCGTCCATGGCGCATCGCCCAGCGCGGTCTTCATCGGCACGCTATGCGGGATATTGTACTGGCGGAAGGAAGGCGGATAGCCCACGCCCAGCGCCGCGCCGACCCGGTGGATCAACGGCCCGCTGACCCCGGCCCAGGGCAGGCCGGTGACGATCAGGAAGCCGATCAGTACGACGGTCCACACCCCCACCGGCCCATGCAGGTCGCGCCAGAAGCGTCGCCCCCGTCCGCCCACGCGCGGCCACAGCGTCCCCGCCGCCGTGAACCGCCCGCGCGGCCACCACAGGATGATGCCGGTGACGAGCAGCACCAGCGCCCAGCTGACCGCCAGTTCGACCAGCCGCTCGCCGAACACGCCCATCAGGATCGATCGGTGCATGGCATCCGCCCAGCCGACCAGCGTGCGGTCATAGACCACGCTGCCCAGCACCTTCCCCGTGCCGGGATCGACCGCGACGCGGCGGGGTAGCCCGTCATTTGGCTGGACGAAGACCACCGCCGAACGGTCGGCGGTGGCGGGCATGTCGACCCGCGAGGCGCTGCCCGGATAAGCGGCTAGCGCGGCCTCGATCAGGCGTGACATCGGCATATCGGTGCGGTGGGGCGCGACGAAGCGAAGCTCGGGATAGATCGCATCGTTCAACTCGTCGTTGAACAGATAGATGGCGCCGGTCAGGCTGAGCATCAGCAGGATCGGCGCGACCAGCAGTCCGGCCCAGAAATGCCAGCGCCAGATCGTGCGGTGGAAGGCGGCGTGGCGGGAGGCGGGTGTCATCGAACTGCTCCTCACAACCGGGCCGTCAGCGCGATATCGAAGGATCGCGGCGCGCCGATATAGACGTTGGTGGTCGGGTAGCCCGAATATTCGCCGTAGAAGCGATTGGTCAGGTTGCGTCCGCGCACCGTCAGGATGGTGTGCGGCCCGACCGGCACCGACAGGCTGGCGTCGAGCAGCGTGTGACCCGCGACATGGATGCTGTTCGCGGTGTCGGTATAGAAGCCGCCCGCCTGTCGCAGGATGCCCCCCAAGGTGACGTCGAGCGGCAGGGTGTAGAAGACCGAGGCGAACAGCGTCGTGTCGGGCACGTTGATCGGCCGGTTGCCGCTGCGGTCGACCCGCACGCCGCCGACCAGTTCCGACAGCTGGTCATAGCGTGCATCGGTATAGGACGCCCCCGCCGTTAGGCGCAGCGAGGACAAGGGGCGAAGCTCGCCGGTCAGTTCGCCCCCGCGTGACGATTGCCGTCCGCCCTGGATGCTCAACGCCGGATTGGTCGGGTCGCGGGTCAGGATGTCGGACTGGACGATGCGATACACGGCGCCGGTCAGCGTCGCGCGATTGGCCCAGCCACTCGCCTTGAACCCCGCCTCCACCGCATGGCCCTTGGTCAGGCGAAAGCGGCTATTGGCGATCGAGGCGAGCAGGATGGTCGACACCGGCGAGACGGCGGTGGTGTATTGCGCATAGAGCGTCACCCCCGGCACAGCCTCCCAGGTCGTGCCCGCGCGCCACGACACCGGGTCGAAACGCGGTGCATTGCGGTCGGTCGCCCCTCCGACATTCTGGATCGTCGCCCGGTCGAGCGCGATGTGATCCCAGCGGACACCGCCGACGAGCAGCCAGCGCGACGTCAGGTTGACCGCATCCTCGGCAAAGACCGATGCCTGCTTCAGGCGCGAGCGAAAGGTCACATTGCCGCTGGTGAAGACCGCCGGAGAGGTCGGCGCGACGATCGGCGCGGGGTTGCGCAGATCGACATCGGGCAGCGTGCCGAGCGGGGCCTGCTGGCGAAGGCTGGTGAAATCGGTCGCGTTATATTCCGCGCCCAGGCTGAAGCGGTGGCGCAGGCCGGCGATCCGCCCGTCGCGCCCGATGGTGCCGCGCGCATTCCAGAATTGATGGTCGTGGCGGAAATCCTGATAGCTTTGCCGGATGCTGCCATTCGGGAAGCGGGCGCTGGGCGCGGCGAAACTCTGCGTGTCGGCCAGCAGAAAGGCGCGGTCGGCGGTATAGCCGGTCAGGTCCAGCGCGGCGACCCAGCCATCGCCGATCCTCCAGTCGAGCCGCGAGCGAACCGTCGTCTCGTTCGCGCCCGACCACGCCCCTATCGGGTTGTAGTTGCGCTGCCTCAGGCTTCGGTCGGCGACCAGCCCGGCGCTGCTGCGCACTGCGTCGCTGGGGTCGAGCGCATAGCGGGCGGGGATCAGCGGCAGGCCCTGATAGGTGGCGTCATAGCGATCCTCGAAATGGTCGACCGCGACCAGAAGCGACAGGCGGTCGCTGGGCCGGAACAGCGCGCTGGCGGTCAGCCCGGTCGAGACGCTGGCATTGTGGTCGACATCGTACAGGCTGTCGGAGCGCTGATAGCTGGCGTCCGCGCGCACCGCGATGGTGGATGACACGGGCAGGTTGACGCCGCCGCCTGCGAAGACCGTGTCGAAGCTGCCGCCCGACAGCATCAGGTCGAGCGTGCGCTCGCCGAGCACGGGCTTGCGCGTCACCTTGTTGATGACGCCCGCCAGCGCACCTTCGCCGTAGAGGACGGACGCGGGGCCTTTCAGTACCTCGATCCGGTCATAATGCCAGATATTGCTGTCGCGCTGGGTGATGGTGGAGGCGGCGATTCGCACGCCGTCCTGCAGGATCGAGACGGTGTTGCCTGCAAAGCCGCGCATCGTGACCACCGCCGGATTGCCCGGCACATTGCCCGAGATCGCGCCGACCACCTGGTCGAACGCCTCGCGCGCCGTGCGGACTCCGCGCGCCTGGAGTTCGTCCTGGGTCAGGATCTCGATGCTGGCGGGCGTTTCCCGGATCGTCAGGGGTAAGCGGCTGGCCGCCCCGGCGCCGGTGTCGAGCGGGCGCGCGGCGGTGACGACGATCGTCGGAGATGGCGGCGTTGCCGCCTGACCGGACGGATTGTCCGGCATGGAAAGGAAAAGAGGCATGAAAGGGCTTTCGACCGACCCCCGCTGGAACGGGAGCGAACATCATGAGGGCGTTGCCGCCCGAAGGCAGCGACACCGGATGAGATGGGTCAGGAAAGCGCGGGCGGTCCCCGCAGGGGCGGCCGCAAATAGGGCGCGGGGACGGGCCGCGGCAGGACCGGCACGGCCAGCCCGACGCCCATGACGAAAGCGATGAGCAGCGCCAGTTGGATCGGATCGGTCGCCGCCAGCCCGGGCGCGGCCAGCCCGGTAAAGGCGCAGGGACTCTCGCGGCCATGATCCTCGTCGGAATGGCCGGAGCCGTGTCCGCTTCCATCATGCACCATCGTGCCGTGATCCATCGCCATGGCCCCGCCATGCGTCATGGTCTTGCCATGCCCTATCGCGGACAGATCGGGGACGGGGCCGCTGGCGGGACACAGGATGATCGCGGCGTGGCCATCGACCTGCCCGACCATATAGCCATTCGGGATCAGCAGCTTCAGCAACAGCGCTGCCGCGCAGAGGAGCACGGCCAGCTTGCGTTGCGCGAACAGGCTGCGGATCGCCGTCACGAGGCGAGGGGTAGTCGAGCCGATCGACGCTGTCACCCGGACAGATCGGCCCTTGGACAAAATGGCCGGATATCCTGTCCGGGCGAACGCACTGATCCAGATCGAGGGGCGGCGATGCGGCCGCCAATCGACGCTGGCGCCGGGCCGCGCTCTGATGCAGGGTCAAATCATGGTATATTCTGCCGCCTTTGCTTTTCTCGACGGTGTATCGGGTCGGGTCGTCGACGAAATGATCGCGTTCGACTGGGCGACGACCAGCCTGGGGCGCCCGGAGACATGGCCTGCCGCGCTCAAGGCGCAGATCGCCACGATGCTGGCCTGTCCGGCCCCCATGTATCTGGTCTGGGGACCGGATCTGATCTCGTTCTACAATGACGCCTATCGCCCGATGCTGGGGTATCGCGCCGCGACCGCCATGGGGACGCCGTTCCGTATCCTGTGGGACAGCATCTGGACGGATATCGCGCCGCTGGTCGACATCGCCCTGTCGGGCAAGGTCGCGCAGGTCACCGACATGCGGCTCGACCTGGCGCGTGAGGGCAAGCCCGAAGAGGCCTATTGGTCCTTTTCCTATTCGCCCGTCTTCGATGATCGCGGCGCGATCGCGGGCATGATCTGCGTCACTGGCGAGACGACCGCGCGGGTGCTGGCGGAGCGGCGGCAGCGCGAGGCGGACGAGCGGCTGGAGCTGGCGCTGAGTTCGGGGGCGCATGTCGGCATGTGGGACTGGGACGTGGTCAACGACTCCGTCCGCTCGGATCGGCGCTTCGCTGCCATGTACGGGGTAGATCCGGCCGCGGCCGAGACGGGAATCCCGATCGCCGAATTCTTTCGGGGCATCCATCCCGATGATCGTGAGCGTGTCACGCGCGAGGTCGCGGACGCCATGGCGGGGACGGGTGAGGGCGACGCAGCGGGCCGTTTCGCCTCCGAATATCGGCTGGTCCAGTCGGATGGCACGATTCACTGGGTATCGGCGCGGGGTCGCTGCATCGCCGATGAGAGCGGCCGCTGCGTGCGCTTTCCGGGCGTCAGCTTCGACATCACCGATCGCATCTGCACCGAGCAGCAGCTCCGCGAAAGCGAGGCCCGGGCACGACTGAACGCCGAGCGGGTGCAGCTGGCGCAGGAGGCCGGTGCGATCATCGGCACCTGGTTCTGGGATCTCCTGTCCAACCGCTTCACCTGCGACGAGCCGTTCGCGCGGCATTTCGGAATCGCCCCCGCGCTCGGCCACGAAGGGTTGGAAATCGAGAAGGTGGCGGAACTGGTCCATCCCGACGACCGGGCCGGGCTGTCGGAGGCGGTGCAGGCGGCGATCGCGCGGGGCGGACCCTATGCGCACCAGTATCGCGTGCGTCGCCATGACGGCCATTATCACTGGCTGGAGGCGATCGGTCGTGTCGATCATGCGCCCGACGGTACGCCGGTCCAGTTTCCCGGCGTCCTGATCGATGTCGGCGCCCGGCGTGCGCTGGAGGTCGAGCGCGACACGGCCATCGCCGAGCTGCGCGCGCTCACCGACCAGCTGGAACAGCGGGTCGCCGATCGCACCGCCGAATTGATGCGCGCCGAGGAAGCGCTACGACAGAGCCAGAAAATGGAGGCGGTGGGGCAGCTGACCGGCGGGCTGGCGCATGATTTCAACAATCTGCTCGCCGGGATTTCGGGTTCTCTGGAGTTGATGGCGCTGCGGCTTTCGCAGGGGCGGGTGAACGACCTGGACCGCTATATGGACGCGGCGCAGGGGGCGACCCGGCGCGCGGCGGCGCTGACCCACCGGCTGCTCGCCTTTTCCCGGCGACAGACGCTGGCGCCCAAGCCCACCGACATCGCTGCCCTGGTGGCGGGCATGACCGACCTGATCCGCCGCACCGTCGGGCCGGGCATCGTGCTGGAGACGCATGGCGCGAATGATCTGTGGACGGTGCTGGTCGATGCGCCGCAGCTGGAAAATGCGCTGCTCAACCTGTGCATCAACGCGCGCGATGCGATGCCGGAGGGCGGGCGGATCACGATCGAGATGGTCAATCGCCGTCTCGACAAAGGCAATGCCCGCTTCGCCGACATACCCGATGGCGAATATCTGGCGCTGTGCGTCACCGATACCGGCACCGGCATGACGCCGGAGGTGATGGAAAAGGTGTTCGACCCGTTCTTCACCACCAAGCCGCTGGGGCAGGGCACCGGGCTGGGTCTGAGCATGATCTACGGCTTTGCCCAGCAATCGGGCGGTCAGGTGCGCATCCGTTCGGCACCTGGCGAGGGCACGACGGTGTTCCTGTATCTGCCGCGCCATGACGGCCCGGTCGAACGCGATGGCGTGGATGCGACCGGCGTGACCGCAAAGCCATCGGGCGCGGGCGAGACGGTTCTGGTCGTCGATGACGAGGCGACGGTGCGAATGATGATCTCCGATGTCCTGCGCGACATGGGATATCGGGTGGTCGAGGCGGCGGACAGCGTCGAGGGGATGGCCGTGCTGCGATCGGACGAACGCATAGATCTGCTCGTCACCGATGTCGGCCTGCCCGGCGGCATGAACGGGCGGCAGCTGGCCGAAGCGGCGCGAGAATTGCGACATGAATTGAATGTCATGTTCGTCACGGGCTATGCGGAGAATGCGGTGCTGAACAGTGGGCATCTGTCGCCGGGCATGCAGTTGCTGACCAAGCCCTTCACGGTGGATGCGCTGGTCATGGGGATTCAGGCGGCGATGGGCGCGAGCGCGCGGCGGTACGAACCCCACGCCTCCTGATCCCGTCAAGGGCCTGGCTCCCCGGCGCCGCGGTATTGCGTACCGCCTGGGAGTTTGACGATGTACATGACCGGCCGCCTGGCCTTTTCCGTCTTGGGGCTGCTGTTCTTCAGTGCGTCCGCCGCCGCCCAGTCCGGCCCCGACATCCCCGAACCGATGGTGTTCGACATGATCCGCCCGCTGACCGCCAAGGCAGGCGAGATCGAGGTCAACGCGCTGGCGCAGCGCGACCTGACCGGCCCGCGCGGCGAGCTGGAATGGGCGCCGGAGGTCGAACTGGCGGTGACGGACGGCTTTGCGGTCGAGCTGGAACTGCCGCTCATCAATAGCCGCGTCGTCCAGTACAAGATGGGGCTTCAGAAGCGGTTGGGCACCTTCCGGGGCGGGCGGAGCGTCCACGGCGTCCAGTATCTGGGGCTGCATGACCGGGAGGAGGGCGGCTGGACCTCCACCCTGTTATGGCTGCTCGGCAATCGCTTCGGCGAGCGGTGGAGCACGATGACGATGCTGGGCGTCGGCGACGTTACCCTGCGCGAAGGCAACGAGACGGGGACGATCATCAACCACTCAACCTTCTACGATCTGAATCCCGACACGGTGCTGGGCCTGGAACTGAACCGGCAGAATGGCCAGGGCGCCTATTGGCTGTTGATGCCGCAGGTTCATCGCAGTTTCGGCAAGCTGGGGGTGCAGGGCGGCATCGGTGCCGAAAAGGCCCGCGCCGAGCGGTTCCGGCCGCGTTTGGGCTTGCGCCTGATCCGTGAGCTGTGATGGAAACGCGCCGCCAGGAACGTGGGGGCAAATGGGAGCTACTCGATGACCATCGCGCTGATCTGCCTCGATGCGGACGACACGCTCTGGCACAATATGCGCCATTTCGCCGCGACCGAAGAGGCGCTGGTCGGCCTGCTCGCCCCCTTTGCCGAGGCGCGGGTCGCCCGCGCCACGCTGGAGGCGTGCGAAGCGCGCAACCTGCGGCTCTATGGCTACGGCGCCAAGGGCTTTACCCTGTCGATGATCGAGACGGCGGTGGAACTGGCCGGGCCGACCCTGCCCACCGACCTGATCGCGCGGGTGCTGGAGGCGGGGCGGCAGTTGCTGGCGCATCCGGTCGAACTGCTCGACGGCATCGCCGAGACGATCGAGGCGCTGCGCGAGCGGGGGCGGCTGGTGCTGGTGACGAAGGGCGACCTGCTGCATCAGGAAGCGAAGCTCGCCGCATCGGGGCTGGGGTCGCATTTCGACGATGTCGCCATCGTCAGCGACAAGACGCCCGACACCTTCGCCCGCATCTTCGAGCGTCACGGCGTCGCCCCCGAGGCGGCGGTGATGGCGGGGGATTCGATGCGCTCCGACGTGCTGCCCGCGCTCAAGGCTGGCGGCTGGGCGGCCTATATTCCGCAACCGCTGGCATGGAGCCATGAGGCGGGCGAAACGCCGGTCGACCATCCCCGCTTCCGCCAGTTGGAGAGGTTGGGTGATTTGCCCGACTGGATCGACGCGATCGGGTAAGTATTCCTCCCCTGCAAGGGGAGGTGGCATGCCGAAGGCCTGACGGAGGGGTGTCCCCGGTGGAAAGGTGATAGCGCCCTCACCACCGGGGACACCCCTCCACCACCGGGCTGGCGCCCGGCGGTCCCCCTCACCCTGTGGGGGAGGAATAGGTTGGCCCGATCAGCTCGGATCGCTTTCCTCGCCGACGATCACCCCGGACGGGGCCTCTCCGCCGCCATGGGCAAAGCCGTTGCGATGGATGCGAACGCCAGCCGTCGATACGGGCGCTGTCTTCGCCTCCGCCCGCTGCTCGCCGCGATGGATGGTGACGCCGTACACCGCCTCGGCCACCGGCGCGGCGACCGGGTTCACGGCGGCGGCCGGCACGGGGATGTTCGGCTCCACCCCGGCATAATCCTGGCGGAAGGAAAGGTCACGCTCCAGCGCCCCGCGCCAGCGATAGAAGATATGCGTGCCGACCGATCCGATCCGGCTGAGGCTGGAAGCCCACCAGGGCAGCACGTAATTGGCGTGGTAGAAGGTTGCGGCTCCCACCGGCGCATAGACCAGTCCGGCCAGCGCTCCTTGCGCAACGGCGGCGGCGCGGGCCCAGGCGGCCGGGTCGCGGGGTTGCAGCATCGATCCGTCGCAAGTGAAGCTGAACTGGCAGCCGGTCGACCGGCCCGACCCCTGATAGACGACCCCGCAGATGCTTTTCGGAAAGGCCCGGTCGCGGACGCGGTTAAGCACGACCTGCGCCACCGCGCGCTGGCCGTCGACGGGTTCGGAGCGCGCCTCGTAATAGATGGCGGCGGTCAGGCACTCGGCGGCGCGCGCGGCGTCGGTCGCGGTGCGGGCGATGCCGCTGAACGCAGGGGCGGCGGCCATCTCGATCGGCGTATTGCCGCTGATCGCCTCGGGCAGGTCGGTGTCGGGCACGTCGAGCGCCAGCTGGCGCAGCAGCGTCCGTGCGGTCGGCGGCGGTACATCGAGCGTCAGATGCGCGGGCGGATGGTGGGCGGGCGTGCACGAGGTCGCGATCGCGAGGCCCGCCACCAACATCAACCAGCGCAACACGATATCCGCTTCCCAACCCATGGCCCCAGGCTATCGCGTCTAGTGGGTCGGGGTTAGAAAGCGGTTAAGCGTACGCCATCCTCCCCCCGGCACGGGGAGGGGGACCATGCGAAGCATGGTGGAGGGGGATCGCCGCAAAGCCTGTCCTATGCCCCCCCCTCCGTCAGGCCTTCGGCCTACCACCTCCCCGTGTCCGGGGAGGATATCCGTCAGAAACGCGCGCCCAGCTCCACGCCGTAGAAGCGCGGCTCGCCCGCGATATAGGTCGGGGTGCTGAACGTGCCGCCGGTATTGCCCGCATCGATCAGATAGCGCTTGTTCGTCAGGTTTCGCGCGAAGCCGCCGACATGGAAGCGACTCTGGTCGCCAAACTCCACCCCTGCGCGCAGGTTGACCAGCGTATAGCCGCCCTGCGAGATCGCCTCGCTGTTGGGCAGTTCGAAATACACCTTCGAGCGATAGGTGGCGCTGGGCGTCGCATAGAAGGTCGCCGATGTGCCGATCGGGATGCGGATATTGGCGCCGCCCGATGCGGTGGTGTCGGGTTGCAGGCGGAAGCGGTTGCCCGCGAAGACACCGTTCGACGGATCGTTGCCGATGCCGCCATCGATATAGGCGAAGGTGCCGAACAGGCCGAGCCAGCGATGGACCGCGACATTCGCCTCCAGCTCGACGCCGAGATTGTTGGCGGACCCGGCGCTGCGCGTCACGGTCAGGCCGTTCTCGAACACCGAGACCTGGAAACCCTTGTACCGCTGGTAGAAGACCGAGGCCGCGCCCGAGAACGGGCCGACCCGCCCCTTGATGCCGCCCTCGTAATTCCAGACGTCTTCCGCCGGAATGATCTGAAGCCGGGGGATCGCGCCCGAATTGGCGACGCTCAGCGGCACGATGCGCTGCGCGTCGAGCTGGACCACCGGCGAGCGGCGGCCCTTGCTGACCGTCGCATAGACGTTCACATCGTCGCTCAGGCGATACAGCGCGTTGAAGCGGGGCAGGACCGCGGCATAGCTGCGTTCGGCGGTGAATTTCTGCCCCTTGGTATTGGCGGCGGCGAGCAGGCTGGTGAAGATCCCGGCCCCCGCCAGCAACCGGCTGTCGGGCATGACCGAGCTATAGCCGGACTGGCGATCCTCGATCAGCACGCGCGCACCCGCCGTCAGTTCCAGCGCGTCCATCGGAATCCAGGTGGCGTCGGCAAAGACCGAATAGGTGTCGGTATTGCCGTAATTGGCGAAGCTGGCGCTGTAGGGCAGGACGGTCGCCGTCCCGCGCGACAGGATCGCGGTGGCGCGCGTCGCCGGGATGGTGCCGTTGGCGGCGACGCAGGCGGTGCCGGTCGGCAGTCCCGCGCCGTTCAGGATCTGGCGGATCGGCGCGAAGTCGCGTGCGACCGAACAGGCCAGATAGGTCCCTTCCTCGGTCGAGAAGGGCACGCGCTGCTGGCCATTTTCGAAGAACGCGTTCCAGCCGAACGATGCACGATAGTGCGCGCCGTCGAAGGCGAAGCGGCTTTCGTGGCTCCACTGGTCGCCCTTGGCATCCTCGCCGAATTCCAGATACCAGGCGGGGCCACCGTCCGCGTCGAAGATTTCGAGCGAGTCGAACCGGCGATAGCCGTTGACCGTGGTGAAGGTGATGCCCGGCGCGACATCGACCGCGACCGTCAGATTGGCATCATAGACGTTGCGCGTCAGCCCCAGCTTGCGCTTGCCCAGCACCTCGGCGGAAAAGGGCGAGCCCGACAGTTCGGCATAGCCATAATCGCCGGTCTGGCCGCCCGTAGGGGCGAAGACGCGGCTCTTGAACGCGGTGCCGGGATTGCGCTGTCCGTCATAGGTCAGCACCAGATCGGCCGTCACGGACGAATTGGGTGTCCAGCGCAGCGACCCGCGAACGCCCCGCTGGTCCTGACCGTTCAGGTCGTCCTGGTCGACGCGGCCCTGGTTCTGGTTCGGTACCTTCGGATCGCCCGCGATGTTGCGGACATAACCGTCGCGATATTTATACGCGAAGGCGATCCGCCCGGCGAGCGTATCGTTACCCGCGTTCAGATAGCCCGACACCTGTGTCCGGTCGAAATTGCCATAGGAGGCCAGGATGCCGCCCTCGGTTCCCGCGCGGGGCTTGGCGGAGATGATGTTGATCGCGCCGATGGCGGCGGCGGTGCCGAACAGCGTCGCCTGCGGCCCCTTCACCACCTCAATCCGCTCGATATCGTAAAGGTCCTGATAGGCGCCGCGCGTCCGGCTGATGTCCACGCCGTTATAATAGAGCGTGACGCGCGCGCCCTGCTGCGCCGAGCCGGAGTCCGAGGTGATGCCCCGGATCACGAAGCCGGGATTGTTCGCGCTCTGCTCCTGGATCTGAAGGCCCGGGATATATTGCGCGACTTCGGACAATGAGTTGACGCCCAGGTCCGCCATGCGCGCGCCCGTGACGGCGGTGACGGTGACGGGCACGTCCTCGATCCGTTGTTCGCGCTTCTGTGCGGTGACGATGACGTCGGGATTGTCGTTCGCATCGCGCGCGTCTTCCTGCGGCTGGATCATGGCCTGCGCCGCCACCGATTGGATGAAGGCGACCTGCGACAGGCCCGCCAGCAGCATCGCGCACGTCGCGCGGCCGATCGTCGTCGAATTCATAGTGCCCCCGGATTACCCTGTCTTGGCCGGTCCTTAGGCACGAGGAATTACCAGCCCGTGTCTGTCATATTTCAGTTTCATGACGGGCGCCCCTTGTCGCCAAACCGTCACGGCTCCGCCATCGCGCTGTCGTCTGGCGCGCCTAGCCGTCCGTGCCGAAAGGACCGACACGATGACGATGATGAACCGACGCCGCGCGATCAAGCTGATGGGAAGCGGGGCGAGCCTGGCCCTGCCTACGACGCTGGCGCAGGCGGAGGCCCCGGCGGTTCGCTTCGATCACGGCGTCGCCAGCGGCGATCCGTCGCCGGTCGGGGCGATCCTGTGGACCCGCGCGACGCCCGCCGAGGGGCAAAGCGGGGACATCGCGTTGACCTGGCATGTCGCGCCGATCGGCGGTGGCGATGCGGTCGGCCTCCACACCGGCCGGGTCACGGCGCGGGGCGCGCGTGACTTCACCGCCAAGGTCGAGGTGACCGGGCTGCAACCCGGCCGCGACTATCGCTATTGGTTCGAGACGGCGGGCGGCCAGCGCTCGCCCGAGGGCCGCTTCCGCACCCTGCCGCGCGGGCGGGTCGAGGAACTGGCGCTGGCAGTGGTGTCGTGCCAGCTTTACCCCGGTGGGCTGTTCAACGCCTATGACGCGATCGCCAGGACCGAGCGGCTCGACGCGGTGGTCCATCTGGGCGACTATATCTATGAATATGGCGCGGACGGCTATGGCTCGGCCATCGGGCACAAGCTGAACCGCCTGCCCGAGCCCGCGCATGAGATCGTGACGCTCGCCGATTATCGCCAGCGCCATGCCCAGGTGAAGCGCGATCCCGACATGCAGGCCGCGCACGCCCGCGCCGCCTTCATCTGCGTATGGGACGATCACGAGGTCGCCAATGACGACTGGATCGGTGGCGCGGAGAACCACCAGCCCGCGACCGAAGGCGACTGGGGCAAGCGCAAGGCGGCGGCGATGCAGGCCTATTTCGAATGGATGCCGATCCGCGACCCCAGACCGGGTCAGCCCTGGGAAGCCATCTATCGGAGCTTCGACTTCGGCGATCTGGCGACCTTGGTCATGCTGGAATCGCGGTTGCTCGCCCGCTCGAAGCAGGTGCGTGCCAAGGGCGAGGCGCCCGAACCCAACGAATATGCCGCGATGATGGCCGAGCGCGCGCGGCCCGACCGCGAATTGCTGGGTGCGGGGCAGCTCGACTGGGTCGAACGGACGCTGGCCGGTTCGGTCAGGGCGGGAACGCCGTGGCAGGTGATCGGCAATCAGGTGGTGATGGCGCGGATCGACGGTCCCGACCTGGAAAAGCAGATGGGACCGCAGGGCTATGCCAAGCTGACCGAACGCCTGTCGGAAGCCGAGCGTCGGCAGCTGGGCGAGGCGCAGGCGTCCTATCGCGCGGGCCTGCCGCTGAATTTCGACAGCTGGGACGGCTATCCGGCGGCGCGCGAGCGACTCTACGCCGCATTCCGGCGGGCGGGGTCGCGGCCCGTGGTCGTCTCGGGCGACAGCCATGCGGCCTGGGCCAACGACCTGTATGACGCGCGTGGCCAGCTGGTCGCGGCGGAGTTTGCGGGCACGTCCATCACCAGCCCGTCCTGGGGCGACCTGATGCCCGGCATCGGGCGCGAGATCGCGGCGGCCAATCCCGAGGTCGTCCGCTTCTGCGACCAGGACGACAAGGGCTATCTGTACCTGACCCTGACCCGCGATACCGCCACGGCGCGCTACATGACGGTGTCGACGGTACTGTCCAAACCCTATGCGCTGGGCTGCGCCGCCACTTGGCGGACCCACAAGGGCGCGGATACGCCGATCGAGGCGATCACGGCCTGATCGCTGTCCAGCCCTCCTCCGTCACGCGGCGGGGGAGGGCGCCCGGCGCACCGCCGCCTCGACATGCGCGACCAGTGTGGCGTCGTCATGGTTCATGTAATGGCCGCCGGGCAGGGCGACGCTGCGGACATTGGGCTGTTTGAGCAACGGGCACAGGCTGTCGGGTTCGCGCACGCCGTAGATGCAGGTCATCGGCACCCAGTCGATCTGTCGCGCGGTCGTGATCGCGATGCTGTCCGGCCGCCCCGCATAGGCCAGGCCCGAGGGGTCGGAACGGAAGAAGGCGGTCTTGCCCGGCACGACCAGAATCACCGCGGAAATGGCCCGGCGCAGATCGACGGGCAGATGCGCCAATCCGGTCTGCAGCATGTCCGAGCCATAGGACTGGCCGAGCAGCACGAGCTTGCGGTCGCCCCGTTCGGCTTCGGCGCGGCGGACCAGATCGGCGATGACCGCGTCCACCTGCGCAGCGGTGCGGTGCTTGCGGAACAGCACGGGCGAATTAACGCCCAGCACCTCGATCCCCTTGGCGCTCAGCGACCGCGCGATGACGCCCCCCATGCCATAGCGAAGCCCCATGTCACCTGACAGCGAGAGAACGAGGACCGGCTGTTCCCGGCCTTCGGGCGGGAAGTGCGTGAACGGGTCCTTGTCGAAATAACTGCCCGAATAGAGAAGGATAGCGACTGCACCCAAAAGCAGGAGCAGGACGGCGCCAAGGATAGGCGGCCATCGGCGGCGCGGGCGGGCGAGAAGACGGGCCATGACATGTCCTATTGCGGGGCGCAGAGCATTGTCACGCGCCCGATGGAAGGAAAGCGGGTGCGTCATGAAAAATCTGTAATGTTGCGATCACTCGCTCTATGCCCATGATCTGTCATCGGCTGTGCGATGGAAACGTGGGCTTAAGCGGTCGGGGATATATGGGGCCGCCGCGATAATCACGTAGATGACCAAGGACCGACACCGTTGACCAACCCGATCTTCTTTGACCCGACGGGCCGTCGGGGCGCCTGGGCGCGGCGTGCCGTCGCGGTGACGATCCTGGCGGTGGTGGTCGCCGCCATCGCCTTTGCGACGACGCTGGTCGCGGTGCCCAATTCGGGCGTGCTGCCTCTGCCCTTCGCGCGGCGGCAGGCGATGACGCTGGAGCCGACCGCGCAGCTGAAGGGGCGGCGGGGCGAATGGCTACCCCGCAAGTCGGTGGCGCAGGACCATACGCCGCTGACCATCGCCTTCTACACGCCGGGCAATGATTCCGCGCTGGCCTCGCTCCACGCGCACATGGGCCAGATCGACTGGCTGGTGCCGTCGCTGATGAACGTGTCCGGACCCAAGGGCCAACTGGCGATCAACAACGATCCCAAGCTTGCCAGCCTGTTGTCCCACGCCGCCAAGCCGCCGCGCCTGTTGCCGATGGTGCAGAACCTGTCCGACGATGAGTGGGACGGGCGGACGATCGCGCGGATCATCGCCAGCCCGGCGGCGTCCGAAAAGCTGGCGACCCAGCTGGGCCGGTCGGTGACGGCCAACCGCCAGTCGGGTCTGGTCATCGACTTCGAGAACCTGCCCGCCAGCGCGATGGCGGGGTATCCCCGGCTGCTCCAGCGGATCAAGGCGCATCTGCCCAAGGGCACGGTACTGGCCGTCACCGTCCCCGCCGAGGACGAGGCGTGGCAGTTGCAGGGGCTGGCGAAGGTCGTCGATCGCATCATCCTGATGGCCTATGACCAGCATTGGCAGACCGGCACGCCGGGGCCGATCGCGGCGCAGCCCTGGTTCCTGCAGGCGTCGGAAAAGGCGCTGCGCGAGGTCGGTCGCGACAAGCTGATCGTGGCGCTGGGCAGCTATGGCTATGACTGGCCCGCCAAGGGGCCGGCCGAGGCGCGGTCGATCGAAGAGGCATGGCTGATCGCGCATGACAGCCAGGCGAAGGTGACGTTCGACCAGGCCAGCGGCAATGCCGGTTTCGCCTATGACGAGAATGGCGAGCACCACACCGTCTGGATGCTCGATGCCGCGTCGAGCTGGAACCAGCTTCAGGCGCTCAAGCGGCTGGGCATCGACGATGTCGCCTTCTGGCAGCTGGGATCGGAAGACCCCGGCCTGTGGGCGGATTTCGCCGCCTTTCGCAGCACCGCGCGCGGGGTCATTCCCCGGCTGGGCGCCATCGCCTCGCCGCTGAACGTCGATGTCGAGGGGACGGGCGAAATCCTGCGCATCACGGCGCAGCCGACCCAGGGCGAGCGCGCGCTGCAATATGACAAGGACGGCGTAATCCGGAACGAGGTCTATCGCACCTATCCGACGCCCTATGTCGTGCAGCGGGCGGGGGCGGTCCCCAAGACGATCGCGCTGACCTTCGACGATGGTCCCGACGCCGAATGGACGCCCAAAATCCTCGACGTGCTGGAGCGCGAGCACGTTCCCGCCACCTTCTTCGTGATCGGCGAGAATGCGCTGCAACACCCGCAGCTGCTCCGCCGGATCGTCGCGGACGGCAGCGAGATCGGCAATCACAGCTATACCCATCCCAATATGGCGACGACCGGCGCGCGTACGATCAAGCTGGAGCTGAATGCGACCAAGCGTCTGATCCAGGCCTATACGGGCCGTTCGACCACGCTGTTCCGCGCGCCCTATTTTGGAGACGCCGAGCCGACCACGGCGGACGAAATCGATCCCGCCCTGATCGCCCAGAATCTGGGCTATACGGTCGTCGGCCTGCACGTCGATCCGAACGACTGGCAGCGGCCAGGCACCGACGCGATCGTCCAGCAGACGATCGACCAGGTGCATGGCGCGACGCCGGACAATTCGGCCAATGTCGTTCTGCTGCACGATGGCGGCGGTGACCGCGAGCAGACGGTCGAGGCGTTGCCCCGCATCATCGAGACGCTGCGCGCCGAAGGCTACAAGTTCGTCCCCGCCTCGCAGCTGGTGGGCGTCAGCCGCGACCAGGCGATGCCGCTGGTCGAGGGGCATGACCTGCTGGCGGTGCGCACCGATGTCGCGATCTTCGTCGCGCTGGCCTTCCTGTCGGCGTCGCTGGCCTGGCTGTTCTATCTCGCCATTGCGCTGGGTATCGCACGCGCGGTGGTGATGGCGGGCCTCGCCTGGTTCCAGGGGCGCAAGTCCAAGCCGGTGCCGCCCGCCTTCACCCCCAGCGTCTCGGTCATCATCCCCGCCTTCAACGAGGAACGGGTGATCGTCCAGTCGGTCGAGCGGGTGCTGGCCAGCGACTATCCGGGCCTTCAAGTCATCGTCGCCGATGACGGATCGAAGGACGGGACCAGCGCCGTGGTGCGCGCGGCGTTCGCGAACGAACCGCGCGTCCGCCTGCTGACGCTGGTCAATGGCGGCAAGGCGGCGGCGCTGAATCGCGCATTGCAGGACGCGACCGGCGAGGTGCTGATCGCGCTCGACGCCGATACCCAGTTCGAGCCGGAGACGATCGCCAAGCTCGCCCGCTGGTTCGCCGACCCGAAGCTGGGCGCGGTGGCGGGCGATGCGCGGGTGGGCAACCGGGTCAACCTGGTCACGCGCTGGCAGGCGGTCGAATATATCACCGCGCAGAATCTGGAACGCCGCGCGCTTGCCGGGTTCGATGCGATGACCGTGGTGCCGGGCGCTGTCGGGGCGTGGCGCCGCGCCGCACTCGATGCGGTGGGCGGCTACCCTGAGGATACGCTGGCCGAGGATCAGGACCTGACCATCGCGATCCAGCGGGCCGGTTGGCGCGTAACCTATGATCCGCGCGCCGTCGCCTGGACCGAAGCACCCGAGAGCTTCCGCGCGCTGGCCAAGCAGCGCTATCGCTGGGCGTTCGGCACGCTGCAATGCCTGTGGAAGCATCGTGCCATCCTGCGCACCGGCAAGCCCGCCGGGCTGGCGCGGATCGGTTTGCCGCAGGCGTGGCTCTTCCAGATTCTGTTCGCCGCGATCTCGCCGCTGATCGACCTGGCGCTGGTCCTGTCGATCATCGGGACGGCGGTGCGCGTCGGCCAGCATGGCTGGGCGCAGACGCAGACGGACGTGTTCCAGATGGCCGCCTATTGGACGGTCTTCACCATGGTCGACGTACTGTGCGGGTGGCTCGCCTATCGGCTGGACGGCAACCGCGTTCGCTATCCGGCACATCTGCTGGTCGCGCAGCGGCTGGTCTATCGACAGATCATGTACTGGGTCGTGATCCGCGCCATCGCCTCGGCGATCGGCGGATGGATCGTCGGCTGGGGCAAGCTGGAGCGGACGGGGAATGTGGCGGCGTAACCTCCCAATCCTCCCCATCTCTGATGGGGAGGGGGACCGCCGGGCGTAAGCCCGGTGGTGGAGGGGCGGGCGGCCCTTGCCCCTCCACCACCGCTGGCGCGATGGTCCCCCTCCCCAAGCAAGCTTGGGGAGGATTGAATCAGCCCAATGTCATCCTGACGATCAGACCCGGCGCGTTGTCCTCCAGCGCCACGGTGCCGCCATGCAGATGCGCCACGGCGCTCGCCAGCGACAGGCCCAGCCCTGCGCCGCTCTCCGTCCGTGCGGCGTCCAGCCGTCCGAACCGCTTCAACGCCTCGTCCCGGCGGTCTTCGGGAATACCGGGGCCGTCATCCGCGACGACCAGTACCGGACCCGGCTCGACACGGACGACGACTTCGCCCGCGCCATATTTCAGTGCATTGTCGATCAAGTTGGCAATCGCCTGACCCAGCAATTCGCGATGGACCCGTGCGACCAGGGTCTCCGGCCCCTCGGCGCGGATGGTCATGCCGCGATCCTCAGCCAGCGGCTCGAACATGTCGGCTACGTCGCGGATCATCGCGCCCAGATCGGCCTCGACAAAGGCGTCCCGGCCCAGCCCCGCCTCGGCCCGGCTGATGCGCAGCGCGGTGTCGAGCATGGCGAGCAGCCGGTCGCCTTCCTCGAGCGCGCGGCCGACCGCGACGCGTGCATTCTCGTCCCGGCTTTCCGCCAGCGCGCGGTCCAGCGTCGAGCGAAGCCGGGTCAGCGGCGAACGCAGGTCGTGCGCCAGCCCGTCGGTCGCGACCTTCAGCTCGGTCATCAGCAGCGCGATCCGGTCGAGCATCGCGTTGACCGCTTTTGCCAGCGCATCGAAGGCATCGTCGCCGCCATTGGGCGCGACCCGGCGCGACAGGTCCCCGGCGGCGACCGCATGGGCGGTGGCGACCGTATCCTCCAGCCGCCGCTCGATCATCCGCGCGGCGATCCAGGCGGCCAGCGCGGCGAGAACGATCGCCGCCGCCATGCCGACCGCCATCGCCTCTTCCATCGCCAACGCGACGCGCAGCTCGCTTTCGACGACATGGCCCGCCAGCATCCGCGAGCCATCGGGCAGGCGTGACGCCATCACCCGCATCCGTTCGGGCTGCGAATGGCCGATGCGGAAGATCTCGATCGTCGCCGTTCCGGGGGTGGGGACGTTGGGGGGCCATTCGGCGATGTTGCCCGCCACGAAGCGGCCCTGTGCATCGGTCAGCAGGATGACCGACAGCGGCAGGCGGTCTGTGTTCAACCGCCGGTCGACTGCCGCGCGCACTGCCTTTTGCCCGCCTGCCAGCCACATGCCCGACAATTCGTCGTGCAGGTCGCTGGCGGCATCCTCGGCCTGTGCGGCGATCTCGCTTCGGGTCAGGTGGCGGACGGTCACCACCATCGCGCCTGCGCCGATCAGCTGTAGCGCAAAGACCAGCAGCGCGAACCGCAGCGTGGTCGAGCGGAGGACCGCCGGTGCTATTTCTCGACCCCCAGCTTATAACCCGAGCCGCGCACCGTATGCAGGAGCGGGCGGGCAAAGCCTTCGTCGATCTTCTTGCGCAACCGGCTGATATGCACATCGGTGACGTTGGTGTTGGGGTCGAAATGGAAATCCCACACGCCCTCCAGCAACATGGTGCGGGTCACGACCTGGTCGACATGCTGGAGCAGATATTCGAGCAGCCGGTATTCGCGCGGCTGCAGGTCGATCGGCTTGCCCGCGCGCCGGACGCGGTGGGCGAGCAGGTCCATCTCCAGATCGTCGCACACCAGCTTGGTCTGCGGCGCATTGCCCGTCGTTCCGCCGCGCCGGATCAGCAGGCGGACCCGCGCCAGCAGCTCGGCGAAGACGAAGGGCTTGGTCAGGTAATCGTCCGAGCCGGAGGTCAGTCCCGCCACCCGGTCCTCCGGCGAGGAAAGCGCCGACAGGATCAGCACCGGCGATTCGATCCCCGCCGCGCGGATCGCGGCCAGCACCGACATGCCGTCCATGCCCGGCAGCATCCGATCGAGAATGATGCAGTCGTAAGTGCCGTCGGTGGCATGGAAAAGGCCGTCGCGGCCATTGGCCGCATGGTCGATCAGAAAGCCTTCTTCCCGCAACCCGTTGGCGATGTAATCCGCCGTCGAGCGGTCATCTTCGATCAGCAAAATCCTGTTGGCCACGCTGTCCTCCCGCGCCGCTCCTTAGCAGCGTGATCGTGAGGAGGCCATGGTCGCGCGCGACCTGAAGACGCATCGGCGTATCCGTGGCGAGCGCGGCCTCGTCACGCAGCAGCGCGAAGGAGGTGGCGGGGTGGCCGTCGACCGACAGGACCGTATCGCCGACATGGAGCGGCGGCCTGACCAGCGCGGCGCTGTCGTCATCGACATCGCTGCGCAGGCTGGTGACGACCAGGCCGGGGCGGCCCTCCGCCACCGGCGCGAAGGTCGCGCCGTACAGCGTCGAGGGGCGGTGCGGCCCGGCATGAAGCGGCATGTGCCCGACGAGCAGCGCAAAGGCCGCCCCGCCGATCAGCGCCGCCATCCCGGCGCTCCAGCCGACGATCCGCAGGCTCTTCATCGCGGTTGCCGATCGCGCATGCACCCGCCCGGAGCGATGATGGCCGGTTGTCGATAAGGGGGAAGAAGACGCGATCCTTTCACATCACCCATTTACCCCAGGCGACCTGTGGGAAGGGTGGGCGAAGCATGACGCTTCTGTCATGAAAATCGGGATCCGTGGATGACGAACTTGTCATGGCCCCGTAAGGCGGCGTGGGCGGCTACAATCCTATGCCGCGGTCAGGCTCATGGGCAAGGGGCCGGAATGCAAGTGAGATGAGCACGAGTGGGGGCGGATATGACGGGCGATCGGAACATGACGATCGCGAACTGGACGGTTCGGTGACGACCCATTCCGGGCTGGCATCCATGGTCGACCGGATCGTCGCCTATGCCAAGGCGCGGCGCGGCTATCTGGCGGTCGGCGCCGTCGTGCTGCTCGTCGCGCTCGGGCTGTCGGCGCTGCACCATCTGACCCGCTCGATCCGGTTGAGCGACGTGCGCGCCGCCTTTTATGCGATCGATCCGCGCCAGATCATGCTCTCGGTCGGTTTCACCATAGCCAGTTATGTCGCGCTGACCTTCTATGACGTCATCGCGCTTCGCGTCATCGGACGGCCATTGCGCTGGCGGACGGCGGCGGTGGCGTCCTTCACCAGCTATACGCTCAGCCACAATCTGGGGCTGGCGCTGCTGACCGGCGGATCGGCGCGTTACCGCGTCTATGCCGCCGCCGGGCTGGACGGCCCGGACATCGCGCGGGTCATCGCCATCGCCAGCGCGACCTTCTGGTTCGGGGTGTTCACCGTCACGGGACTGGGGCTATTGTTCCATGAGGGACCGATCACCGTCGAGACTTTGGTGCTGGGGCAGGGCATCGTCCGCTGGATCGGTGGCGCGGTGGTGGCGGGGGCGCTGGGGCTGATCCTGCTCTGCGCGCTGCGGCCCGGGAAGAGGGTGGGCTGGCGCGCCTGGAGCGTGCCGCTGCCCACACCGGCCCAGGCGGTGGCGCAGATCGGCATCGCCTCGCTCGACCTCGCCTGTGCCAGTGCGGCGCTGTTCGTGCTGCTGCCGGGCGCGTCGATCGACCTGCTGCCTGCCTTCCTGCTCGCCTATGCGCTGGCGATCATCGTTGCGTTGGTCAGCCATGTGCCCGGCGGTATCGGTGTGTTCGAGGCGGTGGTGCTGGCGACGGTGCCGGTCGACCGCACCGCGCTGTTCGCCGCGTTGATCGCATACCGTGTCCTTTATTATCTCGCCCCGCTGGCGCTGGGCATCGCGTTGCTCGCCTGGGACGAGGTGCGGCGGCGGCCTATCCGGGCGCTGCGCGACCTGCGCCGGGTGCTGCTGGGCATCGCGCCGACGCTGTTGAGCGCGGCCTGTTTCGGCGGCGGCGCGATCCTGCTGCTGTCGGGATCGCTGCCCGCCATTCCGCAGCGCGTGCACCATCTGGTCCATATCGTCCCGCTGCCCTTTATCGAGGCGTCGCACTTCGCCGCCAGCCTGGTCGGGACCGGCCTGTTGCTGCTGGCGCCGGGGCTGTACCGTCGGCTCGACGGGGCGAGCCTGGCGGCGCGCGCGCTGCTGGTCGCGGGCGCGATCTTCTCTCTCGCCAAGGGCATCGATTACGAGGAAGCGGCGGTCTGCCTGACGATCGCGCTGCTCCTCCAGTTGAGCCGTAAGGCCTTTTACCGCCGCACCTCGCTGGTCGCGCGGCCGCTCTCGCCCGCCTGGCTGTTCAGCGTCGCGGTGGTGATCGTCGGGACCGGCTGGATCGGCTTTTTCGCCTATAAGCATGTCGATTATCAGGAATCGCTCTGGTGGCGCTTCGCCCTGTCCGACGACGCGTCACGCTTTCTGCGCGCAGGCCTGGGCGTCGCGGTGATGCTGGCGGGGGCGGGGCTGTGGCGGCTGTTCCTGGCCGCACCGCCGGGCGAAACGGACCATCCGGCGATGGAGCAGGTCCTGGCCGTGGTCGAACGGGCCGACCGCACCGACGCGGCGCTCGCGCTGCTGGGCGACAAGCGCTTCCTGTTCTCGCCCGAGGGCGACGCCTTCGTCATGTATCAGGTGCGCGGCACCAGCTGGATCGCGATGGGGGACCCCGTCGGCCCGCGTGCCGCCTGGGCGGACCTGTTGTGGCAGCTGCGCACCATGGCGGACGCCGCGCAAGGGCGGTTGATGCTCTATCAGATCACCCCCGATTGCCTCGAAATCGCGATCGAGATGGGGCTTCAGATCATCAAATATGGTGAGGAAGCGCTGATCGATCTCGACAGCTTCGCGCTGGAGGGCGGGCGGATGCGCGGGCTGCGTCAGACTCTCAACCGCTTCCGCACGCGCGAGAATGCCAGCTTCGCCATCCTGCCCGCCGCCGACGTGCCCGCCATCCTGCCCGAGCTGAAGGCGGTGTCCGACGACTGGCTGCTGGAAAAGGGGCATGGTGAAAAGGGGTTCAGCCTGGGGCGGTTCGACCCGGCCTATCTGGCGCTGACCGATTGCGCGGTGGTGCGGGTCGAGGGGCGGATCGTCGCCTTTGCCAATCTCTGGAAAGCGGGTGATCGGCGCGAGCTGTCGGTCGACCTGATGCGCCATGTCGAGGACGCGCCGGGCGGGGTGATGGACTATTTGTTCGTCGAGTTGATGCTGTGGGGGCAGCAGCAGGGCTATGGCCGGTTCGCGCTGGGCCTTGCGCCGCTATCGGGCGTCGGCGGACGGCGGCTGGGGCCGACCTGGGCCAAGGTCGCGGCGCTGGTGTTCCGGCATGGCGAGCGCTTCTACGGCTTCCGGGGGCTGCGCGCGTATAAGGAGAAGTTCCAGCCGGAATGGGCGCCGCGCTACATCGCCGGGCCGCGGGGGCTGGGGCTCGTCAAGGCGCTGCGCGACCTGAACGCGCTGATCGCCGATGGGGGGGAGCCTTCCTGAAATTCCTCCCCTGTAAGGGGAGGGGGACCAGCGAAGCTGGTGGAGGGGTGTCGCCCTATCGAAAGCGGGACACCCCTCCGTCATCGCTGCGCGCTGCCACCTCCCCTTACAGGGGAGGAATAGGAAGATTACGCCTTGAACAGGGACGGCGCCTTTTCGACCCGCGTGTGGCCTGCCGCGTCGGTCACCGCATAGGTGAAGCCCGGCAGCAGGCAGAACGCCCCGATGCGACCTTTGGTGTCCATCGCCAGAAAGCCGACCTGCATCCCCTTGATCGCGTCCCCTCGCAACGCGGCGATATGCTTGGCGGCTTCCTCGCACGCGGCCTGAGGGCTCATCCCGTGGCGCATCGAGGCGACGACGCGCGCGGTCCCGACTGTGCGGGTGACTTCCTCGCCCAGGCCGGTGGAGGTCGCACCGCCCACGCCGCGCTCGACATACAGGCCCGAGCCGACCTGCGGCGAGTCGCCGAGCCGTCCGCGCATCTTGAAGGCCATGCCGGACGTGGTGCAGGCGCCCGCCATCCGCCCGCTGGCATCGCGCGCGAGCATCCCGATCGTATCATGGTCCAGCGCGCCGCCGGGCGTGCCGGGGCGACCCGCGCCATAGGTGCCGGTCTCGCTGTTGGCGACGGGCTTGTAGTTCTGCGTCTTCAGCCAATCGCGCCACGCCTTTTCCGCCTCCGGGGTCAGCAGGTTGACGTGTGGAAAGCCCCGGTCGCGCGCAAAGCGCGTCGCGCCTTCGCCGACCAGAAAGGTGTGCGGAGTATGCTCCATCACCGCACGCGCGACCGAGATGGCGTGGACCGTATCCTCCAGCGCGCCGACCGCGCCGACATTGCCTGCATCGTCCATGATGACCGCGTCCAGCGTGACATGCCCGTCGCGATCCGGATAGCCGCCATAGCCGACCGAATGGTTGTTCGGATCGGCCTCGGGCACCATCACGCCTGCCTCGACCATATCGATCAGTGAGCCGCCGCTGCGCCCTCTGGCAAAGGCGGCGTCATTGGCGGGCGCGCCGAAGTCCCAGGTCGACACGATCATGGCCCCCGGCGTTGCCCCCGATCCGGTGGCAGCCTTGGCAAATGCCCGCACCGGCGCGACCAATCCTGCGCCGACGCCCGCCAGCGAGGCGATTCCGCCCAGAAATCCCCGTCGATCTTCGATCATGCCCGCTCCGTTTCGCCATTCATGCTTGCGCCCGATTGTGCGTCGGTGTGCGCCAGGCGGCAAGTCCGATTGGTAGACCGATATGACACCAATTTTACCCGTTCGGCTCCGTTCGAGAACGGAGAGCCGGCACCACGGGGCAGGGCCCTGCCGGCAACGCGAAAAATGGCATGTAATTCAGGATATTGACGCCGCTCTCGATTGTGTCTTTTGGGTGACATGTGGCGGACAAAGAGCCCTTTAGGGCTTGATAGGTATGGTTTAGGTATTGACCAAATGCGGTAAAAAATCTGTTTTCCGCCCCGGCGCCCGACAACCAGACTCAGCCTTGGGCCCAGGGGAGACGTATGAAGATCCAGCAGTCCGCATCGTGGCTGGCGCTGTCCGCCGCATCGATGCTGTTCGCCGCGCCCGCCATCGCGCAGCAGGTCGGAGCCACCGGCGCCCAGACCACCGCGCCACAGGGCGACGCCGATCAGGCCTCCAACCAGAATCCCGGAACGCTCAGCGCCGATGCGGCCGCGACCCGTTCCGCCGCGATCTCGGGCACGCCGCAGGCCGCCAGCACCGGCGACGTGGTCGTCACCGGCACCCGCATCAGCCGCCCCAACCTCGCCTCCGCCGCGCCGATCACCTCGGTGACGCGCCAGGACATCCAGGCGCAGGCCGCGGTCAATGTCGAGGACGTGCTGAACCGCCTGCCGCAGGTCGCACCCGACAGCCAGCAGACCTATAACGACTCCGACGGTCGCCAGCGGATCAAGCTGCGCAGCCTTGGCTTCGAGCGGACGCTGGTCCTGATCGACGGCAAGCGCCTGGGCACCCAGAATGGCCAGGACGTCGGCATCATCCCGACCTCGCTGCTCCAGCGCGTCGACGTGCTGACCGGCGGCGCCTCGTCGGTCTATGGCTCGGACGCGGTCGCGGGCGTCGTCAACTTTGTCCTGCGCAAGGACTTCGAAGGCGTCCAGATCGACACCAACTACAATTTCTACAATCACAACAACAAGGACACGATCGTCTCGCCGCTGGCGCGCGCGGCGGGCTTCAGCAGCCCGCGCGGCCTGACCAATGACGGCGGCCGGGCCGACCTGACCCTGACGGCGGGCACCAAGCTGTTCGACGACAAGCTGCACGTCAGCGGCTTCGTCAACTATCGCCACACCGACGAAGTGCCGATCACCGCGCGCTCGAACGCGGGCTGCTACCTGACCCAGCTTCAGTTGAATGGCCCGCTGTCGTGCGGCCTGACGCCGAGCAGCTCGACCAGCGGCCTGATTACCCCCGGCGCGGGCCCGAACAAGGGTGCGCAGCTGGTCAACAATCCCGATGGTTCGCGCACCTTCGTGCCGTTCGCCGCCGGGCCCGGCAACGCGTCCAACTATTTCAGCGGCTATGCCTATCAGCGGCCTTCGGAGCGGGTGAATGCGGGCGGCTTCGTCACGCTCGACCTGGCGCCCGAAGCCGAACTCTATGCCTCGGGCATCTGGTTCCGCGACAAGTCGTATACCGACTATCCGACGATCGCGAGCGGCACCGTCAACGTCAACTGCAACAACCCCTATCTGTCGGGCGCGCAGGGGGCCACGATCGGATGCGCCGCTGGCGTGGACAGCGTGCCCGTCACGCTCGCCTATCGCCTGGGTGAGAACAACGATCGTCCTGATACCTTCCTCAACACTGGCCTGCGCCTGACCGGCGGCGTTCGTGGCAAGGTGGGCGATGCGTGGACCTATGACGTCGGCGGCGTCTATGCCCGCAACCATCAGGATTACACGCCCAGCATCCGCATCCCCGGCGCCCTGCAGAATGCGGTGAACGTCGGCGGTACGCAGGCCAACCCGACCTGCGCCAGCGGTGCGGCCGGTTGCGTGCCCTTCGACATCTTCAGCGCGGGCAACACCAACCCCGCCCTCATCAACTATCTGTTCGGCAACGGCACCAACCAGACCATCGGCACGCTGTATGACGTACAGGCGAACGTGACCGGCGACCTGACCAGCTATGGCATCACCTCGCCCTTCGCCGAGCAGGGTCTGGCGATCGCGCTGGGCACCGAATATCGCAAGGACACGCTGAAGTCGCGCGCGGACGCGGCCTATCTGGCGGCGGTCGGCGGGACCGACACCGATCTCAGCCAGGACGTGATCGAGGCCAATATCGAGGTCCAGGCCCCGCTGATCCAGCACAAGCCGTTCGCCGAGCTGGTGCAGGTCAACGGCGGCTATCGCGTGTCGAAGTACAGCAGCAACCCGAAGTCGTTCAACACCTGGAAGATCGAGGGTGTGTATGCGCCGGTGAGCGACATCACCTTCCGCGCCTCCTTCAATAAGGCACAGCGCGCGCCGACCGTGGTTGAGATTCGCCAGGCGACCAATATCGCGTTCACGAATGGCGGTGCGGGCACCTTCACCGACTTCTGCGCTCCCACGCCGATCCCCGGCCCGAACGGCGTCACCTATGGCGCGCCGCTCGCATCGCGTGAGGTCTGTCGCGCGACCGGCTTGTCGGACGCGCTGTACAACAGCCAGAGCCTGTTGTGCGCCAACGGCACCGCCCCCAATGGCAGCGCCGCCTGCGCGGTGCGTTCGGGCGGCTTCGTCGCCGACCCCGAAACCGCCTATACCCAGACCTATGGCCTGGTCCTGAAGCCGCGCTTCGTGCGCGGACTGGTCTTCTCGGTCGATCGTTACCGGATCAAGATCGACAACTCGCTCGGCTATAACGATTACAGCTATTATACCGATGGCTGTCTGCGTTCGGGCGGCGACCAGTTCTTCTGCCAGGGCATCGTCCGCAACGCGAACGGCCAGCTGTTCAACGGCGGCTATATCCGCCAAGGCACGACCAACTACTACACCTCGGTCGCGCAAGGCTGGGACTTCCAGGCGCAATATGCACTGAACCTGGAGTCGATCGGTCGTCTGGACTTCGGCTTCAACGGCTCGTTGACCACCAATGCCGGTGGCCAGGACTCGCCGCTCCAGCCGAACCGCAACTGCGCGGGTTATTACGGCAATGGTTGCGGCCAGCTGATCCCGAAGTGGAGCCATGGCCTGCGCACCACCTACACGACCGAAGACAAGAAGTTCAGCGCGTCTCTCAACTGGCGTTATGTCGGTGCGTTGACCAACGCCAACAATTCGGGTGATCCGGCGATCGGCGGCACCCCGGCGCGGGCGTTGACCGATTATTATCGTGTCGCGCCGCAGAATTATTTCGACCTGGCGTTCAACTTTGCGATCGCCAAGCAGTTCTCGCTGCGCCTGATCGCGAACAACCTGCTCGACCGTGCCGCGCCGATCGTGCCGGATTCCTACAATATCAGCCTGGCACGCACGAACACCATCCCGCAGCGTTACGACTCGCTGGGTCGCAACATCGCGATCGGGACCACGATCA
>DXIH01000187.1 GCA_019112965.1 Candidatus Sphingomonas excrementigallinarum | reverse complement strand
GCCCCATCCGCATGTCATCCCTCTCCTATGCCCGCGACCGCGCGATTCCGCGCCGCGATCGGCTGTCCATCGATCATAGGAGCGGCCAAATGATAACGCTATCGGGAAACTCGCACCTATTCCTCCCCTGTAAGGGGAGGTGGCAGGGCGAAGCCCTGACGGAGGGGTGTCGCGCTATCGAGAGGGAGACACCCCTCCGACGCGCTGCGCGCGCCACCTCCCCTTGCAGGGGAGGAATAGCTCTACTTGGCGAACGTCAGCGTCGCCTCGATCGGGAAATGGTCGGACGGATACGTCTTGCCCTGATGATAGGTATCGGTCGCGATCGTCTTTGCGCGGAAGCCCCGCAGGAACAGATAGTCGATCCGACGATCGGGCGTGCCGGTGAAGTCGTGGAAGGTCATCTCCGGCCCCTCACGCCGCGCGGCGGCGGGCCACGCGTCGGTCAGCGCGCTGGCGAAACGCCGATAGGCGGCCGTGTCAGGTCGCGCGTTCATGTCGCCCGCCACCACCACCGGCAGGTCCTTCGCCAGCGCGGGCAGCCGCGCCAGGATCAGCGCCGCCGCCTTGTCGCGCGCCTCGGCATCCTCGTCGCGGTGCGCCAGATGCGTGTCGAGGAACAGGAAACGGTGCGGCATGGCCTCCTTCGTCTCGAACACCGCCCAGTTCGCCATGCGCGGCAGATCGGTGCCCCAGCTTTGGCTGCCGACCACGTCCGGCGTCTCGGACAGCCAGAAATCGCCATGCCCGACCAGCGTCAGGCGGTCGGGGCGATAGAGGATGCCCATATACTCATTGGCATGCCCGCCCATCCGGTCGCGCCCGAACCAGCGATAGCCGGGCAGCGCACGGGTCAGGTCGTCGCCCTGTCGCTGGAGCAGTTCCTGCGTCCCGATCACATCGGGCGCGGCGCGGCGGATCAGTTCCACCATCACCGGCCGCCGCACCGCCCAGCGCGTCGCGCCCTCATCGGAGGCATAGCGGACGTTGAAGGTCATGACCTTGATCGGCCTGGCGATGGGCTTGGCGGGTGACCGGGCCATCGCCCCCGTCGCGATCAACAGCCCTGCCGTCAGCAGAGCCACGCTCCGAACCGTCCGCCCCAACACCGCCATGCCATTCATTCTTCACGCCTTTCCATCACGGCGCAGCGCCGCCCGATACCCATGGCCGTGTCGCATGGCAGGCGCGTGACATCCATCCCGACCAAGTTTACCTAGTTTATGATTGCGAGTTATTAGCATTATCGATATTGGCCGCGCCGAAATCGATTGGGGGCAGTGCATGTCGAAGATGATCTGGCACGGGATTTTGCTAGCCGGGGTGGCGATGGGCCAGACCGCGGGCGCGCAGACTCTGGCCGCGCCGGTGGCGGAGCCGGGTGGCGAGATGCAGGCGGATGTCGTCGTCACGGGTTTGCGCGACGCCAATGCGAGCATCACCGGCACCGACACGCCGCCCAATCGCTACCCGCAGTCGCTGCGCGTCATCGACCGCGCGATCATCGACCGAACCGGCGCGACGCGGCTGGACGACACGATCGACCTGGCGGGCGGCGTGTCGCGGCAGAACGACTTTGGCGGGCTATGGGACAAATACGCGATCCGCGGCTTTGCGGGTAACGAGAATAGCGGCCCCGACATCCTCATCAACCGCTTCAGCAGCAATCTCGGCTTCAACGCGCCGGTCGACGTCGCCACGGTCGAGCGGTTCGAGTTTCTGAAGGGCGCCGCCGCCGCACTGTCGGGACTGGGTGAGCCGGGCGGGTCGCTCAACATCGTTACCAAGGCGCCGACCGCGACACCCCAGGGCGAAGCGTCGCTCAGCTATGGCAGCTGGAACCGGGTGCGCGCGACCGGCGACATCAGCGGCCCGGTGACGAACACCCTGTCGGCCCGGCTGATCGGCGTGTCGGAGGAAGGCGACAGCTTCCGTGATTATGTCCATACCGACCGCTTGCTGATCGCACCCTCGGTCTCGTTCACGCCGACCCGGGACCTGCGCTTCCTCTATCAGGCCGAGTTCATGCGCAACCGCGCGCCGATCGATCGCGGCGTGGCGGCGATCAAGGGCGACGCGCGCGCCATGGACCGCGATACCTTTCTGGGCGAACCCGCCGATGGCCGCATGACCCAGCGGATGCTGTGGCAGCAGGGCAGCGTCTTTGCCGCGCTGTCCGACCGTGTCTCGCTGGAAGCCGGGCTGTCGAGCCGCGACGGGTTCCTGACCGGCTATGCCACCCAGGTCGATTTCGGCGCACGCGGGGTGCAGGCCGATGGCCGGACGATCGGCCGATCGCGGCGTTTCCATGACTTCCGCTGGCAGGACCTGACCGCGCGCGTCGAGCTGACCGCCAAGGCCGACTGGCTGGGCCTGTCGCACGACATTCGCATCGGCGTCGACCGGGTTCGGCACGGCCTCGACTTCCGCATGGACCAGGCGCGTGGGCGTCCGGGTGCGCCGATCCTGACCATCGACGCCTTCAACCCCGTCTATGGGCAGCCGCTGCCGGTGACCACCCCGTTCCAGGATCGCCACCATTCCTTCCGCAGCGAGAGCATCTATGCGCAGGACCTGATCCGTTTCGGCGACTTCACCGCGCTGGTGGGCGCACGCTGGAACAATTTCCGCGAGACGATGACCAATTACCTCCGCGGCAATCTGGTGCTGAACACGGTCGATCGCGGCATCACGCCGCGCGCCGCGCTGACCTGGTCGGCGAGCCCGCGCTTCTCGCTCTTCACCAGCTGGGGCCAGTCGCTGCGGCTCAACCCCTCGGACGGGATCAGCAGCTTCGACGCGGAGCGCAGCAGCTCGACCGAGATCGGGGCGAAATACAGTCTGTTCGGCGGCGCGCTGACCGGCCAGACCGCGCTCTTCACCATGATAAAGCGCAACGTGCTCAATCCCAATGCCACCGATCCGTTCGTCAAGACCCAGATCGGTCGCCAGCGGTCGCGCGGCGTCGAAACGGTCGCCGACCTGCACCTGACCAGCGGCCTGACCGGCACCGCGACCTATACCTATACCGACGCAACGGTGCGCAACGACAAGAATGCCGCGCTGATCGGCACGATGCTGTCCAACGTGCCCAAGCATCTCGCGGCGCTCGACCTGCATCAGCGGCTGGGCGCGGTGACGGTCGGTGGCGGCGTCACCCATGTCGGCGCGCGCAACGGCGACCCCTATGCCAGCGGCTATCGCCTGCCCGCCTATACGATCGCGCGGCTGGACGCGACCTGGGCGGTCAACCCGCGTTTCGACGTGCGGGTCGACCTCGATAACCTGTTCGACACCTATTACGTCGCCAGCAGCTATGCCGATGTGTGGACGATGCCCGGCGCACCGCGCAATGTCCGGGTGACGCTCAGGGGGCGGTTCTGAACTGATCCTGTTCCTCCCCTTGCAGGGGAGGAAAGTTAGCCGAGCATCACCTTGAGAGGCTTGGTCAGAACCTCTTCCACTCCGCCCCCCCGCCGAACCAGAATCCGCGCCGCAACCTGCAACGGCGCCAGCGCCGACAGGTTCGGGAACAACACCGCCACCGCCGTGGCCAGCGCATCGGCGAGCATCCCCGTCTGTGCGATGACATGGACCGCGATCACGCCGTTGGTCGGGGGGCGGCCGGTGCGCGGATCAAGGCCATGCTCGCCCTTGCGATAGGTGCCGCTGCCCGCCACCGCCATCTGGTGCAGCGCCACGCGCATCGGGGCCAGCGTGATACCCGGCGGAGTTTCGAGATCGACCCACCAGGGATCGCCGTCGGGCCGGGTGCCCCGTCCGACCAGCTCGCCACCGACCTCGACCAGGCAATGCCGCAAGCCCAGCCCCGCCAGCATGTCGGCGACCGCATCGGCGGCATAGCCCTTGGCGATACCCGACAGGTCAAGCGCGACGCCGCCCGGCTGCCACAGTCGCGCGGCACCGGCATCCCAGCGCAGCCGGTGCCAGCCGCCCGCCGCGCGGGCCCGCACGATCGCCGCCGCATCGGGCGCGGGCTGCGGCCCCTTCGGCCCATGGCCCCAGAGGTCGACCAGATGCCCGATCGCCGGATCGAACGCGCCGTCACTCAAGCCTGCGATACGCAAAGCCGTGTCCATCACCGCCGCGAAATCGGGCGGCAATGCGCTCCAGCTGCCCGCTGCGGAGCGGTTGAAGCGCGCCAGCACCGAATCCGGCGCCCAATGGCTCATCTGCGCGACCAGATCGTCCAGCCGCGCCTGCACGGCCGCCCCAACACCTTGCGCACCATGCACGTCGCGGGTGGCGTACAGCACGCGCCACATCGTCCCCATGGTCTCGCCGCCAAGCGTGACGACCGCCGCCGGGTCGCCGCTCGCCACGGCGTCCGGATCGATCCGGGGCGGCAGGACGATGTGCATGGTTACGGCGTCATCACTTCGAGCGTGGTGGTGTAGCTCATCCGACGCTGGGTCGCGCGCGGGGCGGTCGGCTTGTCGTCGGTCAGCGTCGCGTTCACCCAGTACATGCCCGCCGCGGGCCAGGCATAGCTCAGCAGCCCTTGCGCATCGGTCGTCACCTCCTTCGCGCCCTCGGCATCGCGGTAGCGCTTGCCGCCGGGGACGATCGTGACCTTCAGGTTCGGCACAGGCTTGCCGTCGACCAGGAAGCGGAACTTCGCCGTCTCGCCCGCGACCAATTCGTCGGGGTGGGTGACGGGATCGAACTCCAGCCCCTTGCCCACGGGTTTCAGGACGGTGCGCGTCGGCTCGCCCGCCGTGACGAAGATCTCGTTGCGGCCCAGCGTCTCGGTGAGAGTCACGTCGGTCGCGTTGGCGGGGATGTCGGCGACGGTCAGCGGCCGCTGGCGCACGCCGTTGGGGCCCGGCGGGCCGCCGCGTCCACCGACGCGCTTCTCGACGCCGTCGACCTTGAAGCTGCCCATGATCTCGGACATTTCGCTGCCGATCTTCCAGGTGCCGGGCTTGTCGAGCTGCACGTCGAAGACCGAGCGATAGCGCCCGGTCGATCCATTCTGGATGTGCCCCGGCGTGCCATCGGGTTGCCAGACCTTCACCCATTCGATCCGGCCGGGCTGATGATCGGCATAGAACAGGTCGTTGGAGACGGCGCTGTCGACCGTCACCCAGCTATCGGTGCCCGAGAAGATGGTGCCCGAGGGCAACAGCCACATACGATGCGCCGAGGCCAGGCCGGGAATGGTGAGCAACGCGGCGGCGGCGAACAGTTTGAAGCGATGGTTCTTCATGATGATCCCCCTGTCAGCGTGCCGAGACGGTCACGGCACCCAGTTCATGGCTGCCCGCCCCGCGCGCATTGGGGTTGGGCACGGTCAGCGGCATCTGTACCAGCTCACGCCCGCCCGTCTCTCGCGCGGCCTCGACGTTCAGGACATATTGGCCGAGCTTCAGGTCGGCGGGGAGCGGGATGGCATGGGTGCCGGGTGCACGGGTCGCACCGCTGATCCCGCTGGCGGGCATCGCCATGCTCCGCCCGCCCTTGCGCCACCACGCGCGCAGGTCGGACAGCCATTTGGTGCCGGGCTCGCCGCCCTGCTTCTTGACGTCGTACCAGATGGCGAGCGTGCGCGCCGGGCCGCCGGTCGCGGGCTCCAGCCAGACCGCGACATAGGGTTTGTGATATTCGGCGACGTTCAGCCGGGGGATGGTGACGTTCACCGTCGCGGCCCCCGCCGCCCCCGGCCATGCCACCACGCCCAGCGCCAGAATAGCGGTCGATCGCATCGTGAGACTCTCCATCAGTGCAGGAAGAAAACGGCGACCGCCGCCGGAAGCAGGAACCCCGCCGCCACCAGCGGCCAGGTCGAGGGGCGGTGCCGTGCGTGCATCTGAAGCAGCAGCAGCCCGGTCAGGGTGAAGACGATACAGGCGACCGCAAAGACGTCGATGAACCAGAACCAGACGGTCCCGGCATTGCGCCCCTTGTGCAGGTCGTTGAGGTAGGAGACCCAGCCACGATCGGTTCGCTCCGAGGTGATCGCGCCGCTCGTCCGGTCGATGCTGACCCAGGCATCGCCGCCGGGGCGCGGCATGGCGACATAGACCTCGCCATCCGACCATTCGCCCGGCCGCCCGGCGGGGTTCAGATCGACCGCCCGCTCCACCGCTTCCGCCATGCGAGGCGGCAGGGGCGCGTCATTCGTCTTCGGCTTGGCCAGCAACGGGCGCAGGCCGGGGGCGAGCAGTCCGCTCTTCTGCACCGTCTTCGGACTGGCCGAGATGCTGGCGGCGTGGTTCAGCGTCAGCCCGGTGATCGCGAACAGCATCATGCCGACCAGCGACACCGCCGCGCTGATCCAGTGCCAGGTGTGGAATTGCTTCAACCACCAGCTGCGCCACTTACGCTTCTTCGGCTTGGCAAGGGTCGCGGCGGTCATGCGTCGGCCCAGCGGCGTAGCAGATTGTGATAGACGCCGGTCAGCTCGACGACCGAGCGATCCCCCTGCCCCTTGTCCGCGCCGACCCGCTGCACCGCGCGGTCCAGATCGAACAGGATGCGCCGCTCGCCATCGTCGCGAACCATCGACTGGATCCACAGGAAGGAGGCGACGCGGGTGCCGCGCGTCACCGGCTCGACCCGGTGCAGGCTGGAGGCGGGGTAGAGGACGGCGCTTCCGGCGGACAGCTTCACCCGCTGTTCGCCGTACAGATCCTCGACCACCAGCTCGCCGCCGTCATAGGCGTCCGGGTCTTCGAGGAAGAGGGTCAGCGACAGGTCGGCGCGCATCCGGAAATCGCTGCCCCGCTTCAACCGCACGGCATTGTCGACATGCACGTCGAACGCCTGTCCGCCCGCATAGCGATTGAACAGCGGTGGATAGACCTTCAGCGGCAGCGCCGCCGCCACGAACAGCGGCGACCGGCCCAGCGCGTCGAGGACCATCCGCCCCCCCTCGACCGCCGCGCCCGAATCCTCGGGCAGTTGCGCGTTGCGCTTGGCGAGCGCCGCCTGCGGGCCGGAGGTCGCGTTGCCGTCCGCCCAAGGGCCACCGTCGACGACGTGGCGGACCTGGGCGACCCCGGCGGGATCGAGGATATCGGGAAGGACGATCAGCATGGACGAAGGCTAGTCCGGTCAGAAGTTGTAGAACAGGCTCAGCGTCGCCTGACGCCGGTCGCCGGGCACCGCCCAGCCGCCGGTGACGATGCCGGTCGTCGCGTTGACGTTGTTGCGCACGCCCGTGACGTATTTCTCGTCGGTGAAATTCTGGACGTTGAGCTGCATCGTCCAGCGCTGGGCGATGGTATAGGCCAGGAAGGCGCGGTGGATCAGATAGTCATCCACATGGAACTGTACCCGATTCCCTGCGACGGGGACGTTGGTCGCGAACGATCCCTGATAGGTCAGGCCGTAGCCGACCTCCAGGCCGAAGGGCAGCTTGTAGGTGGTAAACAGGCTGCCCGAATGCTCGGGCGTCTGGACCAGCTCGGCCCCCGCCTGCGGATCGAGCACGCCCGCCGCCTTGTCGCGGTTGGAGATGCTCTGCCGCACCTTGCCGTCGAGATAGGTATAGTTCGCAAAGATCGTCCAGGCCGGGGTGATCGATCCCGATGCCCCCAGCGCGATGCCGTCGACGCGGCTGCGCCCGTCCAGCACCTGCAAGCCCACCGGCAAGGCGGGATCGTTGGAGGGGACGCGGTAATTGGTCCGCTCGTTGCGAAAGACGGCGGCGGTCAGCTCCAGGCGGCGACCGAACAGCCCGGCCTTCACCCCCGCCTCGTAATTCCTGGCGGTTTCCGGGGCCACGGCGCAGGGGTTCGCGGCGGTCGCGGTGGACGGCACGCCGCAGCCCAGCCGGACGGTCGTCGAGGACGGCGTCTTGGCATTGCCATAGCCCGCATAGACGCTGACATTCTCGACCGGGTGGAACACCGCGCCCGCCCGCCAGGAGAACAGCTTCTCGCGGCTGACCTGCGGCAGATAGGCGAGTTGCCCCGCATTGGCCGCCGCCAGCGGCAGCGCGCGGAAACTGGCCTCCTGATACTCCCAGCGCACGCCGCCGTTCAGCTCGAAGAAGCGGTTCAGCGCCAACGTGTCGAACGCATAGACGGCCAGGTTGCGCGTCTCGCTGCGCGATTGGGCGGTGGCCACGAAGTTGATCGGGCCGGCATAGTTGGTGTTCGGGTTGGCGATAGTAATCGCGGGCTGTGCCACCACGCTGCCATCGGCATTGCGCAGCAGCGACCCCTGGGTCAGGCGGTAATTCTCGATCATGCCCGACATGCCGATGTTCAGGACATTGTGGAAACCGCCCTTCGCGCCTGCCTCATGGCGCAGGTCGATCTGGTTGGTCAGCATCTGGTTCTGCTGATCGCGAACCAGCCCGCGTGGGCCGGAGGGCAGGTAGAAACCGGCGGGTACATTGGCCGGGCACACGGCGCCGATGGTCGCACCCGGCGTCGCCGTCACCGGCTGGCGATTGGTCGCGGCCAGACAGAAGGTCCCCTGCGGCGCGCTGGTCACGCTATATTGCGTGACCTGTTGCCAGCGGGTCAGGTTGCGCACGCTCCAATGCTCGTCGATCTGATGGCGGAGGGTCGCGGTGAAGCGGTCCACCGTGCTGTCCTGCCGGTCGAGATTTGCGATCCCGAAATAGCTGGAGCGCTTGGCCCCCGGCACGAAGCCGTCGACCAGGCCGTTGTCGAACCAGGGAATGCCGTAGACCGGCGTGTTGCGATCCTCCTGATGGACATAGGCGAGCGTCAGGCTGGTCGGCCCGCCGATGCCGATCGTGACGGAGGGTGCGATGCCCCAGCGCTGCATCTTCTCGACATCGCGGCCGGGCACGTCGTTATGGTGGTACGCGCCGTTCAGACGCACCGCGACCAGGTCCGACACGCGGACATTGCTGTCGATCGCGCCGCGATAATAATTGTCGGTGCCGACCGAGCCCTGCATGATGGTCAGCGTCTCGGGCCCCGGCACCTTGGACACGAGGTTGATCGTCCCGCCGACCGAACCCGATCCGTTGAAGACGCTGTTCGCGCCGTTATAGACCTCGACCTGTTGCAGGTTGAACGGGTCGGTGCGGCTATACTGCGCGCTGTCGCGCACGCCGTCGATGGTGATGTCGTTGCTGGCCGAATAGCCGCGCAGGTTGATCGAGTCGCCGTACCCGCCACCGCCCTCGCCCGCGCCGAAGGTGATCCCCGGCAGCGTCTGGAGCACGTCGCGCAGCGTCTGGAGATTTTGTTTCCGGATCGTCTGCTCACTGACCACGGTGATCGTCTGCGGCGTGTCGAGCAGCGATGCGGTCGCCTTCGGGCTTTCCAGGATCGCGGCACCGGCGGCGCGCTGGCCGGTGACGATCACGTCGCGCTCGCCGGTCGAATCCTGCGGCCTGACGGCAGCGGCGGCCGGCGGCGCGCTGTCGGCGCGGGGGCCGGTTTCGGCGGCCGCGACATGCGGCGCGGTGGCCAGGAAGCCGACGCAGGACAGGGCGATGAACGAATGTGACATGAATGCTTTCCCCTTTGAGGGGCCCGCTATTGCGAAACATTCGCACTGTCAACGCAATTGATAGTGATTATCAAATCTTCCATAGCCATCGGCGAATGGCCGACCTGTCGGAAATGGGCAGCGTAGAGCTTCCCGAGGGTGCTCCGTAAAAAATCGCGCCAATTCAAAATGGGCGGCGGCTCGAAACCAAAATTTTACGCCACATGAGTTAGATTTTACGGATGGAAGAGCCGTCCGCCTCGAATCGTTATGTCCAGATCGAAAGCCATCAGGTCGCGCTGGGTATGTACATTCATGCCCTGCACTGCTCGTGGATCCACAACCCATTTTGGCGAAAGTCCTTCCTCCTCACCGACCCGGACGACCTGGCGAAAATCCGTGAATCGGTCCCTGCCGTCACCATCGACCTGACCAAAGGCCGCGGCCCGGCGATGATCGCGGCGACCGACACCCCCGTTTCGGCGCCGCCCGTCATCGAGGTGCCCGTGACGCAGATCGTCACCACGCTCCGCCCGCGTCGGGCCAAGCCGCCGACCGAATTGGAGCGGGCCAGCGCCGTCTCCGCGCGCGCCACCGCCGCCGTCGCCCAGCTGTTCGGCGAGGCCCGGCTCGGCCGCACGATCCGCACCCGCGATCTGGTCCCGATCGTCGCGGACATTGCCGAGACGACCGCCACGTCCGCCGCCGCGATGATCGCCGTCACCCGGCTGAAGGACCGCGAGCAATATATCTATATTCACTCGGTCGCGGTCGGCACGCTGATGATGAACCTCGCGCGCCATCTGGGTTTGAGCGAGGAGGATGTGCACGTCGCAGGCATGGCCGGGCTGCTCCACGACATCGGCAAGATGCGTATCGACGCCGACGTGCTCGACAAACCCGGCCGCCTGAACGCCGAGGAGATGATCGAAATCCGCCGCCATCCGGGGCTGGGCCACAAGATCCTGGTCGACATGCAGGATCTCGACCCGCGCATCCTGGACGTGTGCCGCCATCATCACGAGCGGATGGACGGTGCGGGCTATCCCGATGGCCTGCGCGGCGACGAGATCAGCCAGTTCGTGCGCATCTCATCGGTGTGCGACGTCTATGACGCGGTCACCTCGATCCGCCCCTATAAGCGCGCCTGGTCCCCGCACGAGGC
>DXIH01000186.1 GCA_019112965.1 Candidatus Sphingomonas excrementigallinarum | reverse complement strand
GCCCGTCCAGGCTGGTCCACATGTGACGGAACATATTTCATCAAATAGTGACGAAAATGTAGGAGCGCTGTTGGAGATCGCGGTAGAGATGTCCGGCGACATCGCGCGTACTCTCCCGACCGAGCAGGATGCTTGGTGGTTCTTGGCGGAGCAGTATGATCGAACCGTCAATCTGGGTGGGTTACATTTGCAGCTACTCGAGGCGTCATCGCTCAAGATGCACGTGATCGAGTATGAGGGGCGCCGGTCCGAAGATTCCTATGTCGGCAAACGCAATCCCGGCGCGGCATTTCTAGAACAGGCCCGACGCAACCTCACAGCCAAACTGCCAGACAGCCTCGTTGACGTGGTAATCACGCAGGCCTTCATCCTGTTCGCCGAGCAGAACATGCCGGCGATTGATGCGCTGCGGATCAAGTATGCGACCCATTTCCACAATAACTGCGTTCGCAGCGGAGCCTACAATAACGCCGAGCGGTGGCAGGACGTGATTGATGAAATCGAAAGTCGCCGCGCAGGCGTCGGCGAATCCACCATGCACTCGTTTGCCAATCCCTTTTACCGCAGCCCGAGTGATGACATCGAAGCGACATACGCCGAAGGTGTCTTGGCCATACAGAATGGCGATTTTGGCACGGCCGATCACGCATTGCGCCGTGCTGCCGCGGGCGGCCACGTCTCGGCACTATACAACCTCGCGATTCTACATGGAAACGGCCTCGCCAGCCCATGGGATCCCGAGTTCGGTATTGAATGCTTCTATAAGGCGGCCGACGCCGGACACCCGAATGCCAGCAAAGGCCGGTGGATGATGGAGGGTGCGGATCGTGGGGGCTTTGGGACCGACAACCTGACGCGCTTCGCATCCCAGATGTCGCCCGAGGACGGGTTGGACGCGATGATCATGCTCTGCGCCTGCCGCTTCATCGAGGTCCTCTGTCGTCAGCACGACGCAACGGACGCCGTGATCGCCTACGAACTCGATGCTGCCTCTATAAGCGACGATCCTGCGGTGCTGCGGTACGTGGAGCGCACCGGAATGGCCCATCATTTCTACGACGGCGGCTTGAACAGACTGGAGCCGGGTTCCGCAGCCGACCAGATCACCGACGCGCTCAACAACTTCTCGGTCGCAATGAAGCGGGCTGGTTTCGACAAGCGCATGGTGATCGTCGCACGGTGCACGATCATCGGCCACCTGATCCGCGTGTCGAGGCACGGATCGCGGTGCAAGCCACTGCTCGGGGTGCAGCAGTTTCTGGCGGCAAGATAGACGTCGCCGGAGGCGCAGCTATGACATACGAGGGGGGATATCGATAAGAAGTCTGATAATAATCAGGACGCTCGCACTGACGCTGTCGGCGTGCAGCCGCGCAGTCGCCGGGCTATCGGCGAAGTGACTGGCCGGGCCCCGCTGATGCTCCGGGAGGCCGAACGCGTCAGGAACGGAATGCCGCTGATGGGCCGCGAATAACTGGTACTCAAAGGTGGCTTTGGTAGAATATGGCGGCTCGATGCGGGGTGGCGCGTTCACAGGCTGGTTGGGCGGCGCTTCAGGATCGTCGGTGCGCACACCGACGATCCTGCCGAAGCGCACGCGGAGTCGGCCTCGTCATCGCCTCAAGCACCTGCGATCCGAATTGGGCATGACGATCGACGACGGGGAGAATGGATACTTCTCGTGCGATACGACGATAGTGGGGGGGCGGGACCGGGAACCGCTGTTGAGGCCCACCCTACGATTAGCGCGCCAGCAGCTTGGCCTTCTGCTGATCAAATTCATCCTGGGTGATGAGCCCGTCCGTCTTCAGCTTGCCCAGCTTCGCCAGTTCGTCGGCGACCGACAGCTGGGGCGGGTTGGTGAGCGTCACCGCCACAGGTGCCGCTGCAGCGGCCACCATCTCCTCGGTGAAGGCGGGCCGATACGCCCGGGACACCATCAACTTCACAGGCTTGCCGTCGTGCAGAATCTCCACCGGATAGGTCGCAGTCTTCGCCGCCTTGGCCAGCGAGTCCTGGAAGTCGTCACCGCTCTTGAACCGCTTGCCTGCGATCGCGGTGATCTGGTCGCCGACCTGTATACCCGCCTGGCCTGCCGCGGACCCCTCCTGCAGCGCGGAAACGCGCATGTTCGTCACCTTGCCGGTCGCTACAGGTTCCAGCCCGACGCCGAGGAAGGCATGATTGGGGAACGTCGTTCCCTTCGGGGGCTTGCCGCCCGCTGCCCCCATGAAGTTCATCGCGCCGTTGTGAAACTCGGGTCCCGAGAAGTCGGTCCGCTTCATCTGCCCGAACGCCATCTGCAGTTCCATCCAGCCGGTAGCCTGAACGCGGGACAGGCCGCCAACCGTCGACACCGTGTATTTAAAGAAGCGGCGCGGTGGCGTGGAGTAGCTGTTGCCCATCAGCAATGTGCCCATGAGCGACTGCCCGAAGTTCAATGGCGCCTCGCACACGACTTCGGTCGCGGTGGAAGAGGTGACGCTCCAGTGCGAGTCGATGCACTTGGCTGACAGTTTGCCCACGACTTCGGTCGGTGGTTGGGCGAACATCATTTCCGTCGCACCCGAGGGCGTGACCGCGAAGTACTCATCGGCGAACGCCGGCGTGGACAATAGGATGCCTGTCACCGCTGCGACCAAGTGCGACTTATTCATCTTAAACTCCCCCAAATGCCATCCGTCCCCACGGCGGCAGTTGCTAGTTCGCACGCGATCAGTGGCGAGCGCAACCGACTTCCAGCTGCATTGCGCAGCGAAGCTGGTCCAATTTGATGGCGATTTCTTGAAAGCGCGTGACCCCGGCATCGTCGCCAGCCAGCGCCAGTACGCCGATCCGCTCAGCAATCCAACGGGGCGCATCCGGGCCATGCAGCCGCTCGATGGCGAGCGCCTCAGCATAGCGTTCCTGGTCGGGGTTCATTCAGCCATCCACTCCCGTATTGCCGCAACGTCTTGGCAGCGGCACCGCTCCGCGTCATGCAGGTGCATGGCTCAAGACGTGCAGTGGTCGGTGAACGTAGACAAGATGACGGACGCCCTCGTCCGATCACACCTCAAGGGATCTCGGCCGGAAATGACGCTCGACACCTTTTTGAAAGGCGCGATCCGGCGCGAATTGGATCGACTGGTCCTCGGTGAGCGTGGCCGCGCAGTGAGGCAGCCGCCAGCTGCGGACGGCATGTGGGAGATCGTCATTCCGCGCCCGCGGACATGATGACGCTGATCCTGCTCGCCACGCTGCAGGTGGTGCCGTCGGGGCAGGAATTCCGTTGCACCCCGACCCGCGTGTGGGATGGGGACGGTCCGGTATGGTGCGCCGAGGGTCCCCGTCTTCGCATCGCGGGCATCGCCGCGCGGGAACATGACGGCACCTGCCGTTCGAACCAACCCTGTCCCTCCGCCACCGCAGAGGCTTCGCGCGACGCGCTGGTTCGTCTCATCGGTCGACCGACGGGCCAGTCGCGTCAAGGCCACGTCATCGTGAGGGGCGAACCTATGAGGTGCGTGTCGAACGGCCCGGCTGGCGGCTCTCGCACCGGCGCTTGGTGCATCACCGCGGCGGGGGTAGATATTTCATGTGCGATGGTCGCCAGCGGAACGGTGCTCCATTGGGACAGATACTGGCGGAATCACCGCTGCGGAAGGAAGCACTGATGCCAATCGGCACGCGGCACGAAATCGAAGGCCTGCTCCTCGAACGGCAGGGAGAACTGGTGCTCGATGTCAGAGGCGGGGGTACGTGGAGGCTGGACGCGGGTTGGCGGGCGCGCCGGTTGCTGGGCCGCCGCGTGCGGGTCAGCGGAACGCGGGACGGATTCGACCTGCTGGCCGTGGGGACCATCAAGGCGTTGTAGGGCGACGAGACGGGCGACGGCGCCGACATCACTGTGGGTCCAAGATCATGGTCGAGCAGTCCGGCACCCCATGATCCGCCGACCGTTCATCCCATCACCTCTTGAACGCCCGCAAACTGGCCTAGCGCCGCTGCTTGCGGCTCGGCCGTTTTGACGGCATCGGCATCACGCTCAACGTTGGGTAATCGGACGTCCTGGCGCGTGGCCACCCTGCGCTCCTCCTTCGTCTTTCCGTCGTGAATCCAGTCCTTACCCTCAGGATCACGACGCAAGGCAAGCGGAAGCGACAGGATCTGTCGTCCTTCATCTCCATGTTTCGATTGCGACGATTCGGATCGCAGGAACAGGAGAGTACCATCATGACCAACGGTCGAAGCGGCGGCAGCTACCGCAGCGCGATCAGCGGGCGATACGTCACCGCCTGCCACGGCAAGGCGAGCCCGCATACCACCGTCCGCGAAGCCGCAGGTACGGGCGGCACATCGGGGGGCCACTACCGCAGCGCCATCTCAGGGCGTTACGTCACCACCGCCCACGGAAAGGCCAGCCCGCACACCACCGTGAAGGAGAGCTGAGCATGGCGAAGCGATACGTCCGGGCGACCGGCAAGAACTCGCAGGGCGACATCACCAAGCTCTGCAACTCGGGCGATTACTGGTCGCCCCGCAGCAAGGCCGACGCGATCAGCGACATCGAAGGCGGTCTGCACGAATACTGGGTGAACTGGTCGCACTATCCGGAAACCAAGATCCGGGTCGTGAACGGCCCGACTGGGAAGTACCTGCGGACCGACCGGGACACCACGTCGAGGAACAACCTCGACGATCTGCCGAACTGTTGATGTCCGCCCCCGGGGTCGGGGCCTGCCCCGACCCCCATGGCGCTATGGCATGGAAGCGAAGTCGTCACGGCGATGGTCTTCAACCATCCGTGCGAGTTCCGGCGGCGACAGCACTTCGACCGCGTCGCCCCACATGTACAGATGCCAGCACATCTCGAGCAGACCGGCCGCGCGGAACCTGACCACCAGAGAACCGTCCTTCTCGCGTTCGACGGTCTGGGCGGGATGGAACAGGAAGCCGGTCGCCCGCAGTACGGCGCGTGGGGCGAAGCGCCATGCGACGTCGTGGATCCCGTCATCCTGCTGAAACGAGCCGAAGCAGCGCTGCGCGTGGTCTTCGAGATCGAAGCCTGCCTTGCGCACGAAGGACTCGGGCAGAACGGTGGCATCCTCGATGGCCTCCACGCGAAAGTGCTGGATGCCGCCGCCCACCTTTTCCAAGTCGACAGCGACCAGGTAACGACGGGCTCCAAGCAACAAGCCGTGCGGCGCGACGACACGTTCACGGGCGACCTCGTCCTTCCAGCCGCAATAGCGAATCCGCAGTCGCGAGGTTCCCTTTAGGGCCGTGGAGATGGCATGATCGATCCCCTCCCGGCCCACAGGCCTGGGTCCGGGGCGGGCCGCATGACCGAGAGCGAGCAGGAGCGCATCCTCGTCGGCCTCGATGCGGCGGCTACGTTCGCTTGGAATAAGCGCCAGGATTTTGCCATGCAGCGACCGCAGCGCCTGCACCTGGTCCGTTCCAGCGCCGTTCGTCAGCATCTCCTCCGCCAGGGTCAGGGCGGCGAGCTCCTCGGCGGTGGGAGTGAGAAGGGGCGCGATGGCCTTGTACGGAAGACGCCAGCGCATCTTTCCCGACTCCTCGTCGCGGTAGCTATCCAGTTCAGGAAAGCGCTCGCGAAGAGCGGCGACGACACGTTGCGCGGTCCGGTAATCGCGTTCCAGGACGTCAGCGATCTCATCCAGACTGATGCCTCGTGCACTTGCCGCCCGCGACGCGATGGTCAGAAGATCGATCGCGTTGCGGTAGGACATCCTCAACCTTCCCCATGCGACAGGATTTGTCCTGTGACGACATCATGATGGACGTGCACGATGCAGTCCAGCGGATGGCGATCCGCAGATCGGGGGAAAGATGCGGAACTACGGCGGACGAACGATCTTCTCGGCGAGCGACCTCGTCAACTTCATGGGCTGCAGCCACGCCACCGTTCTCGACGTACGGAACCTCGTCTCGCCCACCACCTTCAACGCCGATGACGAGAACGCCGTCCTGCTGCAGGAGAAAGGGATCCAGCACGAACGCGCGTATCTTCGCCGTCTGCAGGACGAGGGACGCTCCGTGGTCGAGATAGCCTCCACCGGGACACTTGAGGAGCGCGCCGAGGCGACCAAGCGCGCGATGCAGGAAGGTCATGACGTCGTGTACCAAGGCGCCTTCCTGGCGGGTCGCTGGCACGGCTATTCCGACTTCCTCCTCCGACGCGACGACGCGCATTCCTCTCTCGGCGCATACGTTTACGATGTCGCCGATACGAAGCTGGCCCGATCGGCCAAGGCCAAGCATGTTCTGCAGCTGTGTGTCTACGCCGAGATGCTTGCCGAGGTGCAGGGCGTCATCCCTCCGCAGATGCATGTGGTGCTCGGGTCGGGCGAGATCACCTCGCTCCGTACGTCGTCGGTGCTGCATTACTTCAGCTTCGCGCGCCGCCGCTTCGAAGCATACGTCGACGCGCCGCCGGTGACATCGGCTGGCGATCCGTGCGGACACTGCACCTTCTGCCGGTGGTCGGACAGATGCGACAAGGAATGGGATGCCGCCGATCATCTCTCGATCGTAGCGGGAATGGGGCGTGGCCAGATCGCGGCCCTGCGCGCCGCCGGCATCGACGACATCGGAACGCTCGGCCTGCTGCCGACGGATACCCGTATCGACGGGATGCAGCCGGATACCGTGGCCCGGCTCTCGAACCAGGCACGGCTCCAGGCGCATCAGCGCCGGACAGGTGAACGCACGGTGGAAACCCTCCCTCTCCAACCCGGCCGTGGCTTCGCGCGCCTGCCGCAGCCCGATCACGGCGACATGTTCTTTGACATGGAAGGCGATCCGCTCTTCGATGGCGGGCTCGAGTATCTCTTCGGCCTCGTCGCCTTCGACGGTGACGGCGAGGACCGGTTCCACGAGTTCTGGGCGCATGATCGCGACACCGAGAAGCGCGCGTTCGAACAGACCGTCGACTTCATGGTCGATCGACTCGCCCGATATCCTGCGGCGTACATCTACCATTATGCGGCGTACGAGCAGACCGCACTCAAGAAGCTCGCGATGTATCATGGCACACGTGAGACGGAGGTCGACGACCTCCTGCGCAGTGAGAAGTTCGTCGACCTGTACCGCGTCGTCGCAGAATCCATCCGGACATCGGAGCCGCGCTACTCGATCAAGAACATGGAAGCCTTCTACCTGCCCGGCGGCCGCCAGGGCGAGGTCAAGAACGCCGGCGACAGCATCATCATCTATGAACGCTGGCGGCGCCTGGGCGACGAGCAGTTGCTGCGGGAGATCGCCGACTACAACGAGATCGACTGCCGCTCGACCCGCATGTGCCGCGACTGGCTGCTCTCGCTTCGGCCCGCAGACATGTCTTGGTTCGAAGGCCGCGAGGTCGGCGCACCGGACCCCGCCAAGGCGGCGGCTCGAACCGAGGCAGAGGAACGGACACGCCGCTTGGCCGAGGCGCTGATCGAAGCCGAGGACGCGCCGTGGCGGCGGCTGCTGGTGGATCTGCTCGAATTCCACCGACGCGAGGCGAAGCCGTCCTGGTGGGCGATGTTCGCACGTCGGGACATGGACCGCGAGGCATTGCTAAACGATGCCGAGAGCCTCGCTGAGCTGATGCCTCACCCGACGATCGCGCCTCGCAAGGAGAAGCGCTCGACGGTCCAAACCTTCACCTTCCCGGCGCAGGACTTCAAGCTGAAGGTCGGGGACTCGCCTCTCCGTTCGGGAACGCTCGAGCCCGCGGGTGACATCGTCATGCTGGACGAGGAGGCACGCCTTATCGAATTGAAGCTGGGTCCCAGCCGCTCGCGGCTGGAGCCCGGGGCCGCGCTCATCCCGACCGGCCCGATCGGCGACACCGTTCTGCGCGGCGCCATCCACCGCTATGCCGAACATGTCGCCGCAGGCGGAAGCCGGTATCGTGCGATCACCTCCGTTCTGCGCCGTGACCGTCCCAGCCTCTCCGGCCACGCGCCGGGCCAAGCGATCGTGGCAGATGGCGCCGATGCGACCGGCGGCGCCATCGAAGCCCTCGTTGCGCTCGACGACAGCTACCTCCTGATCCAAGGCCCACCGGGCGCGGGCAAGACCTACACGTCGTCTCAGGCGATCGTCGCCCTGCTTGCTGCCGGCAAGCGGATCGGCATCGCATCAAATTCGCACAAGGCCATCAACAACCTGCTCGCCGACGTCGAGGCGGCGGCCACGGCACAGGGTCTGGACTGCTGTGGGATGAAGAAGTCGAGCCGCTTGGACCAGGCACTCGGCACGAGCGGTTGGATCGAGGACGTGATCGGTGGGACCGGCAGCGGGGTTCAGCCATACCATCAGCTTGTAGCGGGCACGGCCTGGCTGTTCGCACGCGAGGAGATGGACGAGGCCTTCGACTACCTCTTCATAGACGAAGCCGGACAGGTTAGTCTCGCGAACATCGTGGCCATGGGCGTGGCCACCCGCAATATCGTCCTCGTCGGCGACCAGATGCAGCTGTCACAGCCGATCACCGGCACGCATCCCGGGAGCAGCGGAATGTCTGGTCTCGACTATCTTCTCGAAGGCCATGCGACCGTTCCCGCCGAGCAGGGCGTGTTCCTGCCCGTCACCAGGCGCATGCACCCGGACCTGTGCCGGTTCATCTCGGATGCGGTTTACGAGGGACGGCTGGAAGCGGAAGCGACCACCGTCAACCAACGCCTTGAGATCGACTGCACGCGGGACCCCGACGCGCTTGCGCCTACCGGCCTGCGCTTCGTCGACGTCGAGCACACCGGATGTACGCAGCGTTCCCAAGAGGAGGCCGATCGACTCGCCGTGACATATCGTTCCGTCCTGGGGGGGCGATGGACGGACAGGCACGGAAACCAGCACACCATCGGCACCGACGACATACTCGTCGTGTCGCCGTACAACATGCAGGTCGAACTGCTGAAACGCGCCTTGCCCGAAGGCGCGCGGGTCGGGACGGTCGATAAGTTTCAGGGTCAGGAGGCGCCGGTCGTGCTGATTTCGATGGCCACCTCGTCCGGCGACGACCTACCGAGGAACATCGAATTCCTGTACAGCCGCAATCGGCTGAACGTGGCGATCAGCCGCGCAAAGTGCCTCGCGATCATCTACGCCAACCCCCGGCTGCTCGGGATACCCTGTTCCACGATCGAGCAGATGGAACTCGTCGATGGTCTTTGCTGGGCGAAACATTTCGCTGACGAGCAGCGGGATCAGGCGGCTGCGGCCATCGACGAACGCCGTTCCGCCTGATGGCGAAATATTCTTTTGAAGGCCCTCGGCGGCATCGATCCGTGCATGCTCGCGCTGATCTGCCGCCGGACGCCCGGCTGGTGGTGCGCGATGTTTGGCCAAGCGACACCGATGGCACCGTGATCGTGCACGAGCAGTATCAGCGGCCTGCAAGATGGTGGCACCCCGCCACCCGTCTCATCGGAGTCATGATGATCGTGCTGGCGATCGGCTGGCCGGCGACCCTCCTGACGTACGGCTGGACGAAAACGGGGCTTGCGTTCGCCGCAGCGGACATCGCGCTTCTCGTCACCGGTTTCGAGGTGATGAAGTCTGGCGACAAGCGATGGCTGTGATCATTGCGGCAACGAAAACTTAGTTTCTCGTCATCTACCGTCATGAAGTTCACTGGAGATATAAAGACGATGTTCGATAGCGAAGATGAATCGGTTTACGACGGTGAAGATTTCGAGCCGGCGGACGTCGGCCATAAGCCGAAAGACGTTCGGGCCATCTGGTCCGAACAGTTGGAGCGGGGGTGGCATGGCGTCAAGGTGGCGGACTGGGTCGGCCTCTATCTGCCTGCCAAGCTCGACGCCGATATCCGCTTCCTCGATTTGCTCGTGCAGAAGGTGCCGACGTTCGCACGCGTCGCTAAGCGGCGGCGGCGCGAGACCGTCGGAGATCTCATGCGCGATCAGTACCTGCTTCCTTGGACGAGGAAAAAGTGTCCGCAGTTTTTCACGGAGGAACGTGCGGGCCAGACGATCGAATTGAAGGACGTCGAGCACGGCTTTCCGGTCGCCCAGGCCAAGTCGCTCGTGCTCATGGCGCTGGAGGCTGGCGATGTAGAACAGGCCCGCAAGCGCCTGGTCTACTGCTGGCTCATCCCAACGGTGAACTGTACGAACATCACCCATCGCACACTTCCGGGTCGCTGCGAGAATTTCGATAGGCCGCTCGATAGATATTCGTCTCGTCATGCCAAGTTGCAGGATCTCGCTGCTCATCGATTCCAGGGCACGCCAATGA
>DXIH01000018.1 GCA_019112965.1 Candidatus Sphingomonas excrementigallinarum | reverse complement strand
CCGCTGCCGCCCAAGGCCGCGTTCGGCCTGATCCAGAGCAAGGCGCGATACGAGACGCAGGGCCAGCTGACTGAGATCGCCGACGGCTATCGCAAACGCGGCCTGCCGCTCGACATCATGGTGCTCGACTGGTTCTACTGGACCCGGATGGGGCAGCTCGACATCGACCGCACCGCCTTTCCCGATCCGGCGGGCATGAACGCGCATCTCAAGTCGATGGGGATGCAGAGCATCATCAGCATCTGGCCCCGTTTCGAGCGCGAGAGCCGGTACTTCGACACGCTCGCCGCCAAGGGCTGGCTGATGAAGGACAAGGACGGCAATCCGGTCGACGGCCTGCCGATCCGCTCCGACCGCGCGGGCGCGCTGATCGACAGCACCAACCCGGAGGCGCGGGCGTGGTATTGGGGCAAGATCCGCGACAATATCTTCTCGAACGGCTTCGACTATGCCTGGCTGGACGAGACCGAGCCCGATCTGGTGCCCGAGGGGCATTTCTATGCCATCGGGTCGGGCGATCGCTATCGCAACGTCTATCCGCTGCTCCACACCGCCAGCGTCGCGGAAGGCTCGGCGCGCGATCGGCCGGACATGCGCAACATGATCCTGTGCCGCGCCGCCTATCTGGGCACGCAGGCCAATGGCTGCCTGTTCTGGTCGTCGGACGTGCAGTCCAACTGGGAAGCCCTGCGGCGGCAGGTGTCCGCCGGGCTCGGCATGACCGCCAGCGGCATCGCCTATTGGTCCAGCGACACGGGCGGCTGGCAATGGCCGAACGGACCGGAGGCGCAACACCCGGTGCTGGTCGACCCGGCAGGGGCGACCGCGATGGCGCCCTCCTATCGCGACTACCCGGAGCTGTTCGTCCGCTGGTTCCAGTATAATGCCTTCACCCCGACGCTGCGCATCCATGGCCAGCGGCCGGCTACCGCGCTGTGGGATTACGGCACCGCGGCCGAACCCATTCTCGCGAACAGCTTGCGGCTGCGTTACGCGCTGATGCCCTATCTCTATGCGCTGGGGCGACAGACCAGCCAGACCGGCGCGCCCTTCATGCGCGCGCTGTTCATGGACTTCCCCAACGATCCGGCGGTCAAGGATCTGGGCGACGAATATATGTTCGGCCCCGCCTTTTTGGTCGCGCCGGTCACCGAACAGGGGCAGACCACGCGCCGCGTCTATCTGCCCGGCGGCACCGATTGGTATGACTGGTGGACCGACAAGCGCTATACCGGCGGCCAGTGGATCGAGACCGCCGCGCCGATCGACCATATCCCGCTGTTCGTGCGCGCCGGTTCGATCGTGCCGATGGGCGTGGTCGTACCCAGCACCGCGACCGCGCAAGATCTGGAGAGTATCCGCATCTATCCGGGCCGCGACGCCAGCTTCACGCTCTATGACGATGACGGCACGACCAACGCGTGGCGCAAGACGGGTGGACGCAGCGCGACGTTGCGCTGGGACGATAGCGCCCGCCGCCTGACCGCCAGTGGCCGCCTGCCCACGGGCCAGTCGGTCGAACCGCTCGTCAAGATCGTCGGACAGTAGGATCAGGCCCGGCTCCCCCAGGGGGCCGGGCTTTTTCTGACCCATCGGATACAATCGTTTTTGTGGAGGGACCGGACAAACCGGCCAAAGAGGAGGAGAAGGATCATGATCGGATTTGCAGCCCTGCTGATCGCGGCCCTGCCAGCGGGAGCGGCCGAGCAGACGGCCCCCAGCGCGGCGGCTCAACCCAGCATCTTCGACAAGGCGGTGAATGCGCCCGGCATCGGCTGGGCCCCGTACGGCCCCAACCAGACCGCCAGGCAGGTCCCCGCCCCCGACGTACCCGGCGGCAATGCCGTGCAGATCAAGGTCAGCAAGGCGGGCGCCAATCCCTGGGACAGCGGTGCGGCCTATCCCACGATCAAGCCGATCGCGGCGGGCGACACGATGCTGGTCATGGTCTTCCTGCGCGCGCCGGGCGCCACCGACGCCGCGCCGGTGACGATCCCCCTCGGCGCGGGTGGATCCGAGCCACCCTATACCCCCATCGCCACCGAGCCGGTGAAGGTCGGCCCGACCTGGAAGCGCTATTACGTCTCCGGCGTCGCCAATCAGGCTTATGCGGCGGGCAAGGCGAACATCACGGTGCAGCTCGCGGGTGCCAAACAGGTGATCGAGGTCGGCCCAGCCTTCCTGCTCGACTTGGGACCAGGTTTCGATCGGTCGCAACTGCCGCATAACTGACCAAGCGGCCGGGGCGATATGGGATCGCCCCGGCTGCTGCCAATCTCAAGCCCCGTTCGCACTGAGCGAAGTCGAAGTGCATGCCTCGCCCGAACCTCTTTGAGCAGCTCTCCCCTTGGCCTTCGACTTCGCTCAGGCTGAACGGAGGGTAGGACCGTCCCCCGACATGAAAAACCGCCCGCCTCCAAACCGGAAGCGGGCGGTTTTTTTCGTCCGTTATTCCGGCCGAACCCCAAAGGGCCCGGCCGGTCAACCGGATCAGAAGGTGCCGCGGATCGCGAACGAGAAGCGGCGGTCGTTGACGATGTACGAGCGCGGCGCGGTGGCAGTCGAACCGCTGATATAGGCCTGCTCGGTCTTGATGACCTGATTGGCCAGGTTCACGCCCTGTACACCGATCTTCAGATACTTGTTCAGGTTGATGAATGCCGACGCGTCGAGCTGCCCGCCCGCATCCTGATAGATGGAGGTGTACGGGAAGATCACGTCCGCCGGGGTCAGCAGATACTTCGAACGCCAGTTATACGCCGCACGCAGCGAGACCGGTCCCTTTTCGTAGAACAGGGCCGCGTTGACCGTATGCCGCGACAGACCTTCAAGCGGGATGTTACCCGGCTTGATGTTCGACGTGCTGGCCGGAGCACCACCGTTCAGGAACGAGTTGGGCAGGCCCGAGCTGTCGATATAGGTATAGCTGCCACTGGCGCCGAACCCGCTGAGCAGGCCCGGCAGGAAGTCGAAGGTCTGCTGATACGCGGCCTCGAAGCCCTTGATCTTGCCGGTGCCGTCATAGTTGGCCGGGCCACGCACCAGCACCGACTGGGTAATGCCGTTGCTGGTGATCGAGCGGTTGGTCAGCGACTGGTAGAAGAAGTTCTGTACCGACTTGTAGAAGACGTCGAACGACAGCTGGCCGACACGAGCGAAATACCATTCGACGGTCGCATCGAACTGCCAAGCCGTCGCGGGCTTCAAATACGGGTTGCCCGCCGTTGCCGTAATCTGCCCGCTGTTGGTGTCGAAACCGAGCTGCAGGAAGTTGCGGATGTTCGCAAAATCCGGCCGGGTCATAACCTTCGACGCCGCTAGACGCAGCACCACGTCGCGCCCGATGCCGAACTTCAGGTTCGCGCTGGGCAGGAAGTAATGATACTGGCTGCGCGCCGTGTCGGGCGTGGTGATGCCGGTCGAGAATTGCTGGATCGCGTTATATCCGGCCTGACCGAGCTGACAGATGCCAGCCGGAACGGCCACAAGCGGAACGCCGTTCTGCAACACAGGCTGACCGTTCTGGGTCACCGGCTGCGGTGCGCAGCGGGTGGCGAACGCATCGGTCGTGCCGGTCTGCTGCTGCGTCGGGGCACCGATCGAACCTGCCGAAGTGACGTCGGTCAGGACGTAACGGACACCAACGTTGCCGCTCATCCGCACATTGCCGAAAAGGTTACCTGGCGTAGCAAAGTTCAACTGCGCATAGGCATTCTTGTCCTGCTGCGACACGTCCTGGATTTCCGACGGCAGGTACGGCGTACCGGCGACAACGCCCGCACGCTGTGCCAGCGGCGACCAGGTCGTCGCGGTCGAACCGTTGGCGGTCTTCCACAGATTGCCGATCGACTGAATATAAGCTGCCGACTGCTGGTAATTTCCGCTCAGGTCACCCGTGTAATAATAAGCCGACGGAGCGCCGTTGGTCGCGCCACGGAAGAAGTTCGGGAAGGTATAAAGCTCGGTCTGGCCGGGCGCCTGTGCGAACGAGACCGGATTGCTCCCCGACCAGACTTCCGACAGCGCGCCCCAGTTGTAAGTGGTGTAACGAACCTGCGACGAACGATCGGCGTAGCGTGCGCCGAACTTGGCGTGGGTGAAGAAGCCGCCATCGTCGAACTTGTAGTCGACATCCGCCTTGAACGCATATTCGCGACCGACGCTGTCCTCCAGATGGTCCATCGCCGCGCGCCAGAACTGGACGTTGCGATTGGCGAAATATTGCGCATCGGTCTGCTGGTTCAGTGTCGGATTGGGCGTCGCCCAGCTGGCTTGCAGGGTCGATGGCTTGTGCGGGATCACGACCGGGAGATTGCCCGACAGGTCCAGCTCGGAGTCGGCGAAGGTCGAGCCGAACACGCGGAAATCGGTGCTCGTCTTCTTGGCACGGGTATAGTCGCCGTCCAAATTAACCGACCAGTGATCGTCGAGCTGGGTCTTCAGGTTCAGGCCGAAATCGGTGACGGTATTCTCGTCGCGGGTCATGCCACGCGCCAGCGACTGTTGCGTGCCGCCGGTGGGAACCCAGCAGGTCGCCTGACCGCTGCACGACGCGCGATAGCCATTGCCCGGTGCGGTGATGTAGCCCGACTGGAACAGGCCGCCGCCGTCGTACACATAGTTCTTGGTCGTGCCGGTGGGGCACTGCGCGATCGTCGAATTGGCAGGCCCCGCGTTGTTCTGAAGACAGCCGACCGGGAAGGTGTTGTACTCGGCAAGATCGGGCGCGGTCTCGAAGGTCCGCTCCGATGTGTTGTTGACCGTGTGGGTACGCAGGAACTGCGCGGTCAGAACGGTGCGCTCGTCGGTGCTCTGCCACTGGCCCGCCAATGCGATGCCGTCACGCTTGCGATCGAACTCCTGCGTCGCGAACTGACCACCGATCGGGGCGTAGCGCAGCGATGCGGGATCGAGATAGCCGTCCGCGCCGGGAGTACTGGCCGCGCCGCATGCGAAGCCGGTCGCGCCGCCGACAGGCAGCGTGGTCTGGTCGACCGTACCGGGCAGCGGATTGCGGCAGTTCTGCGCCGTGGTCGAGTTGGCCGCCAGCGCCAGCGTGTTGTCGCGGGTCTGGATGTTGGTGATGCGGATGCTGTCCGCGCGGCTGCGGACGCGCGAATAGGACAGGTTGCCGAGCAGGCCGAAGCGGCCGATGCCCGTATCCCAGGTATCGCTGACCAGCAGCGAGCCGGTCGGCGACCACTTCTTCTTGAAGTCGCCGTAATTGCCCTCAGCCGTGAAGCCCAGGTGGAAGCCCTTGTTGTCGAAGGGCTTGCGGGTGTTCAGGTTGACGGTCCCTGCCAGACCGCCCTCGATCAGTTCGGCGGTGGCGTTCTTGTACACCTCGACCGAGCCGAGCAGCTCGGCGGGGACGTCCGAGAAGTTGATCGCCTGCCCACCGATACCGGCCGAGAAGGTGTCACGGCCGTTGAATTCGGAGCGGACGAAGGTCAGGCCGCGCACCGCGACGCCCGAACCTTCGACCGAGAAGTGGTCGGGGTCGTTGGCGGCGGCGAAGCGGCTGATCGACACGCCGGGGACGCGCTGCAGCGCTTCGGTTACCGAACGGTCGGGCAGCGCGCCGATGTCGCTGGCGGTGATCGCGTCGACGACGGTGTCCGAATTGCGCTTGATCGTCTGCGCATTCGCCAGGCTTTGGCGGATGCCGGTGACGACGATGTCCTTGCCGTTGTCGGCCTCATCGCCCGCAGGCGGCTGCGCTCCGGCGGCCTGAACGCTGGCGCTGGTGCGCGGCGTGGTCGAACCGGCCGTACCCTGACCCGCGACGGCGCCGGTCGGGGAACTGGCGCTCTGGTCCGGATCGGTCGTTTGCGCGAAAGCGGGTGTGGCCAGCGCGGCGATGCACAGCGCACCGGCGGACGCGCCGAGCAGGAGCCGATTAAAACGATTGGCATTGGCAGTGAGCGGCGCAGTGCTGCGCATAATGGTCATCCCCCCCTTTTCGCGCGCCCCATTGGCGTCGCGCAGTTAGGTCGCGATCGTGCCTTGCGACACGTTCCGCCGACTCATGATTGCGCTACCAGCAACATTTCGACAAGATGTTTAACTTAAAAAACGTCCGATCCGGGACAAGGTGCGACATTCCTGCCACGCTCCCCCTTTGGGTGGATTGCGGACGGACCCGGCGCACGGCACGAAACGAGGAATTGGCCCGGGAATCACCGGGCCGGGGGTGGATGACGAAAGTGACAAACGAGGTGGTGCGGGTCGTCATTGTGGGCGGCGGCACGGCAGGCTGGATGGCCGGCGCCGCGCTGACCCGTCTTCTTTCGGGACAATGTTCCGTCCGTCTGATCGAGTCCGAGGCGATCGGCGTGGTCGGCGTGGGCGAGGCGACGTTGCCGCATATCCGCTCGTTCAACGACCGGCTGGGCATTCCCGAGGCCGAGTTCATGGCACGCACCCGAGCCACCTTCAAACTGGGCATCGAGTTTCGCGATTGGGGCCGGATCGGGGACAGCTATATTCATCCCTTCGGCACCTTCGGCCGGGGCACGGGGGCGATCGACTTCCACCATTACTGGTCGCGATTGGCGCGCGAGGAACAGGACCTGCCTCCGCTGGACCAGTTGTCCTATGCCTGCACCCTGGCGCGCGAGGCGCGGTTCGAGCATCCCGATCAGAGCCGGGGCGGCCTAGCCTCCACCTTCGGCTATGCCTATCAGTTCGACGCGCTGCTGTTCGCGCCCTATCTCCGTAGCTTGGCGGAGGAAGCGGGGGCGGTGCGCACCGAGGGCATGGTCGTCGATGTCGAGCGCGACGGCGAAACCGGGCTGATCCGTGCGGTCGTGCTGGCCGATGGCGAGCGGGTCGAAGGCGACCTGTTCATCGACTGCTCCGGCTTTCGCTCGCTGCTGCTGGGCCGGACGTTGGAAGAACCGTTCGAGGACTGGTCGAAATGGCTGCCGACCGATCGCGCCGTCGCCATGCCGTGCCGCACCGAGACCGCCGTCACCCCCTATACCAGCGCGATCGCGATGCCTGCGGGATGGCGCTGGCGCATCCCGCTCCAGCATCGCACCGGCAACGGCTATGTCTATGCCAGCGACTTCATCAGCGACGCCGAGGCCGCCCGCGCGCTGGAAGAGGCGGTCGAGGGTGAGAAGTTGGCCGAGCCGCGCCTTCTGCGCTTCAAGGCGGGGCGGCGGCGGCGCAGCTGGGTCGGCAATTGCGTCGCCATCGGGCTGGCCAGCGGCTTCCTGGAACCGCTCGAGTCGACCAGCATCTATCTGGTGCAACAGGCGATCACCGCGTTGATCGAACTGTTCCCCGGCCGCGAGATGGAGGCATCCGACCGTGACGAGTTCAACCGGGTCATCGACCTGGAATATGACCGGATCCGCGACTTCCTGATCCTGCATTACCACGCCACGACGCGCGACGATTCGCCCTTCTGGAACTATGTCCGCACCATGCCGATCCCCGACAGCCTGGGTGAGAAGCTGGATCTGTGGCGCAGGCGTGGACGGGTGGTGAAATATCGCGAGGGCGTCTTCCTGGATGCCAGCTGGATCGCGGTCTATCTGGGCCAGGGCATCGTGCCGGGAGGCGGCGACCCGCGCGCGGATGTGGCGGGGACCGACGATCTGCTGCACGCCGTCGACTCGCTACGCCACGAGATCGCGGCGGATGTCGCCACACGACCCGATCATCGCGCCTTTCTGGAACGCTATTGTCCGATGGTCGCGGCATGAGCGCGCCCATCGCGACCGTCCTCATCGCGGGCAGCGGCCTGACCGCCTGGAGCGCCGCCGCCGCGCTGAAGCGTCGCGCGCCGTTTCTGGACGTCACATTTCTGGCGATGCCGCCCGCCGGGGACTCACTGTCCGACCGGATCGCCTGCACCCTGCCCTCGCTGCCCGGTTTCCTCGCCGATCTGGGCATCGGCGAGGATGACGGCATCACTCGGACGGGCGCGGGCTATCGGCTGGGCACGCGCTTTTCCGGCTGGGCGGAAGGGCTGCCCGACTATGTCCATGCCTATGGCGGCTATGGCCATGCCATCGGCCCGGCGGCCTTCCACCTGCACTGGGTACGCGCCGCGCGGGACGGTCGTGCGGCGTCATTCGACGCCTATGCCCCCGCCGCACAACTGGCGCGCGCGGGTAGCTTCGTGCCGCCGTCGCCGGGCACCCCCTTTGCCGATCATGATTATGGCCTGACGCTCGATCTGCGCCGCCAAGTGGCGATGATGCGGGCTTTTTCGCTTCATATCGGCGTGCGGGAGGTGACGGATCCGATCGCCGGAGTGCAGGTCGATCCTCACGGCCATGTGACCGCTATCGCGGTGCAGCATGGCGCACCCCTGACTGCGGATCTCTATATCGATGCGACCGGCCCCGCCGCGCTGCTGCGGGGCCGCATCGACGAGGCGTGGCAGAGTTGGAGCGAGTGGCTGCCCTGCGACCGCGTTTTGCTGGGCACGCAGGGGTCGGGCGAAGGTGCGCCGGTGCTGACGACCGTGACCGCCCATGCGGCGGGTTGGCACTGGTCGAGCGGAGAGCAGGTCGGCATCGCCTATGCCAGCGCCCATCTGTCCGATGCGGACGCCGCCGCGATGCTGGGCCGTGCCGGTGCGGTGGCCAATGCACCCATCACCATCCGCCCCGGGACGCGGCCGGAAGCCTGGCGCGGCAACTGCATCGCGATCGGTGATGCCGCCACCCAGGTCGAGCCGCTGGAATGGTGCAACCTGCATCTAGCGCTGAGCGCGATCGACCGGCTCGTCACCATGCTGCCCGACACCGCCATGGCCGAGGTGGAGGCCGCCGACTTCAACCGCCAGACCCTGGCCGAGGCCGAGCGGGTGCGCGATTTCCTCGCGGCGCATTACCGCACCGCCCGCCGCCCCGAACCGATGTGGCAGGCGGTGGCGCAGGCCGAACTCCCTGCGTCGCTGGCCCATACGCTCGGCCAGTTCGGCGAGCGGGGTCGCCTGCCCTTTTACGAGGAAGAGACCTTCACCCGCGACAGCTGGGCCGCGATCCTGCTGGGGCAAGGCTGTCTTCCCCGTCGCATCGATCCTTTGGTCCACGGCATCCCCGCAGCCCAAGTCGATGCTGCCATGGCGCGGATGACCGATACGATCGCCGCCGCCCTTCCCCATGTTCCGGCCCATGCGCAGTGGCGCGCGGCCCAGATGAGGCGCCTTGCCCGATGACTCCCCATTCCGACCATCTGATCCGCCGGGTCGTCATCGTCGGCGGCGGCACCGCCGGATGGATGGCCGCCGCCGCCTTCGCGCGGCTGCTCAACAACGGCTATACCCAGGTCACGCTGGTCGAGTCCGAGGAGATCGGCACGGTCGGCGTCGGAGAGGCGACGATCCCGCCGATCATCACCTTCAACCAGATGCTGGGGCTGGACGAGAACGACTTCCTATCCAAGACCGGCGGCACGTTCAAGCTGGGCATCGAGTTCGTCGACTGGGGTGCCAAGGGCGAACGCTATATCCACCCCTTCGGTCGCCATGCGCAGGATTTGCAGGGCGTACATTTCCACCAGCTTTACTTACGCGAACGCAGCCGCCGCGCGCTGCCCGACATTGCCGAATGGTCGATGAGCGCGGTGGCGGCGAAGGCGGGCAAGTTCGGCCGCGCCAAGCCGGACGCACGCTCGCCGATCCGCGAGTTGTTCTACGCCTTCCACTTCGACGCCTCGCTCTATGCCCGCTATCTGCGCGGCTATGCCGAGCGCGGCGGGGTGACGCGGGTCGAGGGGCGGATCGACGCGGTGAACCTGCGGCCGGAGGACGGCTATGTCGAGGCGGTGACGCTGGCCGATGGGCGGCGGATCGAAGGCGACCTGTTCATCGACTGCTCGGGCTTTCGCGGGCTGCTGATCGAAGAGGCGCTGGGCACCGGCTATGAGAGCTATGCCCAGTGGCTGCCCTGCGATCGCGCGGTTGCCGCCCCCTGCGCGCTGCCCAACCCGGCCGAGCCCGATCCGTTCACCCGCGCCACGGCGCGCGAGTCCGGATGGCAATGGCGCATCCCGCTGCAACACCGGATGGGCAATGGCCTGGTCTATTGCAGCGACTATTGGGATGCCAAGGCGGCCGAGGCGCAGTTGCTGGGCAGGCTGGAGGGCGAATTGCTGGGCGATCCCCGCCACCTGCGCTTCACCGCCGGTCGGCGGCGGCAGAGCTGGAACCGCAATGTCGTGGCGCTTGGCCTGTCGAGCGGCTTCCTGGAGCCATTGGAATCGACCAGCATTCATCTGGTCCAGGCGGCGATCCAGCGGCTGATCGCCCTGTTTCCCGACAAACGCTTCGATCCCGCCGAGCGCCATGAGTTCAACCGCCAGATGCACGACCTGTACGAGGATGTGCGCGACTTCATCATCCTGCATTACAAGGCGACGCGGCGCGACGACACGCCCTTCTGGAACCGGGTGCGCACCATGGAGGTGCCCGACAGCCTGGCGCGCAAGATGGCGCTGTGGTCGGGCAAGGGACGGCTGTTCCGCGAAGGCTATGATCTGTTCAGCA
>DXIH01000017.1 GCA_019112965.1 Candidatus Sphingomonas excrementigallinarum | reverse complement strand
AGAGCAATCTGCTGAAAATCTAGCAGGCCCGCAGGTATATTCTCAACGCGATGCCGCAAGAAGAATTGCGAATGGCCAGATTAGACCTAATGAAATCATGCGATACATGAAACCGCTCGCCGAGTGGTGATAGGCGCATGCTTAAATTGCAGCACCCTTTTTAGTCCATCGATGGCCCTTTCCCCCCACCATACCAATCTAAGGCTTGGCTTTGGCCGCCCGCTTTGGCTAACGCCGTAAGGGAAGCCCCCTGGGGCACGCGCAAGGAAGGAACAGGCATCATGGCTGCCGACTGGTCGACGATCGAATCGCTCCCGCAGACCCCGCTTCTCGATCTTTTTGCGAATGATCCCAACCGGCTGGCGTCGCTCAGCCTGGATGTGGCGGGCATCCATTTCGACTGGTCGAAGACGCATCTGACGCGCGAAGCCGTCGCCGCCTTCGCCGATCTCGCCAAGGCCAAGGGGCTGGCCGCCAAGCGCGATGCGCTGTTCGGCGGCGAAGTCGTCAACGTCACCGAGGGCCGCGCGGTCGAGCACACCGCCGAGCGTGGCGAGGGCAAGGCCGAAAGCGTCGCCGTGGCGCGCCAGTCGCACGCCCGGATGCGCGCGCTGATCGACGCGATCGAGGCCGAGGCATTGGGGCCGATCCGCCATGTCCTGCACATCGGCATCGGTGGTTCGGCGCTCGGCCCCGACCTGCTGGTCGACGCGCTGGGCCGCGACAGCGACCGCTATGACGTGGCGATCGTGTCGAACGTCGACGGCGTCGCGCTGGAGGAGGTGTTCAAGCGCTTCGACCCCGCCGCCACGTTGCTGGTCGTCGCGTCGAAGACCTTCACGACGACCGAGACGATGCTGAACGCCACCTCGGCGCTCCAGTGGATGACCGAGAGCGGTGTCGAGGACCCCTATGGCCGCGTCATCGCGCTGACCGCCAATCCCGAAAAGGCGGTCGAATGGGGCGTGGACGAAACCCGCATCCTGCCCTTCGCCGAGTCGGTCGGCGGCCGCTATTCGCTCTGGTCGACGATCGGTTTCCCGGCTGCGCTGGGCCTGGGCTGGGACGCGTTCGAGGAACTGCTGGAAGGCGCGGCCGAGATGGACCGCCATTTCCGCCTGACCGATCTGGCGCAGAACGCGCCTGCGCTCGCCGCCTTTGCCGACCTGTACTACACCCAAGTCCGCCATGCCGAAACGCGCGCGCCCTTCGCCTATGACGAGCGTCTGCGCCTTCTCCCCTCCTATCTCCAGCAGCTGGAAATGGAGTCGAACGGCAAGGGCGTGACCGTCGACGGCCAGCCGGTCGGCCGCCCGACCGCCGCGATCACCTGGGGCGGCGTCGGCACCGACGCGCAGCATGCGGTGTTCCAGCTGCTCCACCAGGGCACGCACCTCGTCCCCGTCGAGTTCATCGCGGTGATCGAGCCGGGCGACGTGCTGAGCGACGACCATCACCGCCAGCTGCTGCTCAATGCGTTCGCGCAAGGAGCGGCGCTGATGAAGGGGAAGAAAACCGACGACCCCGCGCGCAGCTATTCGGGCGATCGTCCGTCCTCGACCATCCTGCTCGACACGCTCGACCCGCGCACGCTGGGCGCGCTGATCGCCTTTTACGAGCACCGCGTGTTCGTGAACGGCGTGCTGCTGGGCATCAACAGCTTCGACCAGTTCGGCGTCGAGCTGGGCAAGGAAATGGCCAAGGCGGCGGACCAGGGCGGGCAGGAGTTCGACCCCTCGACCGAGGACCTGATCCAGCGGGCGTTTGGCTGACCCGATCCTCCCCGCTCGCGGGGAGGGGGACCAGCGAAGCTGGTGGAGGGGGCGTGCCGCGAGGAACGACCTTTGCGGAAGCCCCCCTCCGTCAGCGCTTCGCGCTGCCACCTCCCCGTGCCGGGGAGGATTTGAAATATCGATCACTGTCAGGGGGACACTGAACTTGGCTCGGTGTCCCCCGTTGTGCTTTTAGGCGGACCTGCCGCCCCAATCCCCCGGAGAAACCGTTCCCATGGCTGACTATGACTATGACCTGTTCGTCATCGGGGCGGGCTCGGGCGGTACGCGCGCATCGCGGGTCGCGGCGGCGCATGGCGCACGCGTGGCGGTGGCCGAGGAGTACCGGGTCGGCGGCACCTGCGTCATTCGCGGCTGCGTGCCGAAGAAGCTGCTTGTCTACGGCGCGCATTTTGCCGAGGACCTGAAGGACGCGCGCCGCTTCGGCTGGCAGGTGCCGAGCGAGTGCGAATTCTCATGGACGACCCTGCGCGACAATGTCCTGTCAGAGGTCGACCGGCTGAACGGCGCCTATAAGAAGACGCTGGAGAGCCACAATGTCGAGATCATCGGCCAGCGCGCCGTCGTCACCGTCCCGCACAGCGTCCGCCTGGCCGATGGGACGGAGAAGACTGCCGACAAGATCCTGATCGCGGTCGGCGCGCACCCGGCCGTTCCCTCCTGCCCCGGTCACGAGCATGGCATCACCTCCAACGAGGCGTTCCATCTCGATTCAATTCCCAAGCGTGTCCTGATCGCGGGCGCGGGCTATATCGCCAACGAGTTTGCGGGCGTGTTCCACCAGTTCGGCGCGCACGTTACCCTCATCAACCGCAGCAAGGACATCCTTCGCGGATACGACCTGACGATCCGCGACCGGCTGCTCCAGATTTCGATGATGAAGGGGATCGAGTTCCGCTTCGACGCGACGTTCGAGGGGATCGAGAAGATGGACGATGGCTGCCTGAAGGTGTCCATGTCCAATCACGAGCCGATGATCGTCGACCTGGTGATGTTCGCGACCGGCCGCCTGCCCAACACCCACGGCCTGGGGCTGGAGACGGCGGGCGTCGAGCTGGACGATCACGGCGCGGTCAAGGTGGACGACGAGAATCGCTCGACCTGCCCCAGCATCTATGCGGTCGGCGACGTGACCAACCGGGTCCAGCTGACCCCCGTCGCGATCCGCGAGGGACAGGCCTTTGCCGACACGGTGTTCGGCGCCAAGCCGACCCGCGTCGATTACGACTGCATCCCCGCCGCCGTGTTCAGCCATCCGCCGATGGCGGGTGTCGGCATGACCGAGGCGCAGGCGCGCCAGACGCTGGGATCGGTGCAGGTCTATACCTCCGACTTCCGCCCGATGAAGAATGTGCTGGCAGGCCGCGAGGAGCGCGCGCTCTACAAGATGGTGTGCGACGGCGACACCGGCCGCGTCGTCGGGCTGCACATGATCGGCCCCGATGTGCCCGAAATCCTCCAGGCCGCCGCGATCGCGGTGAAGGCCGGGCTGACCAAGGCGCAATTCGACGCCACCGTCGCGCTGCACCCGACCATGTCGGAAGAACTGGTCCTGATGCGCTGACGCCGGGAACGCCCCCCCCGGTGTCTCACCGGGGGGGCTAACATGACCATTTTGCAATGATTTGTATATCGCGTGAAAAGTTATCGCGATTTAACAGGGCCTTCCAGCCAAGTCGTTAAGGCAGCGCGATAAAGGCAAGTGAGATGAGTGGAACTAGTATGAGTGAGCAGCGTGTGACCTTCGAACAGGTGATCGCCTATGCGCAGGCCGCGATGGACGGCGCCGATGCGCTGAACCAGCCGCTGGCGGGCAATCACATCGCCGCCGGACTGGAGATATTGCGCGCCGCGCACCAGCGTGCCGAAGAGGCCCCGACGGCCTGATCCTTCAGGCCACCTCGTCGCCCTTCCCGTCGTCCAGCGCAGTGGCGCGTCGATGCGCCGGGCGATCCCGCAAGCGACCGATATAGGCCATGATCGCATCGGTCCTGGGAACCAGCCCGAACTGGGTGAACCACATCAGCTGTGATCCCAGATAGACGTCCGCCGCCGTAAAGCGCTCTCCCGCGATATAGGGCTGCTCCGCCACCGCCGCGTCGATCACGCCCACGGCCCGGTCGAAATCGCCATAGCCCGCCATACGCTGTTGTTCGGTCGTCGGGGTCACGCCCAGCGCCCGGTTGGTGATCGCCGCCTCCAACGGCCCCGCCGCGAAGAACAGCCAGCGATAATAACGCGCCTGCTCCTGCGGAAGCGGTGCCAGCTCGGCATCGGGAAAAACTTCGGCCAGATAGGCACAGATCGCCGCCGTCTCCGTCACCACCTGCCCCAGATGCACGATGGCCGGTACCTTCATCATAGGATTGATCGCGCGATATTCGGGCGCGATCATTGTCGTCCCGTAATCCAGCACGACCGATTCATAGGTCGCCCCGGTTTCCTCCAGCATCCAGCGCGCGATGCGACCACGCGACTGGGGGTTGGTGTACAGCGTCAGGTCGGCGGTCATCGGGGGCTCCGTGGGCAATGGCGGAAATGGGCTCAGGCGCGGTCGAGATGGCGGTGCAGAAAAGCGATCGTCCGTGCCCAGGCCTGGGTCGCCGCCGCCGCGTTATAGCGTTCGGCCGAGCTATCATTGTTGAAGGCATGGTCGACGCCCGGATAGGTGAACGCCTCGACCGGACGCCCTGCCGCCTTCAGCGCCGCGACCCAGGGCTCGCCGGTTGCGTTCACCCGCGCATCCTTGCCCGCATAATGGAGCATCAGGGGCGACCGGACCCTGACCGCCTCGCCGGGGTTCGGGGCCGGGCCGTAATAGGCCACGCCCGACGAAAGCGCCGGGCCCGCTGCCACCGCCAACCGATTGACGAACGCCCCGCCCCAGCAGAAACCGACCGCACCGACCCGGCCGGTTCCCGCCTTTTGAGCGGCGGCATGGGCCATCATCGCCCGCGCTTGGGCCAGCGCCAGATCATAATCCAGCGTCCCGATCAGCGTGCGCGCGCGGTCCTCATCGGCTGGCGTGCCGCCCTGCGGAGCAAGCAGATCGGGGGCGATGGCGTGGAAACCCGCCAGCGCCACGCGCCGCGTGACATCCTCGATATGCGGAGTCAGCCCCCGATTCTCGTGGATGACCAGCACCGTGCCGAGCCGCTTCTTCATGCCCTTGGGACTGGCCAGATACGCCGCCGAGCGGGCACCGGCCTCCATTCCCTCATGGCGATCGATGCGCAGCCGGGCGTCATGCGGGTCGGTCAACACCGCGGCGGCCGGGCTGGCGGATATGCCGAGGATCAGCGCCTCTGCGGCGGCGACCGATCCGGCGAGCGCGGTCATCTGGCGAAGCAGGGTACGGCGATCGTGATGCTCGTGGGTGAAGGCATCATAGATCCGGACGGCGCGGTCGCGCAGCGAATCGGTCGGGGGGATATCAGTCATGCGGGCATCCTCCACTCATGGTCGCGGGTTCGGCATGGTGCCGGATATCTTCGTCACGACCCTGCCGACGAACATAGTCGGGTGCGACGCCATGGGATAGGTTGCATCGAACCGATGGGGGCTGACGATATGATGACGATCTTCGCATGGGCCTTGTTACAGGCGCAGGCGGTTCCGCCCGCAGAACCGCCCCCACCCCCACCGCTGCACGGCAGCGGCAGGCCCATGACCTGCCCGGTCGGCGGGGAGGCCTTTTCCGCATGGCAGGCGACCATGTATTCCACTTATGGCGAGCGGCCCGACGGGCGGCCCTTCAGCTATATGCCCTTCCCCTTCCCCCTGCCCGAATGCCCCGGCAATCACCTAGTGGTGTTCGATGATTTTTCCGATGCGGAACAGGCGGCGCTGGCGACTCTGATCGCTTCGCCCGACTATGCCAAGCTGGTCGCGGATGGCGAAGGACAGCATTACCGCGCCTCCTGGCTTGCGACGCGGTTGGGTCGGCCGGAAGGGGATGCACTGGGGTGGTTGCACCAGGCCTTATGGGCCACGACGCCGGGGGCCAATGATGGCCCCGACGATCCCGCCAATGCGGCACGACGCCAGCGCTACGCGCGGGAATTCGTCGCGCGCGTCCACGCCCTGCCCGCCGACACCAGTGTCGCGGATCGACTCTGGCTGACCGCGCGGGCTGCCAACCAGCTGCGCCAGATGAGCGATTTTGCCGGTGCGGAGGCGATGCGCAAGGCGGCGCTGCCGCTGGTCGGCCAACACGGTACCGACAAGAACTGGGGCGTCTATCTGGACAAGCTGGGGCGGGTCATCGCCCGCCGCGATGCGTCTCCCGAACCGCTCGACATGATCCCGTCGGAGGTGGCCGCAGATCGTTGCCGTCGGTCGGATAGCCTGCCGCTCAGCCGGGCCGATCGTCGCTTGTGCGCCGCGGCGCTCAAGGAAGAGCGCGCTGCGAATTAGAGCATGATGACATGAGACTAACTCACCCCTCCCCTTCAGGGGAGGGG
>DXIH01000185.1 GCA_019112965.1 Candidatus Sphingomonas excrementigallinarum | reverse complement strand
CTCCCCGTTCCCAGGGCGTCCAGCGTGCCAGTCTGTCGTAGCTGCAACCGGTAAGTCGTTGTGGCGACCACCGCTGCGGTGAAACCCCTCTAGGCCGAGGCTCCCAGGCGGTCAACAACATTTTTCACGTTCCTGTCGTTTTTATTGCACCGCACCGTCACATCCAACCCTTATCCACCTTCGCCCCGCCCTGCATGATAGCGATATGACGGTCGGCGCGCCTGGAAAGCTGGCATAGCCCTATCGACAGCCCGAGCAGATGGGATAGTCATCGCTCAGGAGATTGATATGAAACGCATAATCAGCCGAATGCAGCGATTGCGCCAGGTCGATGGCCAGATCTCCTCGCGGGTCCGGGCGGTTCTGGTGGAATCGCTCTATGCCTCTCCGCGTTCGCTGGTCATCGGAGCGTTGACGAGCAGTGCGATCGCGGTGGTCGTGGCGATTTCCAGCGGCGACCACTGGCTGATCCTCTGCGCTGCCGCTGTCGGGCTGGTCGGGCTGATCCGTATCATCGATACGCTGCGCATGCGTCATTCCGTCACGGTGCCGGATCAGGAGCGGGGCTATCGCGTCGGCGCGCTCAGCTATTCCACCCTTCTGGGCGTATTCGGGCTGCTGACCCTGGTCAGGACGCAGGATGACGTACTGCACCTGCTGTCGGTGACGACCGCCATTGGCTATGCCGCCGGGATAGCGGGGCGCAATGCCGGGCGACCGCTGATCGCCCTGTCGCAGCTTTGCTGCGCCTCGCTGCCGCTGGCCGTGGGGCTGTTGATCCCGCTCGAACCGCTCAAGGCTTTGATGGCGGCGGTCATCCTGTTTTTCGTCGTTGCCATGATGGACATCACGCAACAGACCTATGCGGCAATCCTACGCGCCACCGTCGCCTCGGAAGAGAAGACGGCGCTGGCCGAGCATCACGCGCAAATGGCGCGACGCGACGACCTGACCGGCGTCGCCAACCGCACCGCCTTTCGTGAGCAATTCGAGCAACGGCTGCAACGATTGTCGGCATCCGGGCAGAAGCTGGCGCTGCTATGGCTCGACCTCGACCGCTTCAAGGAGGTCAACGATTCCTTCGGGCATCTGGCGGGCAATGCGCTGCTGATCGCGGTCGCCGGGCGGCTGACCGAACAATTCGGCGATCGCGGTATCGTTGCCCGGCTGGGAGGCGACGAATTTGCCGTCCTCTGCCACGTCGCGCAGCACGAAACCGCCGACAGGATCGGCGCGGCCATTCTCGATCTGGTGCGTGAGCCGGTGGCCTATAATGGGCATATCCTGCATACGACGACCTCGATCGGTGTCGCCATTGCCCCTGCGGATGGCCGCGATGCCGATACGTTGCTCAAGAATGCCGATCTCGCCCTCTATCGCGCCAAGGAGAGCGGTCGGGGCCAGGTGGCATTCTACGAGCCGATCATGGACGAAAAGATCGAGCGCCGCCGCCAACTCGCTGCGGCGATGAACGGCGCCCTGGAAAGGGGGGAATTCCACCTGCTGTTCCAGCCGATCTTTCGCCTGGCGCACGGCAGCATCACGTCGTGCGAAGCCTTGCTGCGTTGGACCAGCCCGCAATTCGGCCCGATCTCTCCTGCTGAGTTCATTCCGATCGCCGAGGAGAACGGTCTGATCGTACCCATCGGCGCCTGGGTGCTGCATCAAGCCTGTCAAGTGGCGAGCCGTTGGCCGTCCGAGGCGACGATCGCCGTCAATCTCTCCCCGGTGCAGCTTCGCATGCCCGACCTTACCGCCACGGTGGAAAGCGCGCTCCGGGCCAGTGCCCTGCCCGCGCGGCGGCTGACGCTCGAGGTGACGGAAACCGTGCTTCTCGACGATGTGGAGCGCTCGGTGGCCGCCCTGGCCGCGCTGAACCGGATCCATGTGTGCACCACGCTCGACGATTTCGGGACGGGCTATTCCTCGCTCAGCTATCTGACTCAATTCCCGTTCCAGACGCTCAAGATCGATCGTTCCTTCGTCCTCGACCTTGAGCATAATCCCGCCTCGATCGCGATCGTGCAGACGATCGTGGAGCTTGCCGCCAAACTGGGCATGAAGACGGTCGCCGAGGGGGTGGAGACGCACGAACAACTCGAGCAGCTTCGCCGGACCCGATGCGATGCCGTGCAGGGCTATCTGCTCGCCGCGCCGATGCCCGAAGAGGATGTGGTTCGGCTTTTCGGCGCACACCAATACGACCTCGGGCAAGGTCGTCCCCTGCCCGAGGCCGATTGACTATTTGCCAGCCTTTTCGCGCAACCGGGTCTGCGCGGCGACCAACCGCTCCATTCGTTTCAGGTCCCCATCGGTCAGGCGCAGCGCCGCGTCCGCCCACAGATCGACCACCGCCTCCAGCTCATCCAGCGGCAGTGGATTGACCGCTCGCGATGCCTCGTAGATGGCGCAATGCGCGCTATGTCGCCGATCGTTCTGGCGGATGTAGTCGGCGACCATGCGACGCCCCTCCCCCGGCTCGGCCAGGCCGTGGACCAGCCCCATCTCGTACAATTCGTCCGCGCTATAGGTCCGGCCGCTGAGGATCATCCGTTCGGCCCGCGCCGCGCCCAGCCGCCGCGACAGGAAGCAATGCGCCCCCATGCCGGGGAACAGGCCGAACATCGTCTCGGGCAGGCCGAAGCTGGTGCCGCGCTCGGCGATGACGACGTGGAAGGACAAAAGCGCCTCGAACCCGCCGCCCAGGGCATCGCCTTCGACAAGGCCGATCGTGATGATGGGACGCTCCAGCCCGCGCATGTTGCGATAGAGGATGCGGACGCAGCGGTGGCCGTAACCGGCGAGCGCATCACGGTTGCGGTCGCGGATCGCCTGAGCAAAATGTTCGAGGTCTCCGCCTAGCGAGAAGACGCCCGGAAAGCGCGACCCGAGCACCAGATAGCGGATCGGCAGCATGCCCGTATCGACCGCCTGAACGATCCCGTCCTGCCAGCGTTCGAAATCGCCCAGAAGATCGGGGTTGAAACTGGGCCGCGCCCGCGGCCGCATATCGCTCCAGAGGGTTTGCGCCTTGCCGTCATAGCGCGAGGCGAGTTGGTCAAAGGATAGCGCGCGGCCGGCGTGAGCCAGGGGCATGGTTTGCCCGTCGCGAATGTCGTTCGCCAGGTTGAGGTCATAAGCGGTCATGGATCATACTCTCGACATGCAGCACCGTGC
>DXIH01000184.1 GCA_019112965.1 Candidatus Sphingomonas excrementigallinarum | reverse complement strand
GGCCTATTTCTCGTTCACCCGGAAAATCCTGGGCAGTGAGCCGATCGAGATTTTCGGGCAAGGCCGGATGGCGCGCGACTTCACCTATATCGACGATATCGTCGACGGCATCATCGGTGCGCTCGATCATCCGCCGGAACAGGGCGGCCACCGCATCCTGAACATCGGCGACAGTCAGCCGGTCGGGCTGATGGACATGATCTCCACGTTGGAGCGGACGCTGGGCCGGGACGCGATCAAGATCATGAAGCCGATGCAGCCGGGCGACGTCACCGCGACCTATGCCGATGTGTCGAAACTGAACGCGCTGACCGGCTATGCGCCACAGGTCGAACTGGCCGAGGGGCTGAAGCGCTTCGTCGCCTGGTACCGGGAATATTACGGCGTCTGAGACGACGCGATCATCGGCGATGCGATGGAGCGGGTGAAGGGAATCGAACCCTCGTATTCAGCTTGGGAAGCTGCTGCTCTACCATTGAGCTACACCCGCGATGCGACGCTGCCTATTCAAGCCATGGGAATTTGGCAAGCGGTTCGCGGCAAATTTCTTGGGCCGCCGTTCAGCTGATGATCGACTGGCCGAGTGCCATGGTCTTGCCGTTGGTCACGATCACCCGATCGCCCAAATGGGTCGCGGCGAACAATTTCCTGGCAAAACCCTTGGGCACGCCAATACAGCCATGGGTCGCGTTTCCGTACCGCACGTCGCTGGCATGGATGGCGACGCCGTCGTTGGTCAGCCGCAGCATATAGGGCATCGGCGCGTCGTAGAGGTTGGAGACGTGATCCGCATCCTTCTGGAGGATGGGAAAGATGCCCAGCGGGGTCGGCATATTGTCCGCGCCGTAGATGATCGCAGCCGTCCCGATCTCATAGCCATCGCGGAAGATGGAGACGACTTGCGCGGCCAGATCGACGGTGATGACGATCGGCCCGGTGGGCGCGCCGCTTTCGTCCCATACGAAGTCGCCATGCTTCAGCGGTCCTTTGATGTCCAGGATGCGGCGGACGGTGAAGGGGGCTGGTGTCGGGGAGGGCGAGGGCTTCGGAACCGGCGGCGTCGGAGCGGCGGGACGCGGCACTGGGCGAACCGCATCGGGCGCGGCGTCCCGATAGGCGTGGCGGGCCAGCAGCACGCCGCCGCCCGCCGCAGCCAAGAGGATCGCTCCGGCTAGAAGTTGCAGCGCTTTCATCCTGCGCTCTTTAGCACTCCCTACGGAATAAAGGGTTAGCGAATCTCGATGGTGACGTGGCCGAGCGCGGCCATGCCGTTGAGCCGCTGGTGGATGGCGGCGCTGGTCAGCACGGTGTCCACCCCTTCGACCGACAGCACCACGGCGTGCGCGGTCGGGCCGATGCGCCAGATATGAAAGTCGTGGATGCGCAGGTCGCCGGGGGCCTCCACCTGCTCGCGAACCTGACCGGCGAGCTTGGGATCGGCGGCATCGAGCAGGACGGTCGAAGCCTGGCGCATCAGGCCCACCGACCAGTTGGCGATCACCGCCGCACCGAGCAGGCCGACCGCCGGGTCGAGCCAGACCCAGCCCAGATAGCGCCCCGCGACCAGCGCCAGAATGGCCATCACCGAGGTCAAGGCATCGGCCAGGACATGGATATAGGCCGCCCGCATATTGGTATCGCCGCCATAGCGGTCATGCGAATGGTCGTGATGATCGTGCCCATGGCTATGTCCGTGATCGTGCCCGTGACTATGCCCGTGCCCGAGCAACCAGGCGCTGGCGACGTTCACCAGCAGGCCCAGCACCGCGACGAAAATCGCGTCGCCGAACGCGACCGCATGCGGATCGGCGAGCCGCATGATCGACTCGTATGCGATGCCGAGCGACACCAGCCCCAGCACCATCGCCGATCCGAACCCGGCCAGTTCGCCGACCTTGCCGGTGCCCCAGCTGTAGCGCGGGTTGGCGACATGGCGTTTGGCATAGGAATAGGCGATGGCCGCGATCCCGAGCGCCCCGACATGGGTCGCCATGTGGAAGCCATCGGCAAGCAGCGCCATCGACCCGGTGAGATAGCCCGCGACGATCTCACCGACCATCATGCCCGTTGAAAGCCACACGACCAGTCGGGTGCGGCGCGCATTCTCGTCATGGGCGTGGCCCAGATAGTCGTGGCTGTGCGTGTTCACGGCGAAACGTCCTTCGTCGGCGATCTTCAACGGAAATGGCGGCGGAGCAGCTTGGCAAGCTCGGTGGCGGCGGCGGTGCGTTCCTCGTCCGACAGGCCGGGCGCCGCGACATGGGCGTGCAGATGATCCTCGACGAGCTCGTCCATCAGACCCGCCACCGCACCACGCACTGCGGCGACGAGATGCAGCGTCTCCGCGCAGTCGGCGTCGGCCGTGACGGAGCGTTCGATCGCGGCAACCTGCCCCGCGATCCGCCGAACGCGTGCGATGATCTTTTCCTTGCTGGTCGTCACATGTGCCATAATGCATAGGGGTATAGGGTATATGGCTAAGGTAATCAACAGACGGGTTGCGACAGGGTGGAGGCTTCCGTCAAAGGGGGCGGTGATGACGAACAGGGGAATGGGCATGATCGGGCGGTTTCAATGGTGGAGCCTGACGGCATTGGCATCGATGGTGGCGACGCCGGTCGCGGCCGAGTCGATCCTCTTCGTCGGCAACAGCTTCACCTTCGGCGCGCATTCCCCGGTCATGCGCTATCGTCCCGATCTGGTCCGCGACCTGAACCGCGAAGGCATTGGCGGCGTGCCTGCGCTCTTCAAGACCTTTGCCGAGGAGGCGGGGCAGGACTGGCAGGTCAGCCTGGAAACGGCGGGCGGTCGAGATCTCGCCTACCATTATGAGCAGAAGCGCAAGGAGATAGACCGGCGCTGGGACGTGGTCGTCCTGCAAGGCTATAGCACACTCGATGCCCAGCGGCCGGGCGATCCGACCCGTCATGCGGAGGCGGCCGGGCTGCTGACCGCGATGCTGCGGCGGGCCAATCCGCGCGTCCGCGTGGAACTGGTGTCCACATGGAGCCGCGCGGACCTTACCTATCGCACGGCCAGTCCGTGGCGAGGCAGGCCGATCGCCGCGATGGCGGACGATCTGGCAGCGGCCAACGCCTATGCCGTTCGGCGCTACCCCGAAATCTCAGGCACGATCCCGGTCGGGCAGGCGTGGAACCGCGCCTGGGCGGAACGGGTCGCGGACCCCAACCCCTATGACGGGACCGCTTTCGGTCAGGTCGACCTTTGGACCTGGGACCAGTATCACGCCAGCGCGGCGGGCTATTATCTGGAGGCGTTGGTCGTCTTCGGGAAAATCACCGGGTTCGACGTACGGCGGCTGGGCGAGCAGGAGAAGGCGGGAATCGACCTGGGGCTGGAGCCGCGACTTATCGGGCGGCTGGAATCCATCGCCCATGCGGAGGTGACGGCCGTCAGGCCGTGACGATCGCCCCGCCGCGCACCGTTACCGGCCAGGGTGTCAGCCGCTGTCCCATGCACGGGCCGCCCAGGCACTGGCCGTCCGCCACGTCGAAGATCGCACCGTGCCAGGAACAGGCGATCCGGTCCCCATTGGGTGTGAGATAGGCGTCGAGCTGCTGGGCCAGCGGCAGCCCCATGTGCGGGCAGCGGTCGACATAGCCGTGAACCGCCTCGCCGCGCCGGACGACGAAGCCGTGGAACCGGCCCGCCCGCATCTGAAGCACGAAGTTTCGCGCTGCGCCGTCCGCGATGGCATCGAGCGGGCCTAACGTGATCCCGGCGGGCGTGGCGGTCAGGCGTTCGTCGCTCATGCCGCGTCGCCCTGCATTTCGGGAGCCGCCTCGGGCGTGCGGTCGCGAAGCCGTGTGGCGGCCGCGACCAGCCGGGGAAAGGCGGAAAGGTCGACCTGGAAACGCTCCGCATTATAGACCTGCGGCAGGATATGACAGTCGGCGAGGGTCGGGGTATCGCCATAGGCATAGCCCGCGCCATGCCGTTCGATCAGCGTTTCCAGTGCGGCAAAGCCCTCCCGGACCCAATGCCCGATCCAGCGGCCGATCGCGACATCGTCCGCCCCCATGTCCTGACGCAGCATGGTCAGGACGCGCAAGTTGTTGATCGGGTGGATGTCGCACGCCACAATTGCGGCCATGGCCCGTACCACGGCGCGCCCGGCGCCCTCGGCGGGCAGCAATGGGGGATTGGGATAGCGCTCCTCCAGCCATTCGAGGATGGCGGGGCTCTGGATCAGCGGGCCATCGGGACCGTCCAGCACCGGCACCAGCCCCTGTGGCTGGAGCGTACGATAGTCGGGCGCACGCTGTGCGCCGGTGCGCAGGTCGTGCACGACGCTGTCATAGGATAAGCCTTTCAGCGCCAGGGCAAGCCGCACGCGATAGGCCGCACTCGACCGCCAATAGCCATGGAGCGTCAGGCTCATGGCAGTTTGGCCTTGGGGAAGTCCTTCCACACCGCGTCGTAATCGAGCTGCGCGTGGGATAGCGCGTGCGCCGTCGGGCGATAGGGCCAGCAGCTCTCCACCATGAACGCCATGGTGCCCTCGATCCGGTGCGGCTTGAGGTCGGCGTTGCTCGCCCCCTGCCAGCTGGCGAGGTCGGGGCCGTGTCCAGCCATTAAATTGTGCAGCGATAGCCCGCCGGGGCGGAAGCCCTCCGCCTTGGCGTCGTATGCGCCGGTGATAAGGCCCATCGCCTCCGACATGACGTTGCGGTGGAACCAGGGCGGCCGGAACGTGTCCTCCGCCACCATCCAGCGGGGCGGGAACAGGACGAGGTCGGCGTTCGCCCGGCCCGGCACGTCGCTGGGCGAGGTCAGCAGCGTGAAAATCGACGGATCGGGATGGTCGAAGCTGACCGTGTTGACCGTGTTGAAATGCGACAGATCATAACGCCACGGCGCGAGATTGCCGTGCCAGGCGACGACGTCAAGCGGGCTGTGGTCGAGCGTCATCGTCCAGAGCGAGCCGAGGAATTTCTGTACGACCTGGGTCGGTTCGTCGCGATCCTCGAACCACGCGACCGGCGTCTCGAAATCGCGCGGATTGCCCAGCCCGTTGGCGCCGATCGGGCCAAGATCGGGCAGGCGGAACAGGCTGCCGTGGTTTTCCGTGACATAGCCTGCCGCTTCGCCATCGGGCAGTTCGACGCGGAACCGCACGCCGCGCGGGACCAGCGCGATCTGGCCCGGCGCGATATCGATGCGACCCAGTTCGGTCAGGATGGTGAGGCGGCCGGATTGCGGCAGGAAGACCAGCTCTCCGTCCGCATCGACGAACACCCGCTCCATGCTGCGATTGCAGGCATAGACATGGACCGCAACGCCCTCCAAGTCCGCCGGATCGCGGTTGGCGAGCATCGTCGTCATCCCGTCGATCCAATCGGTGCCCGGCGGCGTCATCGGTGTCGGGTCCCAGCGCAGGCGATTGGGGGGCAGGGGGGCGCGGCTGGTGCCAGGGGCAAAACGCGCCGCGCCGGTATAGGGCTCGTAGGGCGGATGCTCGGCGGTCGGGCGCAGGCGGTAGAGCCAGGAGCGCCGGTTCTCATGGCGCGGCGCGGTGAAGGCGGTGCCGGAGAGCTGCTCCGCGTAAAGGCCAAAAGCCGGGCGCTGCGGCGAGTTGCGGCCGATGGGGAGGGCACCGGCGACCGCCTCGGTCGCGACGTGGTTGCCGAAGCCGGGGATGTAGCTCGGATTTGTTGCCTCGTTCATGGTCCTCACCTCTTTTCGCACCCTCTTCCTCCCCTGGCAGGGAAGGTGGCAGCGCGTAGCGCTGACGGAGGGGTGTCCCGCTATCGAGAGGGGGACACCCCTCCACCATGCTGCGCATGGTCCCCCTCCCCTTACAGGGGAGGAATGGGTTTTGGCCGTAGCAGTCAGGCGTCGACGGTAATCACGCCGCGCCGGATCTGATCCAGCTCGATGCTTTCGAACAACGCCTGGAAATTGCCGTTGCCGAAGCCTTCATTGCCCTTGCGCTGAATGATCTCGAAGAAGATCGGGCCGACCATATTCTCGGTGAAGATCTGGAGCAGGATGCCCTCTTCGCCGACATTGCCGTCGATCAGGATGCGGTTCTTGCGCAGCCGCT
>DXIH01000183.1 GCA_019112965.1 Candidatus Sphingomonas excrementigallinarum | reverse complement strand
CCTCGCCCTTCTCGGCCCTTCGCAGGGCGAGCAGGCGCAGGCTGTTCTCGACCACCACGATCGAGCCGTCGACGATCAGGCCGAAGTCGAGCGCGCCCAGGCTCATCAGATTGCCCGACAGGCCGATGGCGTGCATCCCGCTGACTGTCACCAGAAAGGCGAGCGGGATGACGAGTGCGACGATCAACGCGGCGCGCCAGTTGCCCATCACGAACAACAGGACGATCGCGACCAGCAGCGCGCCTTCGCCGAGATTGCGCTCGACGGTATGGATCGTCTGATCGACCAGATCGGCGCGGCTATATTGCCGGTCGATCACCATGCCCTTGGGCAAGGCGGCGGAGATTTCGGGGAGCGCATCCTGAACACGGAGCGCCGTCTCCCTGCTGTTCTGCCCGACCAGCATCATGACCGTGCCCAGCACCGTCTCGCGGCCATTCTGGGTCGCGGCTCCCTGACGCGGGGCGGCGCCGGTGACGATGCGCGCGAGGTCGCGGACCTGCAGCGGCAGGACGCCGCCGGCGAACTTGACCGGGATGGCGGCGATCTGCTCGGCGGTCATCACGCGGGCATCGGTGCGCACGGTGAAGCGTTCGGGCCCGCGCCGGATGATGCCGCCGCCCGCATTTTCGACATTCTTGGCGACCGCCGCGGCCAGCTCGCCCGCGGTGACGCCGTGCATCGTCAGCCGGACGGGATCGGGCTCGACGACATATTGCTCCTCCAGCCCGCCGTTCGAGTTGACGTCGGCGACCCCCGCCACGGCACGGAGCATCGGGCGCACGGTATATTCCTGCGCCTCGTACAGCGCCATCAGCTGGCCCTGCGCGTCCAGTCCCGGCGGCGGCTTTCGCCATTCGAGCGTATAATAGAAGATTTCGCCCAGCCCGGTGGTGATCGGCGCCAGCTGCGGCGTGCTGCCCGGCGGCAGCTGGTCGCGCACCGCCGCCAGCCGTTCGGTGACGAGCTGGCGTGCCTTCAACTGGTCGGTGCCGTCTTTATAGAGAAGCGTGACCTGCGACAGGCCAGTCTTGGTCAGCGAGCGTGTCTGGTCCAGCCCCGGCTGACCGCCCATGGCGCGCTCGATGGGCAGGGTCACCAGCCGCTCGATCTCTTCGGGCGCGAGGGCCGGGACCGTGGTGTTGATCTGCACCTGAACCCCGGTGATGTCGGGGATGGCGTCGATCTGGAGATTGGCGAAGGACCATAGCCCGATCGCGGCGATCAGCGCCGCGACCAGCGCGACGCCCAGCCGGTGGCGGGTAACGAGATCGAGCCAGCGCTTCATCGGGCCAGCGCTGCCCCGCCATTGAGCGCGCGAAGCTGGAGCAACGCCTCCAGCGCCTCGCGCCGCGTGTCGAGCACGGCGTTGACCGCCTCGACATAGGATTGCTGGATCTGGGTGTAGGTGGTCAGCGGGATCGCGCCGAGGCGATAGTTGCGGTCGGCATCGGCGGCGGCCTGCGCGAAACGCTGCGGCGAGTTGGCGTCCCATTTGGCCAGCGCCTCGCGCTTGGCCTCATATTGCGCCGCCTGATCGAACACGTCGCGTGCGATCCGCCGTTCGGCGTTGATGAGCGTCGCATTGGCCTGCGCCTGCTTGCCCTGTTCGATCGCGACATCGCCCGCCTGGCGGTTCCACAGCGGGATGGTGGTGGACAGGCGAACACCGTAATTTGTCTCGCGAATGTCGGAGCGGGCGCGGTCGTAATAGGGGCCGACGCTGACCGTCGGGATGCGGCTTTTACGCGCCAGATCGACGCGAAGTCCCTGCTGGGCGAATTGCGCGCGAAGGGCCTTCAGCTCGAAATTATTCTCGCTAGCCCGGTCGGCTAGCACTTGCCCTGAGGGCAGGGCGGGTAGCGACATGTCGGGCCGCATGATGCGGATGCGCGCGGCAAAGGGGGCGCCGCGCAGCTGATTGAGTTCGTAGAGGATTGAGTTCGCCTCGGCATCTGCCGCCGCCGCCGTCCGCTCGGCGCTGATCGCGCTGGCCTGGAGCGAGGCAGCCTCCAGCTGCGGCGAGGGGCCCGCCGGATCGCGTGCGACGATCACGCGGGCCAGCGTGCGCATCCGCCCCGCGACCTCGCGTGCGGCGGCGGCTTTCTCATCCGCCGCGAACAGGCCGTAGCCCAGCGAACGGGCGCGGGCGGTCAGCGTCGCGTCGAACTGCTGCAACCCGATCCGCGCCAGCCCGACCTGCCCGTCGGCGATCGCGCGGCGCAGTGCGATGCGCCCGCCGAACTCGATCGGCTGGACGACCGACACGGCATAGGTCATGCCCTCGCCGGTGACCGCGCCGCTGGTCGGGTCCTGCGCGCGGCGCTGGCCGAACTCGACCACCGCTTCCGGGTCGGCCCAGCGGCCCGCCGCCTCGCGCTCGACGCCCGCCGTCTCGATCTGGCGCTGGTAGAATTGGCGCTCGGGATTGCCTGCGACGACGTTCTGAACCAGCGCGTCGAGCGTCATCGCCTGCTGCTGCGCCGCTGCGGGCGCGGCGATCACCGTCGCCGCCAGTCCTGCCAAAGCCCTGATCCGCATGTCATCCCCTGCGCGGTATTCGATGCCGTCGCGCTAGACGAGTTCGTCGCGCCGCGTCGACTAAATAGCGATTTAGGGATTGCTGGCGGAGATATTTGGGCTGCTTACAGCCTTTTGTTCGTAATGACTATCAATACTAAATCGTAATTTCATTGACGACGTCCGCTCTCTGTTGCGATCACGGTGACATGACGCGGATATTGGTGATCGAGGATGATGCGGGCACGGCGGAGGAGATCCAGCTGGAGCTGTGCGCCGCCGGGCATGAGGTGTGCCATGCCGCCAGTCTCGGCTCGGCGGCCGCCCTCGTCGACGGCGCGGATTTCGACCTGCTGATCCTCGACCGGCAGCTGCCCGACGGCGAGGGGCTTGCGCTGCTGTCCGATCTGCGCGCGCGAGGGCAGCATACGCCCGCACTGGTGCTGAGCGCGCTGGGCAGCCTGGACGACCGGGTGCGCGGCCTGCGCGCGGGGGGCGACGACTATCTGCCCAAGCCGTTCGCACTGGTCGAACTGATCGCTCGGGTCGAGGCGCTGCTGCGCCGTCCCAACGACACGCGCGAGACGCGGCTGATCGCGGGGCCGCTCGACCTCGACCTGCTGGCGGGCAGCGCCACCCGCGCCGGGCGCGATCTGGCGCTGTTGCCGCGCGAGCTGAAGCTGCTCGATTATATGGTGCGGCGGCCGGGGCGGATCATCACCCGCTCGATGCTGCTCCAGGACGTCTGGGGCTATAGTTTCGAGCCCAATACCAATGTCGTCGACGTCCATATGGGCCGCCTGCGCCGCAAGGTGGACGGCGAGGGCGAGGCGCAGCTGATCCGCAACGTGCGGGGGCAGGGTTATGTCTTCGATCTTCCCCACTGATCCGCGCGCGCGGGCGACCTGGCGCTGGGGCAGCGCGCTGGCGGCGATGCTGGTCCTGCAATCGCTGGCGCTGGCGGCGGTCTTCTGGGTGCTGGCGCATGACAATCACCGGCGCGAGATCGAGCATCAGTTGAGCGACGACTGCACCTTCTTTCGCCTGACCCCGGCGGAGGAGCGGCCCGAGGAACTGCGCGAGAAGCTGGACCGCGATCTGCACCGCGACCTGTTCCTGGCGCTGTTCGATGCGGACGGGCGGCGGATCGCCGGCAATGTCGCACACCTGCCGCCAGGCGCGCCGACCGGCGGGTCGTTCGTCGCCACCGTTGTCCCCACCGAATTGCCGGGCAAACAAAGCGACGAGGCGCGAGTGCAGCTCTGCGCCATGCCGGACGGTACGCGCCTGCTGATCGGCGTCGATCTGGACGATACGGTGGCGTCGATGCGGCTGGTCGGCCAGTCGCTGCTCGTCGGGCTGGTGCCGGGGATCCTGATGGCGCTGGTCTTCGGGCTGATCGCCGGGCGGCGCGCGGCGCGGCAGGTCGATGCGGTTCGCCGCCTGACCGAGCGGATCATGGCGGGCGACCTGTCCGGGCGGCTGCCGGTGCCGGGCGATCCCGATAGTTTCGGGCTGCTGTGCGCCGACATCAACCTGATGCTCGACCGGCTCCAGCTGCTGGTCGGCGATATGCGCGGGATCGGCGACGATATCGCGCACCAGCTGCGCACGCCCCTGACGCGGCTGCGCGCACGGGTCGAGCGGGGGATGCGCGACGATCGCGAGTGCGACGCCTTTGCCGCGACCGCCGAGGCGACGCTGGCCGATGTCGACAAGCTGCTGGGCATCATCGCGGCGCTGCTGCGCATCCGCGAGCTGGAGGATCATGCCCGCCGCAGCCGCTTCGCGCCTGTCGATCTGGCCCGGCTGGTCGAGGATGCGTGCGATCTGCACCACCCGACCGCGGAGGATCGCGGCATCACCCTGTCCTATGCCACCGAGCCGGTGCCGCCGGTCGATGGCGATGCCAGCCTGTTGATCGAGGCGGTGTCGAACCTGATCGACAATGCGATGAAGTTCGGGCCGGTCGGTGGCGAGGTGCGCGTCACCCTTGGGGTGCAGGGGGGCGACATCACGCTGAGCGTGGCCGATGGCGGTATCGGTGTCCCCCCGGCGGAGAGGGCGCTGGTGCTGCAACGCTTCTATCGCGGGCGCGCCGATCAGCCGGGGGTGGGACTGGGCCTGCCGCTGGTCAAGGCGATCGCCGATCTCCACGGCTTCGGCCTCGCCTTTGCGGCCTATGGCAGTGCCGTTTCGATCATCTGCCCGGGGGCAACAAAATAAACATAAATTTATAGAACCCTATCCCGATGGTCGCGTTCACCGTCCGCCGATCAACGGCCTGAGCCGAAGTTCATTCCCCCGGCTGAGCCCCTTATCGAAGGAACAGGAACGATGCGTTACGCTTCGCTCGCGCTGGTCGCGTGCCTCTTTGCCGCGCCCGCTTTCGCCCAGACGGGCGACACCCAGACGGGCAACGGATTTCCGCAAAACAGCTTGTCCAGCCAGCCGCATGGCGGCCCGCAGGGCGAGGCCCAGCGTGCCTCAATCATGGCGCTTCAGCAGACGCTGATCGAACTCCAGCAACTTCAGCTCCAGACCAAGCAGGCGCATTGGAATGTGTCGGGCACGCTGTTCTACCCACTGCACGAGCTGTTGCAGGACCATCATGACGGCGTCGCCAAATATGCCGACGAAGTGGCCGAGCGGCTGCTCGCCATCGGCGCCTCTGCGGATGGTCGCGCCAACACCATCGTGCGCACCAGCCGCGTGCCGGAAATGCCGGGCGGCTTCATCGACGATGCGCAGGTGATCGGCTGGTTCGCGACCAACTACCGCGTGGTCAGCGACGAGGTCGGCCAGGGCATCAAGGCCAGCGAGGATGGCGACCCCACCACCTCGAACCTGTTGCAGGAAGTGCAGCACGCGATCGACAAATATCAGTGGCAGATGCGCGCCATGATGCAGCCGACCCCCACCGACGCCAATAACGGCGCGGACCTGAACGGCGGCCGCCCGGTGCCGCCGATGGCCCGCACGGCACCCGCCGCGCGATAAGCGTCGACGCCCGTCGCGCTCGACCTGATGCCGGGGACGCGGGGCCTCGCCGTTGGCGGTGCCCCGCCGTCTGATCGCGGTGATCCGGTTGGCGCGGTCGTCCCATGTCGGACGACTTGGCGAGATAACCGTCCGCGCCGCTCGCCAGCTCCTCGCTCCGGTCCTTCACCCGACAGGCCGTTCAAGTCGGGCAGCATCCGGTCCAGCACGACGGCATCTCAATGCCCCTGCCGCAAGTATCGGGGAACGGCAAAAGGGCGCGGCACAGTCAAGACATTGTCGGGATTCCAAAAGCCGCTCATCGGCGTCTATCGACCCGTGAGAGGGGATCCCCTCCGCCCAACGCACGGGCGAGCGCGACGCTGGCTGTCAGGCGTTGCGTCCGAAGCGACAGGGCACTTTGCTGGTCCCGGAGAAGGCTTTCCTGGGCGGTTGTCACGTCGAGATAGGTGGCGGCACCTTTGATGTAGCGGTCCAGCGCAATCGCACTGGTCCCGGCGGCGGATTTTACCGCCTGATCCTGCGCCGATTGGGCCTCATCCAGATAGCGCAGCGTGGCCAGCGCATCCTCGACATCCTGGAATGCGCCCAGCGCGCGGGCGCGGTATTCGGCGGTCGCGGCACTCCAGTCGGCGCGTGCGGCGGCGACATCGGCGCGGCGCTTGCCGCCATCGAACAGGTTGAGGATGGCGCCCGGCCCGATCGCCCAGAAGATATTCGGGGCCGCGATGAGGTCCGCCAGCGCCGTGCTCTGAAACCCGCCCGCACCGCCCAGCGTGATCTGCGGGAAGAAGGCCGCCTTGGCGACGCCGATCCGCGCATTGGCCGCCGCCATCCGCCTTTCGGCTGCTGCGACATCGGGGCGGCGGGCGAGCAGGGTCGAGGGGAGGCCGACCGGGATCGCGGGCAGGGCCAGCGGCGTGTCGAGGCGGGGGATGGAGAAGGTCGAGGCGGTTTGCCCGACCAGGCTGGCGATCGCATGTTCGGTCACCGCCCGGTCCGCCTGCAACGCGGCATATTGCGCGCGCGCTTCCCCCAGCAACGCGCCCGCGCGGCCGACATCCATGCCGGTCGCGATGCCGCCGCGGAAGCGGTTGCGGGTCAGGGCATCGGCCCTGGCAAAGGCGTCGATCGTCTGGGCGAGCAGCGCGAGCTGCTGGTCCTGGCCGCGCAGGCGGACGAAATCGGCGGCCAGCTGCCCCTGCAACGCCAGCTTGACCGCGGCCAGATCGTCGCGACTGGCCTGGGCGAGTGCGCGGCCCGAGGCGACCGAGTTGCGCACGCGCCCCCACAGATCGGCCTCATAGGATATATCGCCGCCGAGCGTCGCGGCGGTGTAGAAATCGGGTTGCGACCCGCCGCGCAACGGACGCTCGTCTGACTGCCGGTTGCGAATCAGGCCGGGCGTCAGCTCGACGCGCGGGAACAGCCCCGAACGCGCCCCCGCCAGCGTCGCCCGCGCCATGTCGTAACGCGCCAGCGCGCCCGCCAGCGTCGGATTGTCGCTGTCGATCCGCGCCTCCAGTCGGTCGAGCAGCGGATCGCCGAAGCCGGTCCACCAGGCGGCGGGCAGCGCGGTGTTCGCCGGATCGACGGGTTTCCACACCGGGTCCCCGGCGCCGGGCATCTCCTTGAACGCGACCGGGGCGGGCAGCACCGGCGGATGATAGGCGGGGGCCATCGAACATCCGCCCAGCAGCACCAGCGCGGCCCCCGCAAGCCAGCGGGACAGGGGCTTAGCCATGACGATTCTGCCCCACGCGGACCAGCTCGCCCTGCGCCAGCGAGTCGGGCGGGTTGTCGACGATCTGTTCGCCGGGGCTGATGCCCGACAGGACCTGCACGGTCGGGCCATTGTCCTGGCCGATATGGACCTGGTGCATCACGATATGCCCGCGCGGATCGACCGTGGCGACCTGCGCCCCGCCCGCGCCGAACAGGATCGCGCTGGACGGCACCTGCGCCGCGCCCGCCTGTCCGGGCAGGTCGAACCGCGCCTGGGCATAGCCGCCGGGCTTCAGCAGGCCATCGGGATTGTCGGCGAGCAGCTGGACCCGGAAGGCACCCGATTGCGGATCGACCGCGCTCGACAGGCCCGCCACCGTCGCGGTGAAGCGGCGTCGGGGAAAGGCGGGGACGGTCAGCGTCGCGGTCATGCCCGGCCTGATCGTCGCCGACAGCGACTGCGGGACGCTGACATAGACGCGAATCCGATGCGTGTCGGCGACGCCGAACATCGGGACCTGCGCGGCCGCACCGGGCCCGACCAGATCCCCGACCTCGGCGTTGCGCGCGGTCACGACCCCGGCAAAGGGCGCGCGTACGACGGCATAGCGCTTCATCGCCTCCAGCCGCGACAGGGCGGCGCGCGCCTCGGCGACACCGGCGGTCTTGACCGCGAGGTCGCCATTCTTTTCGTCGACCTCCTGCCTGGACACCGAGGAGGTGGTCAGCAGATCGGCCCAGCGGGCGGCGGTGCTGCGCGCGAGTTTCTCATGCGCCAGCGCGCTGGCGAGTGCGGCGCGCGCCTGGCCGATCTGTTCGTCGAGTTCGGGCGTGTCGATCACGCCCAGCGGCTGTCCCGCCGCGACATGCGCGCCGATGTCCTGCGACCAGCTGCGCACATAGCCGGCGACGCGCGGGAACAGCCGCGCGGCCTCCCAGGCCTCCAGCGTGGCGGGCAGGTCCAGCGCCTCGCTGGCCGCACCGCCCTTGACGGGAATCAGGTGGACGGTCGGGATGGCATTGGCGGTGGACCAGCTGGCCGCCGCCGCGACGTCATGGCTGCGGGACAGGGCACCGACGCCGACGATGCCGATCGCCAGAATCGCGGCGGTGATACCGGCGGCCTTCAGGCCCTTGGGCGCGGGCGTGTCGGCCGACACAGCTGGGGCCGGGGCGGCGTCATGCATGGATGGCTTCTCCGATGGGCATAAGGGGGGAGGGCGCGGCCGCCTTCTGGCGGCGGTGCGCGATGGCGAAGACGACGGGGACGAAGACCAGGGTGGCGAGGGTGGCGCACAGCAGGCCGCCGATGACGGCGCGGCCGAGCGGCGCATTCTGCTCGCCGCCTTCGCCCAGGCCCAGCGCCATTGGGGCCATGCCGATCATCATCGACAAGGCGGTCATCAGCACCGGGCGGAAGCGGGTCGCGCCCGCCTCCATCGCCGCCTGGATCGCATCGCTGCACGCCGCCAGCCGCTCTCGGGCGAAGCTGACCACCAGCACGCTGTTCGCGGTCGCCACACCCATGCACATGATGGCCCCGGTCAGCGCGGGCACGCTGAGCGGCGTGTGCGTCGCGAACAGCATCCACACGATCCCGGCGAGCGCGGCGGGCAGGGCGGACACGATCACCAGCGGATCGATCCAGCTCTGGAAGTTCACGACGATCAGCAGATAGATCAGGATGACCGCGCCCGCGAGGCCGAGGATCAGGCCGGTGAAGGCGGTGTTCATCGTCTCCACCTGTCCGCGCATCGCGACGGTGGCGCCCTTGGGCAACTGGCCCTTGGTCTGGGCGAGCACCCGGTCGATATCGGCGGCGACCGCGCCCAGATCACGCCCCTGCGGCGTCGCATAGACGTCGAACACCGGCTGCACCGCATAATGCGAGACCAGCGCGGGGCTGGGTTCGCGGTGCAGCGTGCCCAGCGCCTGAAGCGTCTGGAAGCTGCCCGGCGTCGTGCCGGTGATCGGCAGATTGTCGAGCTGTTCGATGGTGCTGGCGCGATATTGCGGCGACTGCACCACGATCGGATAGGACACGCCGTTCTTGGGGTTCAGCCAGAAGGTCGGCGCGACCTGCGAGCTGCCCGCCAGATTGACCGACAGGCTGCGCGTCACGTCGTTTTCGGTGATGCCCAGCCGGCTGGCCTGCGCGCGGTCCACGTCGACCGCATATTCGGGATAGTTGGATGCCTGTTGCAGGCGGACATCGGCCAGCCCCGGCACCTTCGACAGGCGGGCGACGAGCATCCGGGCATAGGCCTCGTTCCCCTTCATGTCGGGCCCGGCGACCTGCACGTCGATCGGGGCGGGCGAGCCGAAGTTCAGGATCTGGCTGACGATGTCGGCGGGCAGGAAGGCGAAGGACGAGCCGGGGAAATCCCGCGGCAACTGTTCGCGCAGCGCCTTGACGAAATCGGCGGTCGGGCGATGGTCTTCCTTCAGCGTGACCAGGATGTCGCCGTCCTGCGGGCCGACGCCGCCGGTGTTGGAATAGGCGCGGTTGATGCCGCTGACTGGCAGGCCGATATTGTCGACGATGGTGTGGAGCTGGTCGGCCGGGACGATCTGGCGGATGCGGTTCTCGATATGGTCGAACAGCGCCGCCGTCTCCTCGATCCGGGTGCCGACGGGCGCGCGGACATGGAGGCTGATCTGCCCCGCATCGACCGCGGGGAAGAAGTTGCGGCCCAGCATCGGCACCAGCGCGAACGACATCAGCACCACGACCATGAAGCCGATGACGAAGGGCCGCCGCCGGGCGAGTGCGAAGGCGAGGAAGCCGGTATAATAGCCGCGTACCGCCTCGAACCGGCGCTCAAAGCCATGCTGGAACCGGCGCAGCGGATTGCGGCTCTCCGGGCGTCCGGCCTGCGCGTCGTGGCTGACCATCACCTCGGCGGTGTGCGGGCCCGCATGATCGCGCAGCAGATAGTTGCCCATGGTCGGCACCAGCGTGCGCGACAGGACGAACGAGGCGATCATCGCAAAGACCACCGCCATCGCCATGGGCGCGAACAGGAAGCCCGCGACGCCCGGCAGGAAGAACATCGGCACGAAGGCGATGCAGATGCACAGCAGCGAGACGAAGGCGGGGCCGACGATCTGCCGGGCGCCGTCCAGGATCGCCTCGCGCACCGGCTTGCCCTGTTCGAGGTGCCAGTTGATGTTCTCGATCGTGACGGTCGCGTCGTCGACCAGGATGCCGACCGCCAGCGCCAGCCCGCCCAGCGTCATGATGTTGAGCGTCTGCCCGGCCAGCGACAGCCCGGCGATGGCGGCCAGGATGGCGAGCGGGATCGACGCGGCGATGATGACCGTCGAGCGCCACGAGCCGAGGAACAGCAGGATCATCAGGCTGGTCAGGGCGGCGGCGATCACGCCCTCGCGCATCACGCCCGACACCGCCGCCTTCACGAACACCGACTGGTCGGACAGCGGCTTGACGCTCAGGCCCGGCGGCAGCGTGGCCTCCAGCTTGGGCATCAGCGCCTTGACCTGATCGACGATCGCGATGGTCGAGGCCGAACCGCTCTTCAGCACGGTCATCAGGACCGAGCGCGCGCCGTCGACCCGCACCTCGTTGCGCTGCGGCGGCGATCCGTCGCGGACATGCGCCACGTCGCGCATCAGAACGGTCGTCCCGTCGATCGTTCTGATCGGCAGGTCGTTGAGATCGTCGATCGCGTCGGGGCTGTTGTTCAGGCGGAGATTATATTCGTACTGGCCGATCTTGGCGGTGCCTGCTGGCACGATCTGGTTCTGCTGCGCCAGCGCGTTCGCGACGTCGGTCGCCGACAGCCGGTGCGCCTGGAGCGCGGCGGGATCGAGGTCGATCTGGATCTGGCGTTCCTTGCCGCCATAAGGCGAGGGGATCGCCGCCCCCTGCACCGAGGCCAGCGCCGGGCGGATCATATTCTGGCCCAGGTCATAGATCTTCTGCTCGGACAGCCCCTTGCCCGACAAAGCGAGTTGCAGGATCGGCACGGTCGAGGCGTTGTAGTTTAGGATCAGCGGCGGGGTGATGCCCGGCGGCATCTGCTTCAGCACGGTCTGCGAGGCGGAGGTGACCTGGGCGGTGGCGGTGCGGATGTCGACGCCGGGGCGGAAGAAGATCTTCACGATGCCGACGCCCGACAGCGACTGGCTTTCGATATGGTCGATATCGCCGACGGTCGAGGACAGCGAACGCTCGTAATAATAGATGACGCGGCCCGACATGTCGCGCGGCGGCAGGCCGCGATAGGTCCACACCGCTGCGATCACGGGGATGCGGATGTCCGGAAAGATGTCGGTCGGCGTCTCGACCGCCGCGATGCCGCCGCCCAACACGATCAGGATGGCCAGAACGACGAAGGTATAGGGCTTGGCGAGGGCGAGCTTGACGAGCTGAAGCATGGGCGTCCCGGTGACCGTCAGGGAGGGGCGGTGTCGGCGACGGCGCGGGGATCAAGGGGGTGGGGAACCCGCAACGCGTCGCCGACGGCTGCTCATCGCGCCAATCGCGGGCGCAGGCGACTTAAATGAATTTCACACCGGGCGCGGCAGCGCGATGCGCACGCAAAGTCCTGGCCCGGCATCGGACAGGCTGAGGCGAAACCCATGCAGGTGCAGGATCGCGACAACCAGGCTGAGGCCCAGGCCGCTGCCCGGGGTATCCTGCGCCCCTTGTCCCCGGTGGAATCGGCGCAGAACGGCATCGCGCTCGTCGGCTGCGATGCCGGGGCCGTCGTCGCGGACCTCGATGGCGCGTCCATGGGCGTCGTCGACCAGGGCGATGCCCACCCGGCCGCCGGGACGCCCGAACTTGATCGCATTGTCGAGCAGGTTGCTCAACGCCTCGAACAACAGCTTGTCGTCGCCCTCCGCCGACCATGATCTTGCGGTGACCGACAGGGTGATGTCGCGATCCTCGGCCAGTGGCTCGTAGAGCTCTGCGACCTGGGTCACGAGGGTGCCCAGATCGATCGTGCGGAACCCCGCCCGGCGGCGCCCCGCCTCCAGTTCGGAGATGCGGAGCAGGGCAGCGAACCGCTCCAGCACCAGATCAAGGTCGCCGGTCGCTTGGCGGATGCCCGCCGCCACCCCACCCACGTCATGGGGATGATGTCGCAGGGCGTTCAATGTGGCGCGGAGGCGGGTGAGCGGCGTCCGCAGATCATGGGCGATGGCATCGGTCGCGCCCTTGACCTGGGCAACGACTCGGCCGACCTCCTCGACCGTCGCATTCACCGTGGTCGCGAACTGGTCGAGTTCGTCATGCCGCCCCGCGATCGGCATCCGGACAGAGAAGTCGCCCGCCGCAATCTCCCGGCTGGCGCGTTGCAGGGCGCGCACCCGGCGCAAGGGCGCGCGGCTGAACCCAATCGCCGCCGTCGCGACGCATAACAGGGTCAGCAAACCGCTGACGATCAGGGTTTCGAGGATGGTGTGGCGCAGATCGCGCAGCAGGCTGATGTCGCGTCCGACCAACAACGTCTCGCCCTGCCCGGTACGCAGCGCGACCAGGCGGAAGGGGCCGCGTGACCCGCCCTCGACATCGACAGGCCGGCCGGGCGAGAGCGGTCGCAGCGGTCGGACATTGCCGACGATCACGGTGCCATCGGCCGCGATCAGCGACAGATAATTGAAGCCGGCCCGATCGCGCCGCAGTTCGGATCGCACGCGATCGGGTAGCTGGTCGGCGGGCACCCGCAACAGGCGCTGGGCGGCGGCGTGCAGGATGCGATCACTGCGCGCGGTCAGGTCGCGGGCGGTGGCAAGATAGACGACGCCCAGCATCGCGATCAGTCCCACGACGAACACCGCCCCCAGCATGGCCGAGAGGCGGAACGTGCTGATCCGAATGATATCGCGCCAGCGCAACGGCTCCTCAGCCTTCGAAGAGATAGCCCTCTCCCTTTACCGTCTGAATGGGAGAAGGGCGACCGGGGCGATCGATCTTCTTGCGCAGCCGGGCGATATGCACGCTGATGAGGTTGGCCCCCGGATCGAAATAATAGCCCCAGACGCGTTCGAAGATGATCCGCCGCGTCATGACCTCGCCCCGGTTGCGCATCAGGAACTCCAGCAGCCGAAACTCCATGTGCAGCAAGCGAACAGGCTCGCCGTCCACCTTGACCGAGCGGCGGACCAGATCGCATTCGATCCCGCCGCCGCGCAGCACCACCGCCTCGGCTTGCTCGCGCCGCCGGAGCAGCACTTCGACCCGCATCGCCATTTCGGCGAAGTCGAACGGCTTGGTCAGATAATCGTCACCGCCCGCGCGCAGCCCGGCGATCCGCTCGTCGACGTCGCTCAAGGCGCTCAACATCAGGACCGGGATGGTGATGTGCCGCTCCCGCAGGCGAGCGACCAGGGTCAGGCCGTCGAGTCCCGGCAGCATCCGGTCCAGCGTGATCGCGTCGAAGGCCTCTCGGGTGGCCAGCTGCAGCCCGCTTTCGCCATCGGCCGCCCGGCTCGCGACGTGTCCGTGGCGTTCGAGTTCGGCTATGACCGCGACCGCGGTGGCGTCGTCGTCTTCGATGACCAGAATGGCTGCCATGTGTCGCGGCATAGCCCCACACGCGTGTTGCGGCCAAGGCACATCGCCGCGGGTGAAATTCATTTAAGTCGGCAGGCACGGCCTTTGGGGCGACAGAGGAGGCACCTCAGAATTTCGATGCCAAAGGGTTCCCCATGCGTTTCCTCCGTTTCCGGACGATGCTTCTTCCGTTTGCCTTGGCGGCCGCCCCGGTCGCGGCCCAGAACCAGCGGGACATGAGCAACGATTGCTTCGACGTGGCGGCGCCCATGGCCGACGCGACGCCCTGCTACGAACCGAGCGCACATACTCTTCCCCATGGCGCTCATCACGATCGGAACGCGAACAAGACAGTCGCGAAAAAAGCAGGGATGTCTAGCGGCGCCACGCCAAGGAAGCTGGTGAAGTAGCAAGGCGCTCAGTACCGGCATTCGATGGATCGGTGTGCGATCGACCGAAGCGGCTTAGCCCCCACGGATCGACGTCACCCCAATCCATGATCATTCGCGCCTATAAGGTGAGAATGGCGTTCCTCAGCTTTGCAGCCAGTCGCGCAAAAGCATCGTCACTTCGCCGGGGCGTTCGATGGGGGCCAAGTGGCCACAGTTGCGGATTTCGTGGAAGCGTGCGGCCGGAATGAGCGCCGCCAGCTGGCGTGCATCGACGGGCAGGCAGATGCGGTCGTGCTCGCCCACCGCGACCAGCGTCGGCACGCGAACCGCCGCAATGGCGGGGCCGATGTCGGGCCGGGCGAGCAGCGCGCGCTGCTGGCGTTCGAAGACGGTGGCACCGACGCGTTCGGCCATCGCCTGGACAGGGCCACTGACGATCGGGCTGAGGGTCGGATCGGCGTGCGGCGCCGTGGCGAGCAGACCCTGATCGGCGACGGTGCGCGGGCGCATCTGCATCGAGGCGCGGGTGCCGAACAGCGCCACTCGCTCCACCCGGTCTGGCGCCTGGCGAATGATCTCCAGCGCAACATAGCCGCCCAGGCTGACCCCGGCGACCGCGAAGCGCGGCGGGGCATGGGCGAGCACACGCGCCGCCATCGCCTCCAGCGTGTCGTCGACGGTCAGGTCCCCCAGCATCGGATGGGTGATGTCGCTGAGGTCGACGATCTGTCTGGCCCAGAGCTGTCCGTCGCATCCCATGGCGGGCAGCAGGACGAGGGGCGGCGCGTTGCGGATCATGTCTGTCTCTTCCGAAATGGAGTGAGCGGCTGGGTCAGGTGAACAGGGTCAGGAGGCCGCGTGCCGGGTCGGTCAACCCTTCCCAGATCATCTTGCCCGCGACCCACAGGATGACGAGCAGTCCAACATAAGCGAGCCAGCGATAGCGCTCGATCACGCGCGCCAGGACATTGGCGGCAAGGCCCATCAGCGCGACCGACAGGATCAGGCCGATGGCTAGGATGCCCGGATGGTCGCGCGCCGCGCCCGCGACCGCCAGGACATTGTCGAGGCTCATCGAGATATCGGCGACCGCCACCGCCCAGGCAGCGGCCCAGAAGCGGCGCGGGGCCTGTTCGGTGAGGGGATCGTCTTCGCCCGCACCGCCGCGCAATTCTCGCCACATTTTCCAGGCGACCCAGACCAGCAACAGCCCGCCCGCCAACACAAGCCCGACGATCTGGAGCAGCTGCGTCACGACCAGTGCGAAACCGATTCGCAGGACGAGGGCAGCGATGACCCCGACCAGGATCACCTTGCGCCGCATCGCCGGGGGCAGCCCCGCCGCCAGCGCGCCGACGACGATGGCGTTGTCGGCGGCCAGCAGGACGTCGATCATGACGACCTGGGCAAAGGCGGCGAGCGCGGCCGGAGAGCCGATCGCGGAAAAGTTGGCGACGATATGCTGCCAGAGCGTGTCCATCGGATCAGCCCATCAGCGGGAAGGCGAGCACCGCCATCCCGACCAGCGTCATGACCACGCACACCACGGCGGCGGGGACCAGCGTGAACCGTTGGTGATCGGCTAGGTCGATGCCCGCCAGGCTGACCAGCAGATAGGTTGAGGGCACCAGTGGGCTGAGCAGATGGACCGGCTGGCCCATTAGCGAGGCGCGGGCGATCGCCATCGGCGACACGCCGTAATGCGCACCCGCCTCGGCCAGGATCGGCAGCATCCCGAAATAGAAGGCATCGTTCGAGATGAAGAAGGTGAAGGGCAGGCTGAGCAGCGCGGTGATCGGCGCCATGTAGGGCCCCAGCACCGGCGGGATGAAGCCGACGACTTCCTTGCTCATCGCCTCGACCATGCCCGTGCCCGACAGGATGCCGGTGAAGATACCGGCGGCGAAGATCAGCGAGACGACCGACAGGACGTTACCGGCATGGGCGGCAATCCGCTCCTTCTGTTCTGCCACCTGCGGATAGTTGACGATCATGGCGATGGCGAAGGCCAGCATCATCAGCACCGATAGCGGCAGGATGCCCGAAACCAGCCCGGCGATCAGCGCGAGGGTCAGCGCCCCGTTGAACCAGCGCAGGTGCGGGCGGCGGGCCTCCGGGAATTGCGACACGGCCATGCCGGTGAAGGCGGTCGGCTCATTGGCCTTCACATGGCCGATGCGGCGGCGCTCCTTGCGGCCGAACCAGATCGCCAGGCCGATCAGGAAGGCGAGCCCGGCGATCATGCCGGGGATCAGCGGCAGGAACAGCGTGGCAGGATCGAGCTTCAGCGCGCTGGCGGCGCGCGCGGTCGGGCCGCCCCAGGGGGTCAGGTTCATGATGCCGCTGGTGCTCATGAGCAGGCAGCACAGATACAGCCGGTTCATGTCGTACCGCTTGTAGAGCGGTAGCAGCGCCGCGATGGTGATGATGTAGGTCGTCGACCCGTCGCCATCCAGGCTGACGATCGCGCACAGCACGACGGTGCCGATCAGGATCGCCATCGGATCGCCGTGCACGACCCGCAACAGCCGGTTGACCAGCGGATCGAACAGCCCGGTATCGGTCATGATCGAGAAGAACAGGATGGCGAACAGCAGCATCACGCCGGTCGGGGCGAGGTTCTTGATGCCGTCGATCATCATGTCGCCAATGCCCGATGCGAAACCGGCGATCAGGGCAAAGGCGGTCGGCACGACGATCAACGCGACGAGCGGGGTCATCCGCTTCGTCATGATGAGCGTCATGAAGGTGGCGACCATCAGGAAGCCAAGCAGGGCAAGATCCATCGAAGGATGCTCCGTGATAGGAGAAAGGGGCGTTTAGAAGGTGACGGCGATGCGGGTGCCGATCGTCTCGCCGCTGTCGGGGCCGGTATAGGTCCCTGCGCGATTGTCGGTGTCCCAGTGCACCCAGTTGAACTGGAGCCGGGTGAAGCTGTTGAGATACCAGTTGACGCCCGCCGTCGCGGCCCAACCGCGCCCGCCGGTCAGGAGGCTGGTATAGTCGAGGTTCTCATAGCGCGCGGTCAGCTCGATCGCGCCGGGGCCGCCCTCGAAGATCGGCTTCAGGACGCGCGGCTGGCCGAAGCTGCCGAGGCGCGGGTTGTATGGCGGCAGATCGCCGGTGACGAACCAGCCGCCTGACAGGCTCCACGCCTTGCTGAGGAAATCGGGACGACCGCCGGTCAGGCGCGCGCGGCGCTCGCCCGCTTCGGCCATCACCCAGACCGGGCCGACATAGCCGCCCAGCTCGGCACCATAGCCCGTGGTGCTGCGCCCACCGAGCAGCGCGCCGGTCGAGACACGCAGCGCACCGTTGAAGCGGCCGCCGATCACTGTGTTGCGGGTCAGCGTGGTCGCCGCCGACGACAGCGCCTCGTCGAACCCCCAAATGCCGAGATGCAGGACCGAATGGTCGCTCTTGACCGGGTTCCAGTGTGCGCGACCCAGCACGGTGCGGCTGTCGTTCGTCGCCTGGTTGCCGTCGATCCGGTCGCCGGTGAGCGTCAGCGACGCATGGCCGGTCTTCCAGAACAGGCGCGGCATGATGCCGACGCCGTAGAAGCCGCGCTGCGGGATGATCGCGGTGGAGACAACGGTGCGCTCCATGAACGGCGTCGAATCTGATCCGGTCGAGCCTTCGAACCCGCGATCGTTGAACAGGTGCCCGGCGCGCAGGTCGTAATCGAGGCCCGGCCGGATGCGGTTGCGCCAGCCGATAAAGGCGGTGACGATATCGACGTCGTTCTCAGAAAAGTCGGTTTCGAACTGGTAGAAGAAGTGGGTGCCAACTCCGCCTTCCAGACCCAGACGCAACGCGCGCATGCCGGTCGTCGTGATGTTGCGCCCGTCATAGGCCGATCCGAAGGTCGAGCTGACATCGGTCAGGATGCGGCCGCGCGGCTTGAACGTGTAGATGCCGTCGGCCGAGTGGAAGACCGGGAGGCCCGCGCCCCATTCCGTCGTCACGCCCGCCGCATTGGCCTGCCGTGCCTGCGCCACGTCGCGTTCGGCCGGGCCGGGGGGTACCAGCTGCGGCGCGAAGGGGCGGGTGACGGTATCGCGGCCGATCGTGTCGCTTTGCGCCAGTTGCGGGGCGGACGGGGTGGTCGGGGCAGGGGCCGTGGCGGCGACTGGTGCGGGAGCGGTGGCGGTCGTGCCCTCCAGCCGGTCGAGCCGGGCGCGCAGGGTCGCGATCTCGGCAGCCTGCTGGCGGACCAGCGCGGCGAGGTCGTCGTTGCTCGGCGTCTGGGCCAGGGCGGGGGTGGCCGCCATCAGGGCGACCAGCGCGGTGGCGGTTCGGATCGGGGTCATCATTTGGGGGCCTCTTGAGCAAGAGTGGCGCGCCAGTCGGCCAGGAAGCGGCGGCGCTTGATCGTGTCGAGATTGACGAGAAGCTGCGGTCCGACGCGGATCGGGCGCTGCTGTTCGGCGGACAGGCGGGGGGCGCGGACATCGGCGCGAACCGGCAGCAGCCATTGCCGGGCGAGCAGCGTCTGCCCGGTTCGCGACAATAGGAAGTCGAGGAACAGCCGCGCTGCCGCCGGGTGACGGGCATCGCGGGCGATGAAGGCGACGCGCGAGGCGATGATCGTATAGTCGCGCGGGAAGACCACCCGGATATTCGGGTCGCGCATCGCGCGGGTCAGCGCATAGGGGCCGACGACATTGTAAGCGATGGCGATCCGCCCCGCCGACACCGCGTCCAGCATCGGCTCGGTGGTGCGCGACAGCATCGGCCGGGTCGCGGCGATCGCCTGCACCAGCGAGCGGGTGTCGCGGGTGTTCGCATGATCCTCGGTCAGATAGAGGTAGCCCACATTGGACCCCGCAGGGTCATAGGTCGCGACCTTGCCCATCAGGGCGCCGCGACGGGTGCGCAGCAATCGCTCGAATGCCTCGTGCGTGCGCGGCACCTGTCCGGCGGGGATCAGGCGGCGGTTGACGACGAAGGCGACCGGCTCTGCGGTGACGCCGTAGCCCATATTCTTCCACACCGCCGTGGCGGGGAGCGCGGGCTTTTCGGGGCTGAGATAGGCTTGCGCATAGCCGTCGTTGATGAGCTTGGCCTGAAGGTCCATCGCCGACGACCAGACCAGATCGGCCCCGGGTGTCCTGCCCCGTGCCTCGGCGACGACGCGGTCGTAGATGGTGCTCGATTCCAGGTCCAGATAGCGCACCTGGACGCGGGGATAGGTGCGGCGAAAGGCGGCGATCAGCGGCTGCATCGCGGCGGTGTCGGCATTGCCATACACGCGGACCTCGCGCTCGCCCCGCGCCTCGGCGATCAGTGCGTCATAGGAGCGGGGATAACCGGCCGGGCGCTGCGCATCGGCGCGAGCGGGCACCACGGCACCCAGCATCAGCATCGATAGAATTACCAGTCGCATCGTTCAGGTCCTCTCGCTTCCCGCCTCTGAGTTCGGGTAAGCTCAATGCCATGGATTATCCCGCCAAGCTGTCATCCGCCTTTCACGGAAGGTCCGCGCCGTGCGAATTCTGATCGTCGAGGATGATGCGGCGCTGGCACGCGGGATCGTCGCGTTGCTGCGTGCGGCGGGGCATGCGGTCGATCATGTCGCGACCGGAGAGGATGCGCTGATGGTCGCGGCGGACGAGGCCTATGCGCTTGTCGTCCTCGATGTCGGGCTGCCGGGGGTCGATGGCTTTTCGGTGCTCCAGACGCTCAGGCGGCAGGGCAACCGGGTGCCGGTGATGATGTTGACCGCGCGCGATGCGCTGGACGACCGGGTGCGCGGCCTGGACCTGGGTGCCGACGATTATCTGCGAAAGCCCTTTGCCCCAGAGGAACTGGAGGCGCGCATCCGCGCGCTGGGGCGGCGGCGCGGCGGCGATCCCACGCCCGAGCTGGTCGTCGGGGCGCTGATCCTCGACCGTTCGCGCGGTGCGGCGCGGGTCGGCGAGCGGACACTCGATTTGCGCCGTCGCGAATGGGCGGTCTTGGACGCGCTGGCGACCCGCGCGGGGCAGATCGTGCCGAGAGAGACGCTCCAGTCCGAGGTGTTCGGCTATGACGAGCCGGTTGGCCCCAACGCCATCGAAGTGAATATCACGCGGTTGCGCGGCAAGCTGGCACCCGATGGTCCGGCCATCCGCACCGTGCGCGGGGTCGGCTACATGCTCGATGCCCAGTAACTTCGGGCGCGGGAAGGCGCTGGCGCTTCGCACCCGGCTGCTCGCGGCCATGCTGGCGCCGATGCTGGCGATCGCGGTGCTGCTGGGGCTGGCGGGGGCGACGCTCATCGCCGATGTGGTCCGCCGCACCAACGATCGCGTGCTGGGCGGCGCGCTGGGCGCGATTGCCGAGACGGTGCAGGTCGAGCGGGGCGAGGTGACGCTCGACCTTCCTGCCGCCGCCTTCGGGATGCTGGAGAATAGCGAGCGCGACAATGTCTATTACCGGATCGCGGTGGGCGGGCGCCTGCTGACCGGCTATGCCGATCTCTCCGCGCCGAACATCGCCGAACTGGCGCTCGACACGCCTCGCTTCCGTTTCGCGCGCTACCGCGATCAGGATATCCGTATCGCCGAGGTGCGCCGCACGCTGCCAAGAATCGAAGCGCCGGTGATCGTGCAGGTGGCCGAGACGCTGGACGGTCGCCGGGCGCTGCAGCGGCGGCTGGTGATCGCGCTGGTGCTGGGTGAATTGCTGCTGGTGGGCGTGGCCATGCTGCTGATCCGCCCGGCACTGGCATGGAGCCTGCGGCCGCTGGCGGGCCTGCGCGGGGCGGTGGCGGCGCGGGATACGCGCGCGACGCCGGACCTGTCGCCGCTCGACACCGGACCTTTGCCCGTCGAGCTTCGCCCGCTAGCGGATGCGTTTAACCATCTGCTTGCCCGGCTGGACAGTGCGACCGCCGGGATGCGCCGGTTCACGGCGGATGCCTCGCACCAGATGCGCACGCCGCTGGCGGTGCTGAAGGTACAGGTGGCGCTGGCCCGGCGGGGCAGCCCGGAGGCGCTGGGCGAGATCGCGGCCGCCGCCGACCGGCTGGAACATCTGGTGACCCAATTGCTGGCGCTGGCCCGTGCAGAGGAGGCGGGCGTCGCGCCACCGCGCGAGCGGGTCGACCTGCGCGAGGTGGCGGTCGCCGTCATCAACCGCCGGATCGCGCAGGCGATCGACGCAGGCGTGGACATTCATCTCGATGCGCCGACCGACATCGCGATTGCCAGCCACCGCACGCTGATATTCGAAATTCTGTCCAACCTGGTTGACAATGCGATCCGCTATAACGGTCGTGGTGGCCAGGTGACGTTGACCGTCTCATGCGAAGACGGAAAGGGAGCCAGGATCGTGGTGGCGGATGACGGCCCCGGCCTGCCCGATGCCGAACTCGTCCGCCTGGGCGAACGCTTCACCCGCCTTTCCAGCGCTCGCGACAGTGAGGGAAGCGGCCTGGGCCTCGCCATCGTGCGATCCGCCGCGTCGCGCCTCGATGCGACGTTGGATATCGTCAGTAGCCGGCCCGGACTGCGCATCACGCTGGGTTTCGAACCTGCTGCCGCGATCGTGGCGATTGGGGGCGCCAAATCAGATGGACCGTCAGACGGGCTTCGTTGAGTAACGTTCCGCTACTCGGACGACTTGGCGCTGACCGGCTGGACAGCCAGGCGCGCGTCCAGCCCATTTTCCCGCAAGGTGCGGCGCGGCGTCAGGCTGCGCGCATGGCAGCGGAGTAACCGTAATCGTCGGGGCGGTACCGGGCCGTCGACGCGGACGCCATCGGCATGGTGGCCAGATCGACGTTGAAGCGCATCACCGACGCCATCAGCGTTCCGCATTCCTGGGCCAGCAGGCTGGCGGCCGCGGTCGATTCCTCGACCATGGCGGCGTTCTGCTGGGTGACCGAGTCGATCTCGCCGATCGCGATGTTGACCTGACCCAGGCTGTGCGCCTGCTGCTCGGATGAGCGGGCGATCACGTCCACGACGGTGCTGACGTCGGAGACCTTGCCGATGATGCGTTGCAGCGCATTGCCGGTTTCGTCGACCAGCACCACGCCCGAGCGAACATGCTCGATGGCCGACAGGATGCGCGCCTTGACGTCGGAAGCCGCGTCGGCGGAGCGCTGAGCCAGCGCGCGGACTTCGGACGCGACGACCGCGAAGCCCTTGCCCGCATCGCCCGCCCGTGCCGCCTCAACGCCTGCATTGAGGGCGAGCAGATTGGTCTGGAACGCGATGCCGTCGATCACCGTGATGATATCGACGATCTCACGGCTGGCCTGGTCGATGCCGTTCATGGCGGTAATGGATTTGGCGACGATCTCGCCGCCCTTTTCGGCCTCGTCGCGCGCCTCGGTCACCGCGCGATTGGCTTCGCTGGCACTGATGGCGCCTTCGCGAACGCCCTGGGTAATCTCGCCGACGGCGGCGGCGGTTTCTCGCAGGCTGGCGGCCTGCTGCTCGCTGCGGGCCGACAGATTGTCGGTGGCCTGGCGGATTTCATCGATATTGGAACGGATGCTCCCTGCGCTGCCGCGCACATCGCTGGTCAGGCCCGACAGGTTCTGGACGGCGCGGTTGAAGTCGGCCGACAGCTGATGGAACGCCGGGGGCAGATCGGTCAGGCGGACGGTCAGGTCGGCCTCGGACAGGCTGTGCAGGCCGGAGCCGATCGCCTGCAACGCCTGCTCGCGCTCGCGGTCGTCGCTGACCTTGGCCTTGGCGGCATCGCGGAAGACGACGACGGCACGCGCCATGTCGCCCAGTTCGTCACCGCGCTCGCTTCCCGGCACGTCGATGTCGTTGCGACCACGCGCGAGCTCGGCCATCAGCCGGGTGAGGGCGGTGATTGGCCGGGCGATGCTGCGGCTGAGTACCATCTGGAGCGTGATGACGACACCGATCAGCATCAGGCCGCCGACGACCAGGGCGATGATCGCGGTGCCGATCGCCTTTTCCTGCGAGGCGGCATTGCTGGCGATCGCGGCGGTTTCCTGATCGCGGATGGCGCGGAGCGGCAGCACGATATCGCTGGTCAGCACGGCCTTGCCCGCATCGCGAACCGCCTGCTGCGCTTCGTCGCGGCGCCCGTCCTTGACCCAATCGGTCAGCCGGTCACTCCAGGTTCGCCGCCACTTGGCCTTCTCGGCATTCGACTTGGCGAGCAGGTCCAGTTCGTTCTGGTCGGTCAGCATCGCGGCCAGCTCGCGGCTGGTCGTGTCGTACTCCTTGCGCGCTTCCTCGTAGGATTTGAGGTAGCTCTTGTCTGCCGTGACAAGGAAGCCGCGCAACTGGCTGTTTTCGCGCAGGATCGATGTCTCCAGGGTCAGCGCCTTGGCATAGACCTCCTGGGCATGGTTGTTCCGCGCGGTCGCGCTGCGGATTTCCCAGATATTGGCAAAGAACACGATCGTCATGACCGCGGCCGACAGGCTGACGATCAGGAACGATACACCCAGCTTCTTGGGGATGTTCATGTTCGTAAGCATTATGCGTTTCTCTCAACAGGTCGGAGCGGGGACGATGCGGGAGCGGCGATGGGGTTGTCGTGATGAAGACCGTAGGACGATGGGGCGCTCTGGGCGTCAGGCATGCACCACGCAGTAGCGGGTGCCGTAAGATACGGCGGCGATGTCACCGCCCGATGCCTGTTCACCATATCCTAAGTCAGCCTTTGGTTTCGTCGAACAATTGTTACAGATGCGAAGTTAATTATGGGTGAAGCGGCCGGTTGTTATCGTCAGCCTTGCTGCCTCATCCGCCGATCCACGCGATCCACGCACCATAGGGATGGCAATGGGCAATCACGCGGTCGCGGCCATCGGGCCAGGAACGCAGGCGCAGCTCGACCCGCTCGCGTGCATCGTCCCATTCGAAACCGATCGTGGCGAAGGGGCAGTCGGGGGTTGCGGATGCTCCGGCCCTCTGCACGCTCGCCTCGATACGCGCGCGATCCTCGGCGCTCAGATATTGCAGGACCATCGAATGCAGCACGACACGGTGGCGATGATCCGCTTGCGTGTCGGTGAGCCGTTCCGCGAGCCAAGTTGCCGCATCGCCGACCTCCAACCGTGGCGGGTGCTGACGCCCGATCTCCAGGGCGCGTTCCAGGCGCTCGGCCCGCTCGGGCTGGTCGGCGAAGATGAAGGAGGCGAGCCGCTCGCACGCGGCCGGATCGTTGACGTCGAGCGGGTGCAGGTCGACGCCGCGCGCTTCGGCTACCGTCACGACGGCATCGGGGGGCGGGGAGCCCCTCCATTCGGGTGCGATCCGAACGGTCGAGTCGGGCTTGCCCGTCCGGACGCCACCCAGATCATAGGCGTAGCGCGTCAGATTGAGGTTGAGCCCGGCACTCGCCCCGATCTCGAACAACTCGAAAGCGTGGCCGTACTCCTTCGCCAACACCATCAGGGCGGCATGTAAGGCGGCGGCCCGTCCGATCTCGTTGGTCTGCGGTACTCTCAGCAACCAGTCGACCAGGAACTCGTCATGGGCGGCCAGGGCCAATGCGACCGCGTCGTCGAAGCGGCCATGCTCCCCGGCATAGAGGGCAGCAAGCTGCGGCTCGGCACCGCGGCGTGCCAGCGCGTGCAGGGCGGCGTTGATCCGCATCGCGATGGCCGAGGAAGCGGCGGTATCGCCCCAGGATCGGATCAGCGCGGCGCTGAGCGGCGCCTTGTCGAGCTGCCGGTCCACCGCCGCCAGTAGGTCGGCGACGAAGGGCGTGCCGATCGCCCGCATGACCAGCGATTGCCGGTACAATTCGCTCGGCGAGGCGGTCGGATCATCCGAACCCGGATACATGGTGGGGAAACGCTCCGGCTGCATCGGTCGCCTATGACGCCGCAAGGAATATCGTGGCAATACGCACCGGGACGACGGAAAATCGATCCCGGTGCGCATCACCCGGTCAGGCGAGATCAGAAGTTGAAGTTCGCGCCAGCGCTGAAGTTGCGACCGACGAGACCGGCATAATGCCAGCTGCTCAGATAGTTCGGATTGCTGGTATAGGCTGCCGCCGCCAGCGGAGCGCGGGCATTGGTCACGTTCTGAACGCTGAAGAAGAACCGGAAGTCATCATTGACCCGCACGCCCAGGTTCAGATCGGTATAGATGAACGGACGGACGAAGCACTGGTTGTTCACGTCGCTGCCCGCGATGATGGGCACCAGCGTGTTCTTGCAACCCAGATCGATCACGCCGTTGACCGGCTGGATACGATCGGCCGCCACCTGCTTGATCCGGCCGACATAATAGGTCGTGCTGGTCAGCGAGAAGTTGCCCACCTCGATCGTGTTCTGCCAGTTGCCACGGATGCGCGGGGTGCCGCCACCCGAAGACAGCTCGTACGGCCCCAGCGTACCCGCATATTTCTGCACCACGCCCGCCGGGGTGACGAGATCGAGGCGAAGGACGCGGGTCACGTCGACACGGCTGATGAACTTCACGCCGTTGGCCAGCTGGACGTTCGCATTGGCCTGCATGTCGATGCCCGAGCTGACCATGTAATTGGCGTTGACGTAAGGCACGTCGAACACCAGCAGACGGGGCAGGGCGTTCGGATTGACGGGATCGGGCGCGTCGATGACGTTGCACTTATAGCCCGGTCCCACCGCGGCGAGCGCCGCACAGCCAGCCGCCGCATTGGTCTGGCCATAATAGGCGTTGATCGCCTCGGCGCGCAGGGGTCCGCTGACGATCAGGTTCGACTTGCGGATGTTGTAATAGTCGACCGTGACGTTCAGCCAGCGTGTCGGGTTGAGGATCGTGCCCACCGTGAAGCTGCGCGACACTTCGGGCAGAATGTCGGGATTGCCCTGCGCGCCGCTGCCGATGTTGTACGTGGTCGTGTAGATCGGGCTGTTCGGATGCGCCGCAATGAAGCTGGCGGGCGGGGTGAAGGACGAGAAGCCCGAATAGCTGCTGGCAGGATTGTATTCCGCGAATGTCGGTGCGCGGAAACCCTGCGAATAGGTGGCGCGCAGCGAGAATTCGCGAACCGGCGTGAACTTGGCGCCGATCTTCGGCGAGAAGTGGCTATAGCCTTGCGAATAATGGTCGTAACGGCCCGAGACGTTCAGGTCGAACGCGCGGGCGAACGGAGCGTCGATCTCGAAGAACCCGGCGGTCACGGTCTGGCGACCCTGGGCCGACGAGGTGTTCAGGTTGTAATAGGACAGGTCGTAATTCTGATTGCGGTTCATCAGCGTTTCGCGGCGGATCTGGAAACCCGCACCGACATTCAGGTCACCGCCCGGCAGTTCCATCAGCAACTTCAGCAGCGAGCCGCCGATCGTCGCGATCGTCGAATAGGACGGGGTCGTGCGCTCCGGCGAGATCTGGTTGCGAACGGCCTGCGTATTCTGCTCGGGATTAACGAAATTGTATGCGCCGGTGTTGACCGCGTTCAGCAGGCCCTGGATGTTGATGAAGCCGCGCTGCGTCACCGCGAAATTGTCACGGGCATAGACGCCGTTCAGGCGGAATTTGAAGCCGTTGCCCAGGTCACCCGAAATGCCGCCCGTCGCGCGGAACACGTCGACATAGCGGTGGCTGCCAGCGGGGATGTCGCCGAACAGATAATAGATGCGCGCGGCGTTCTGCGTCGGATCGGCGCCCGCTACCGCATAGGGATTGTTCGGGTTCAGGCGGCGATCCGCGGCGGTTGCGCAGTTCACCCCAGCCGCGCAGACATACATCGGCAGCACGATGCCCGGGCTGCTGGATGCCAGTGCGGCGGAAGCGCCGAATGGCTGGGTCTGGCGGATACCAGCCGGAGTGCCGCGAATGTCGACTTCCGAGTGCGAATAGCTGCCGCTGGCGAAGGCTTCCCAGCCCTCGGCGATGCGGACGTTCAGGCGCGCGGTCGTCGAATAGCGCTGCTGGCGCGGCTGGATGATCGAATATTCGTCAGGCAGGTTGTGCTTGCAGCCGGTCCCCTGCGCCGCGCCCGAGGTCACGGTGAAAGTCCCGAACGGGCAGGCATTCGGATTGAGCAGGCGATACTGGTTGGTCGGCGGTGCGCCGACCTGGCCTGCCAGCGGATTGTTGAGATCGGTCTGCTGAACGCGGGTGACGACCGCCTGCGGGTTGGCCGCCAGCAGTGAATCGTCGTTGCGGTTGCGGTCCTGCAGTCCGCTGGGGCTCAGGTCCAGCGTGTTGAACGGATAACCGCGCGAGTTATTGGTGATGTACCCGTCATAGGTGTATTCACCGTTGACGTAGAAGTTGAAGCCCTGCTCGCGATAGTCACCGAAACCGGCGGTCAGCGTCGCGCGGTAGTGCGAACCGTCGGCCTTTTCGGTGGTGCCGCCCTGGACCGATCCAAAAATGCCCTGGACGTTCTTCTTGCTGATGAGGTTGACGACGCCGCCGATCGCGTCCGCGCCATAGGTCGACGATGCGCCGTCCTTCAGCACTTCGACACGCTCGATGGTGCTGAACGGGATCGAGTTCAGGTCGACATAGGCATTGTGACCGTCGTCGTTCAGCGGGAAGTTCGCCGAGCGCAAGCCGTCGATCAGAACGACCGTCGAAGAGACGCCCAGGCCGCGCAGCGACACCGCCGCGCCACCGGCCGAAAAGCCGTTCTTGAAGCCGGTCGAGATCGAACCGGCGCTGTCGGCGGACACCGAGCGGATGGCATCCTGCGCGGTCGTGATGTTGGCGCGCTGAAGCACGTTGGAATTCACCACGGTCACGGGCGAGATCGAGCTGGCGTTGGAATCGCGGAACAGCGTGCCGGTGACGACGACCGTGGCCCCTTCCGCCGTGGCGGGGGCGGGGGCCGCCCGCTTGATCTGAACGTCCTGCTCGCCCTGCGCCTGTCCAACCGGCACCGCTGTCGCCACGTTCTGGTCGGTGGCGTCCGCCGTCTTCGCGGGTGCTGCCTCCTGCGCATGGGCAGGAGCGGCGATCGCGGTCAGCAGAGCCGCGGTCGAAATCCCAAGGCGCAGTTTACCAAATGCCGAATTCATCGAAGCCACTTAGATATTCCCCCTCTAACGCAGCAGCGACCTCCGTCGCCGGTACTTCACTCGTCATGACCTGACGCTGCGATAGATGGCCGCGTATCATCGGCGGCGTTACCAGCTGGTTAAAATGCCGAGTATTGGCGATGATGTGGTAGGATATTGGATTTGCTGTCGGGATGCGGGAAAATCCAAAGCCGTTGCTTTGGATGGCACCTGCCGATCCTTCCCAAGACTGGGATTGCAAGCCCTTGATATTCTGGCGGTGTCCGTCGCTTGCGCCAGTTCTTGGTAATGGCCTTGCCCGACCGCTGCCGATCGCCCAGTGATCGCCGGATTAATCTGGACAGATAAATTATGTTTTAAGGTTCCGATGCGACCAGAATGGGCAGATGCGCACGGAACGAGAAAAATCATGCTGAAAAGCCTGCTTCGGGAAAGGCGACGGTCCAGCGCCGTCCATGCGCTGGGCATTCTGGGGTCTGCTCGGGAGGCGAGCTTCGATCGGTTCGTGATGCTGGCGGCGCGATCTTTCGACGCGCCCATCGCGCTCCTGTCGCTGATTTATGGCGACACGCAATGGTTCAAGGCGAGCCATGGCGCGGAAATCGCCTGCAACCCGCGGCATAGCAGCTTCTGCACCTTCGCGCTCGACCAGCCCGACATCCTGGAGATTTGCGATCCGCGCGCCGATCCGCGTGTGGCCCATTTGCCGGTGGTGAGCGATGCCCCCTTTATTCGCTACTATATCGGCGTGCCGCTCCGGGTGACCGGGGGTATCGATGTCGGTGCTCTCTGCATCCTGGATACGCGGCAACGCCATCCCGCTTCGCCCGATCAGAAAGCTTATCTTACCGCGCTGGCACGACAGGCGTCGGCGGCGCTGGAGGGACGGGCGGACCTGATCCAGATGGGCGGACGCGCATGATCGACGTCGTCCTGTGCCTGACACAAGAGCATGACCTTAACTTGGTCGCGTTGGCGCTCGTCATCTGCCTGACGGGCTCGCTTGCGACTGTCCAGCTGTTCAGTCGCGTTCAGGCCTCCCTTGGCTATCGCCGTTTCGGCTGGATCATCCTGGGAGCGGTGGGCGCGGGGACGATGGTCTGGGCCACGCATTTCGTGGCGATGATGGCGTTCCGGACGACCGCGCCCGTCATCCTGGACCCGGTCCTGACGCTTGTTTCGCTGCTCGCGGTGATCGGGATCACCGTTCCCGGCATGGCGCTGGCGGCGGGGGGGCGACGCAGGTCGGGTGCGGTCGGCGGCGGCGTGATCGGCCTGGGGATCGCGGTCATGCATTATGTCGGCATGGCGGCATACCGCGTCGACGGCATCGTGACCTGGAAACTGCCCTACGTCGCTGGCTCCATCCTGCTGTCGATCGGCTTGTCCGCCATCGCCTTTCATGTGCTGAACGCCTGTGACCGCTGGCGGACGACCAGTGCCGTGGCGTGGTTGAGCGTCGCGGTCGTGGCGCTGCATTTCACGGGCATGGCGGCGATGAAGATCGCCGTCCTGAAGCTCGGTCACGGCCTGTCGGGCATGACCATCGTGACGCTGGCCACGACGACGACGGTCGCGACGCTCATCATCGTCGGTTGTGCCGCGATCAGCGCACTGATTGACGGACATACCCAGTCCGAAACCTATCGGCGGCTGCGACACATGGCGCTGCACGACAGCCTCACCGACTTGCCCAACCGGATCGCCTTTATCGAGGAGTTGGAGGCGCGTTTCGCAATCCGTGGCGGCTATCAGCGCATGGCCGTCATCATGATGGATCTGTCGCGGTTCAAGGTGGTCAACGACACCTATGGCCATCAGGCGGGCGACCAGTTGCTGGCCGCCCTGGCGGCGCGGCTGTCGAGTATCCTGCGGCCCGGCGAATGCGTCGCGCGCTTGGGCGGCGACGAGTTCTCGGCGGTCGTGTCCTATGACGACCCGGCCGAGTTGCTGGATTTTCTGGATCGGCTGACCACGGCCTCGGAAGCGCCGTTCCTGTTCGATCGCTTCACCGCCTCGATTGGCGCGAATATCGGCGTGGCTCTGGCGATGCGGGATGGATTCGACCCGGATGCGCTTCTCGCCAAGGCGGACCTGGCCATGTACCGGGCCAAGTCGGCCCATTCCAAGGCGCCCTGTTTCTACGACGCCCAGATGGACGACGCCGTGCGCGAGCGACGCGAACTGGTCGCCGATCTCCGCCGGGCGCTGGAGGCCGGGGCGTTCGAGCTGCATTATCAGGTGCAGGCGTCCATGCCGACGGGCGAAATCTGCGGTTACGAAGCGCTGATCCGCTGGAATGACCCCGTCCGGGGCATGATCCCGCCCGCCCGTTTCATCCCGCTGGCCGAAAAGAGCGGGGATATCGTACCGCTCAGCAACTGGATTCTGCGCCGAGCCTGTGGCGAGGCCGCACGCTGGGCGGAACCGTATCCGGTTTCGGTGAACCTGTCCCCCATGCATCTTTCCGACCGTGGTCTGGTCGAAACCGTTCGATCGGTTCTGGCGGAAAGCGGCCTGCCGCCCGAGCGGCTGATGCTGGAGTTGACCGAGAGCGCGATCATCCACGACAAGGATTTCGCGTTGGAGCAGTTGAGGGCGCTCAAGGCGATGGGCATCGCCATCGCGCTGGATGATTTCGGAGTGGGTTATTCCTCGCTGGAGGTGTTGCGCTCCTTCCCGTTCGACCGGATCAAACTGGATGCCTCGTTCGTCTCGGAGATTGAGCATGACGCGCAAGCCGTTTCGATCCTGCGGTCGGTGGCCGCGCTGGGCGTGACGCTGAACATGCCGGTGCTGGCCGAAGGGGTCGAGGAGCCTGCCCAGCTTGCCATCGTCACCCGTGAGGGCTGCGTCGCGGTGCAGGGATATCTGACCGGCCGGCCGTCGCGCACCCTGGCCGATCCCGACGAGGTTCGACGCGTGGCGGCGCTGCGCCCGCAGATGGTGGGGGTCGAAGCCGTCGCCTGACGCCGCCTGCAAGTCGTGCGCGAGGTTCACGGAGCGAGGGCGCACCCTTAGCGGGGGGGCAACTGTGATGCTCATGAGAGAGCGATAGGCTGTCGCTTTCGGATCATGGCGTTGAGGATGACGAGGAGTTGGCGTGCGACGGCGATAAGGATGGTCTTTGGCGCCTTGCCTTTGGCTCGCATCCTGTCGCGCATAGCGGTGAGGACGGGGATGCGCCGTGAGGCATTGAGGGCGGCGATGTAGAGGGCTTCGCGGACCTTGCGCCGCCCGCCCCAAATGCGCCTGGCGCCGCGCCATGTGCCACTTTCGCGGGCGTGGGGAGCGAGGCCGGCGAGCGAGGCGATCTTTCGACGGCACAGCGTGCCGAGTTCGTGAAGTTCACCGAGCAGGGTTGCCAGGACGGTGGGCCCGATGCCGGGAACAGCCGTCAGCAGCTGGGCCTGTTCGGACAGGGCCCGATCCTGGGCGATGAAGCCTGCGATCTGGCGGTCGAGCTGGGCGATCTGCTGGCTGAGCAGGTCGATCATGGCTTCGATGGCTTGTGCGATTTCGGGTTGGCCTGCGCTGTGGCGATGCAGCTTTTCGGCTTTGCGCATGTCGACCAACTGTCTGCGGCGACGCAGGAAATCGGCCAGGCGTGAACGGGCAGGGCTGAGCGGGATGGTAGCGGGCAGGTTCAGCGCTGCGCCCATCTGCGCGAGCACGCGGGCATCGACGCGGTCAGTCTTGGCCAGCGTGCCGGTGGCTCTGGCGAACTCGCGGGCCTGACGCGGATTGACGCGCGAGAAGGGATGGCCGCGTGTCGCCAGCGCGGCGATCAGGTCACCGTCGCAACCACTGGTCGCCTCGAAGACAAGGCGGATGTCGTGGTCGAGCGTGTCGAGCCAGACGGCGATGGCATCCGGTGTATTGGCGATCCGCCCGATCCGGCCCGATGGCAGCTCGCAGATGTCGATGACGGCACGCGAAAGGTCGCAGCCGATAACGGCTTGTGGCATGGTATAGGCTCCTGTCCATGTCGTGCGGGATCAGCAGTCCCAAGCAACTGTTCAGGGTTGTGACCAACGCGGAAGGGACCCTTGCTCCCTATCGGGCTCCAGACCCTCGGGGGGGACGGGCTCCCTTCCGCAACATCTTCATACCACCGTCGCATCAGACAGGGGGGGGGACGTATCGGGAACAGGGCCATTGGGATGGGCAAGGCGGTGCTTCAACACGGCCATCGGTGCCGGTGCGAACGACAAGGGAAGCAGGTGAAGGCGGTGGACTGCAACGGAACAGGCGGAGGCGCCCGTGGCATCGTGGTGATGGGCGTCAGCGGCACGGGCAAGACCACCCTGTCCCAGCGGCTCGGCGCGCAGCTCGATTGCCCGGTGCTGGAGGGTGATGCGTTTCACTCGGCGGCGAATGTCGCGAAGATGCGGGATGGTCATGCCCTGACCGATGCGGATCGCTGGCCCTGGCTGGATCGGCTCGGCGTGGCGATCGGCGAAACCGCAAGGGAGGGCGGAACGGCCGTCGCCGCCTGTTCCGCGCTCCGCCGGGCGTATCGCGAGCGCCTGCGGGCAGCGGCGGGCGTGCCGTTACACTTCGTCTTCCTCGACACCGATGCCCAGGAAATTGCCAGGCGAATGAGCGGGCGCAAGGACCATTATATGCCGCCCAGCCTGCTCGGCAGTCAGCTGGCGACGCTGGAGCGACCGGCGGCGGACGAATGTGCGTTGACGCTGGATGCCGGATTGCCGCCTGAGAAGCTGATCGCCCAGACGCTCGCCTGGGTGCAGCGCGACTGATACGCTTATGGCATCGGCGGTTTGCGCGCCTGGGACAAATGCCAGCACCTCGCGCAAAATGGTCGCGACCGTCGCCTATTTCGCCGTACCGCAAAGCAAGGCTCGCTCAGGCGGGCTTGATGGAATTTGACTGCCTCTCGCTGTCAGGGTTCTTCGCAGACCGCCTCTGCATGGAGCGTAATCGCCTCACAGAGCCGGTGCGTTGCGAGAATGGCATCGAAATCGGTGGCGCGACCTTCCTCCACTCCCGTGAGGAAATCGCGGCACATCGCCTCGAAGCCCCGCTGCTGGCCGACCGTCGTCCAGTCCCCGCGACGCTGATGATATTCGCGACCGTCTTTGCGGATGTTCTCGGCCAAGTTCAGCACCGAGTGGCGAAGGCCATGTCCGATCACGTCGAGACGTTCCTCGTTCAGACCGCTGTCGCGATGCATCAAGCCGATAGCAGTAAAGCCCGTGCCCGCTAGCGTCAGCGTGACCGAGATCAATAGGCCCTGATCGACGCGTGTTTCGATGCTGTGCCGCAAGACGGGGCCGGGGGCGAGGAACAGCAGCGTGTCGACGACATGAATGAAGTCATCGAAGATCACGCGGCGGGGTGCGTCGGGCTGGCGATGGCGATGCTTCTCCATCACGATCAGGTCGGCCTCGATACCCTTCAATGCGACATGGTTTGGGGCGAAACGGCGATTGAACCCGACCGTCAACAGCGTTTCCTGCCGCCTCGCCAAAGCGAGCAGTCGTTCGACGTCGGCCAAATTATCGGCCAGCGGCTTGTCGACGAAGGTCGGGATATGTTGGTCGAGAAAGGTCTCGACCAGTGCGGGATGGGCGTCGGTCGCGGCATGGACGAAGGCGGCGTCGAACCGCCCGGCGCTCAGAGCATCGTCGACGCTGGAATGAAGACCCGCCACCCGAAAGCTGCGCCCCGCCTGTTCCAGAACCTGCGCGTTGCGGGTCGCGAGATGCAGTTCCACGTCGGGCAGCGCGGACAGGACCGGCAGATAGGCCTTGTGCGCGATGTCGCCCAATCCCGTCACCAACAGCCGCATGATCCTCTCCCGATACTTCCGACACCGCCCATAGAGCGGCTGCGGCCTATTGCGCTACCGGCCACCCGTCCGTCGTCCAGCCCAGCCGCTGGATCTGGAGCGTCGGGATGCCGTTCCGCTGCGTGTCATAGGCGTGATAGACGATATAGTCGCCATCCGTCTGCTGAAGCACGGCGACGCCCCCGCGTCCCACGAAGCGGCTGCCGTCGCCCTGGCCGTTGGTCAGCACGACCGTTCCACCGCCTTTCAGCATCGCCTTGCGGTCGCGGTCGACATAGGGGCCGTCCGGCGCGGAGGAGCGGCCGACCACCGTGTAATAGGTGCTCTTGGCCCCTTGGCAGCAGGCGTCGAACGACGCGAACAGATAATAAAAATCGCCGTGCCGGATGATGTACGGCCCCTCGATCGCGTCAGGCGCTGGACGCTCGGCCAGCGAGCGCGGCGCGGCGTCGCCCGCCAGCCGCAGGCCGGTCGCCGGGTCGAGGCGGATCAGCTTGATCCCCGACCAGTAGCTGCCGAAGACCATCCAGTCATTGCCGCTGGCATCGACGAAGGCCATCGGATCGATCGCGTTGAAATTGTCGCTGGTCTGCGACTGGATCACCGGCCCCTGGTCGACCCAATTGGCCGCCGGGGCGTTCGGGTCGATCCTGGTCGCGGTCGCCAGACCGATTGCCGACTGATTCTTCCCGAAGGTCGAGATCGAATAATAGAGGCGGTACTGGCCGTTGACCTTCGAAATGTCGGGCGCCCACATGCCCGTCGCGCCCGGCACGGCGGTCTTTGCCCAGGCGGGCAGGGCAGTGTAGCTGCCGCCGTGCAGCGTCCAGTCCTTGAGATCGGTCGAGGTGCGTAGGCCGAGCAGCCCCTCGACATCACCCGCGTTGCCGGTGGTGAACAGATAGTAGGTATTGCCGTCCTTCAGGATCGCCGGGTCGTGCACCGCGCTGATGTTTCCCGACAGGGCGAGCGAACCGCTGGTGGCAGTGGCGCTGGGCGTCGGCGTCGGCGACGGGGTGGGGGTCGGCGTCAACCCCGGCACGGTCGAGATGGCGGGCGAGGCGGACAGATCGCCGTCGCCCGACCCGCAGGACGAGGCGAGGAGAAGCACGAGGATCGGGACGATGCGTTTCACGGGCGAAATTCTTCCCAAAGGTCGCGGGCGGGCTCCATGGCCCGCCCGTCATCATGTCACTTGAAGCTGTAGCGTGCGCCGATCGCGAAGGTCCGCGGGATCAGCACCGTGCCCAGATTGTAGCGATCCTTATCGCCGACATTGCCGAAGCGGTAATATTCCTGCTGCTTCATCCGCGTCAGGTTGACCGCATCGAAGGTCAGGCCCAGCCGGTCGGTCAGGCGCGCGGTCAGCTGGAAGTCCAGGCTCGCCTCGGCGCGGCGCCACACGCCCAGCGGGTTGGCGAACAACCGAGCCTCGTACCGCGCCTGCCACGGATTGCGATAGACATAGGACAGGCGCGCGCCGATCGGGCCCTTATCGTAAGCCAGCGTGGCGTTATACGAGAAGTCGGATACGCCGAAGAAGCTCGACTGCTGCTCGCCGATCTGCTTGCCCGAAATATCGAAGACGGGAACGTTCTGGCGGGAATCGAGCAGCGTCAGGCTGCCCTGGAAGCCCAGGCCGTCGAGAAGCGAGGGCAGATAGGTCGGGAAATAGGTGAGCCCGACTTCCAGCCCCTTGAGCACGCCATTGGATGCATTGGCCGGGCGGCTGATGACGAAATTGTTGGTCGCACCCGCCACGATGCCGTTGTTGGGGATGAATTCCAGCTGGCTGACCGGCACGACCAGCCCTTGGATGTCGCGGCGGAACCCGGTGACGGTGATCGCGCTGTTGCGGCCGAAATACCATTCCAGCGCGACGTCGTAATTCTTCGACGTGGTCGGCTTCAGATTGGCCGTGCCCGCCGAACCGCTGCCATAGCCGACATTGGTCAGGTCGCCGGTCAGCGAGTAATTGGGATTGATGTCGCCGAAATTCGGACGACGCAGCGTCTCGCCATAGTTGAACCGCGCGCGGAAGTTCGAGGTGATCTCATAGCGGGCGGTGAAGCTGGGCAGCAACCGTTCCGACCCCGGCGAAGCGGTCGAGATCGCGCCGTTGTTGAACCGATCGCGGAAGGTCGCCTGGGTATCGACCGTGACGTAGCGGAAGCCCCCCTGCAATTTCAGCGGGCGACCGAAAATGTCGATTTGGCCGTCAGCCTGGAGATAGGCGGCCAGCGTGATCTCATCCACGTCGAACACGCGGGTCAGGGACAGCTGGTTCGAAGTCTTCAAGCCATAGAGCGAGCGGATTTCGTCGGCATGGTCGTAATTATAATAGCCATTGGCCGACACCCAGCTAGTCGGCACGTCGCCGCGCCCTTCGAAAAAGCCGGAATTGGTGAAGGTTGCGCCTGCCGGAAGGCTGGAGAGCGGACGACCCAGGCTTGCGGCATCGGCCGTGCGGACATCGCTCGACGCGCGGCGATCGTCGAAGCGGAAGCCGCCCTTGATCTGACGCAGAAAGCCCGAGTCCCAGGTATAATAGGCGTCCAGCGTCCCGGTGATCGCGCTGCCTTTGTCGCGATTAGCGTTGTCATAGAGCTGCGCGACGTTCCAGACCTTCGGATCGGTCAACAGCGCGTCATTGTCGAAGTGATAGGAAGGAACGCCGCCACCCGCATTGAAGGTCGTGCTGATCTGGTTGGCGACACGATCGGTGCGCATCGCGAAGAAGGCGGTCTTGTTCTGGCTTGTCTGATACGCGACGTCCGCCACGATCCCGCCGCGCGTGCCCAGGTCCCACTTGCCATTCAGGGCGTAGACGAAGCTGTCAGTCTGGCTACGCGTATAATCCGCGCTGTTGAAGCCATAGACGCTGTTGGCAACGCGGGACTTTACGATGTTGGTACCGTCATACAGCATCGGCGCCTGCGGATTGGCCCAGAAGTCGACGAAGCTGAATTGCAGGCTGTTGTACGTGTCGCCGCGATAGCCCGAATAATAGACTTCGGCGGTATAGACCGAGCTGCTGTTCGGTGCCCATTGCAGCGCAGCATTGACCGAGGGGCGCTCGCGCTTGCCATACAGGTCCGAGCTGAACACCGCGTCGCGTGACAGCCAATAGGGCGTGTCGATGCCGTTGACCGGAATGGTCGAGCCGGGGGTGGTAGGCAGGCCCGTCTCGGTGCCGACCTGCCAGTTGCCGAGCGCAGGCGTGTTGATGAACGCTCCCGTGCGCGGATCGGTCGGTGCGGGGAAGATGCGCTGGAAGCCCGCAAGGCCCGTACCCGCAGGCGGCGCCAGCGTAGCGAAGGGCACGAACGCACCAGCGGTGGTCGACATGGTGCGGAATTTCGACCGGGTATAGCTCCCGTTCACCAGCAGGCCGACATCGCCGATCCCCGTCTCCCAGCGATCGCTGACCAGCAAGGCCGCGTTGGGATTGATGGTGTCGGCTTCCTGATCGTAGATGCCACGCGCCAGCGCCGATATTGCGAAACCGTTGAAGTCGAACGGGCGGCGGGTGACCACGTCGACCTGCCCGGCCAGCCCGGTCTCGATCTGGTCGGCGGCGCGCGTCTTGTACACGTCAACCCGTTTGATGAGGTTGGCGGAGATATCCTGTAGCGAGAAGGACTGACCGGCGGCCGTGAAGATGTTGCGCCCGTTCAGGGTCGTCAGCGCATCGGGCAGGCCGCGGATCTGGATGCCCGCCGCCTCGCCCTGGCCACGATCCGTGACCTGGACGCCGGTCACGCGCTGCAATGCTTCGACGACATTGTTGTCGGGCAGTTTGCCGACATCCTCTGCGACGACGGAGTCGACGATCTGGGTCGAGTTGCGACGGCGATTGATCGCGCCGACGATCGATGCGCGAACGCCGGTGACGACGATATCCTGGGTCGGCTGCTGCGTTGCGTCCTGGGCGGTGGTGCCGCCGGAACTCGCGTCGTTCGCGGCGCTGGTCTGTGCCTGAGCGGTCTGCGCATGGGCAGGCGCGGTCAGAAGCGACGCGACCGAAACGGATGCGAGGAACAGCAATCTGGATGTCATGGAAATCCTCCCCCAATCATAATCTTCTCTCATCCGATGGCGTATTTCGCGCTCTTTACTCGGACATGAATGTCAGGGGATTTATCAGCTTCGGGGCAGGTGACAACCCCAAATACAGACACATATTTGAGATTTCACCATATTGTCATCAACCTGCACACCTCACGGTTGAGCGTCACGGTGGGTTGACATGATATGCCCCATGAGGAGGGCATATCATGTCAACTTTTATTGTCAGAGTTATCGAAGTTTACAGGCGGCGAAGCGGGCCGTTGGCGACGGGCTCGCCGAAATCCGGTGAACCATCGGGGCGATAACGGAAATATTGCATTCGGGTATCGCGATTGGGGTCGAACAGCGGATCGCGCTTGATCTCGGAATAGTCGCGCGCGTGATAGACCAGCACGTCACGCCCACGCTCGTCGACGGTAAAGCTGTTATGGCCGGGGCCGAAGACCTTGTGCGCCACCGATGTCTTGAACACCGGCACCGGCGACTTGGACCAGTTGGACGCCTTCATCAGGTCGGCATCGGCGTTGCAGGTCAGCATTCCCATGCAATAGCGCGCGTCGGTCGCGCTGGCGGAATAGGTCATGAAGAGCTTGCCGTTGCGGGCGAGCAGGGCGGGGGCCTCATTGACCTTGAAACCCTGGATTTCCCATTCGAGCGTGGGGACCGACAGGCGGACAGGCTTGGCCGCCAAGGTCAGCGCGGTCTTGAGCGGCGCAAGGTAGAGATTCGAATTGGTCTCGATCCCCGGCTCGCGCTGTGCCCAGGCGAGATAGCGCTGGCCCTTGTGCACGAAGCTGGTCGAGTCGAGATTGAACGTGTCCCATTCGGTCTGAAGCTGGCCCAGTACCGACCAGTTGCCGGTCATCGGGTCCGGCCCGTCGCATACGACCGCATAGGTGCGGATGCGGAACACGTCCTCGCCACCGCCGCTCGGCCCCGCCGCGAAATACATGACCCAACGACCGTCGACGAGATGGAGTTCGGGTGCCCAGATGAAGCCCGACATCGGCCCGCTCGGCAGGTGCCGCCAAAGAACCCGCTCGGTCGCGGTGTGAAGGCCCTCCAGGGTCTTTGCGCGGCGCAGGACCAGTCGGTCATATTCCGGCACCGAGCCGGTCATGTAATACCAGCCGTCGCTATGGCGGAAGACTTGCGCATCGGCGCGCTGCCGGACCACCGGGTTGACGATGGTCGGTGCCGCCGCCCTGGCGATGGCGGGTAGGGCCATGGCGGTCGTCGCACCGGCCACGAATGAACGTCGGGTAATCATCTTCCATCCTCCGCCTGTCGGCCCGTCTGTCCCCATCGGGATCGAGTGGGCCCTGTTGCTCGAATCGTCACCGGGACGGATCGAAGCGCTTGGCCTAACCCAAAACTCCGACATTACAAAAGCGTGGAAACGGAGGGTATTGATGGCATCCATTTGGTCGGGGCCACGTTGACCTGCCATGTCTTCTCCCGATCCCGGCCGCTACCCTTTCCGCCCCATCGTCAACCGCCCGGCCTATGACTGGCCCGAGGGACGCAGGGTCGCCATCTATCTGGGCGTCAATCATGAGGTGTTCGATTTCGGCGGCGGGCTGGGGGCTGAACTCGCACCGTCGCAGACCCAGCCGGACGTGATGAATTACGCCTGGCGCGACTATGGCAACCGGGTGGGGGCATGGCGTCTGTTCGAACTGTTCGACCGGCTGGAGCTGAAAACCACGGCGCTGCTGAATGCCGAGGTGCTGGACCGCTGCCCGGGACTGGCCGAGGCCTGTCGCGACCGGGGTGACGAGATTGCCGCGCATGGCGGCACCAATGCAAAGGAGCAAGGCAGCCTGGGACAGGAGGACGAGCGTCGCCTGATCGCCGATGTGACCGAAAAGCTGGCCGCGCTCGGCGATCGGCCCGTCGGCTGGCTGGGCCCTTGGATATCGGAAAGTGAGGCCACCCCCGATCTGCTGAAGGCGGCGGGCTATCGCTACGTGCTGGATTGGGCGCATGACGATCAGCCGACGCGGCTGTCGACCACGCACGGTGATCTGCTGTCCATTCCCTATTCGCAAGAGATCAACGACCTGCCCGCCGTCATCCAGCGCAAGCAGGAGGCGGAGGGCTTTGCCACGATGATCCGCGATACGGTCGAGCAATTGCTCTCCGAAGCGGATCGCCGCCCTTCGGTGCTGGGGATCGCGCTTCACCCCTATATCACGGGTCAGGCGCACCGCGTCCCGCCGCTGGCCCGTGTCCTGACGGCTTTGCGCGAGGCGGATGATCCGCGCATCTGGTGGACGACCGCCGGAGCGATCGCCGACCATGTCGAGGCGAACGCCTTGGCCGTCTAGCCGTGATGACATTGTCTTGAACCAAGGCTAACCCCTCCCCCGAAAGGGAGGGGCGGTTCTACCTTAGGTCTAATGCTCTAGCCGCCCGCTGCAAGAAAGCGATCGGCCGTACGCAGGGACAGCGCCATGATCGTCAGGGCCGGATTGGCGGCCAGCGCGCTGGGGAAGACGGAGTTGTCGCAGATCCACAAATTGGCGATGTCGAAGCTGCGTCCATCGGCATCGACCACGGCGTCGTCGCCGTTATTTCCCATACGGCAGGTGCCGATGGTATGGGCCGAGCGATCTACCGCGAAAATGTCCTTCGCGCCCGCCGCTTCCCAGATCGCGGTCATGACCCGCCGGGAATGCTGATCGATGGTCTGCTCGTTGGCGTGATAGCTGAACTCGACCAACGCCTTGCGATGGCCGAACGCATCGGTTTCGTCCGACAGGGTCAGCCGGTTGTCGGGATGGGGCAGGCACTCGCCATTGATTCCGATCCCGGCCATGCTGTTGTAGTTGCGCAGGATCGACTGGAGCCGCGTGCCCCACATGCCCGCCCCGCGCGCAAGCCCGGTGGCGAGGTTGACCGGCAGCACGCCCAGGCTCTGCATCAGATAGCCGCCGACGCAATCGGCATCGGCGGGCCGCATCATGTCTTCGCTGATGAGCGATGAGGGATAGCCGCGGTTCATCCGCATCTCGTCATCGAAGCGGCCCCAGACCTGGGTCGCGACATGCGCCATGAAATTGCGACCGACCTGTCCGCTCGAATTGGCCAGGCCCAGGTTCAGCAACAAGCGCGGGCTCTCCACGCCGCCAGCGCAGAGGAAGACCGCGCGGCATCGTTGGCGATGGTCCTGCCCGCCCTGTCGATAGACGACGCCGTCGATACGCCCGGCATGATCGAACTCGAAGGACAGGACGCGCGCACCCGAGCGGATTTCCGCGCCAAGCGCGACGGCCTGCGGCAGGTACGTCGTGTCCATGCTGGTCTTGGCGGCGTTACGACAGCCCTGGTGGCAGGTGCCGCAACTGACGCAGGCCTGACGCAGGCCCCAATGCGGCTGTTCCCGGTCGCGGGAGACAAGGGCGGCGGGCGCGTCGGTCGCCGTGATGCCCAGCGCCTCGCACCCCCGCGCCATCACCTCGGCGGGCGCGTTGCGGGGTACCGGAGGATAGGCATAGCGTCGGCTGTCGTCCCAGGGGTAGTTGGCCGGGCCGGAAACCCCGGTAAACTGCTCGACCTGCTCGATATAGGCAATCAGTTCGGCATGGGGGATCGGCCAGTCGGCGCCTTGCCCGGTCATGGTCTTCAGCTGAAGATCGCGAGGATCCGGCCGGGGGCAGAAGGCGCCCCAGTGGAGCGTCGATCCGCCGACGCCCATTCCCGAATTGTTCGAACCGAACGCCGTCGGGTCTCTTCCCCCGCTCAGCCGCTCTTCCATCCAGTAGATGTCGGCGGCGAGTTCATCGGCGACATGCTCTTTCGGGGTGAATGATCGCCCGGCTTCGAGCGCGACGACCGAAAGTCCGACCTCCGCCAGGCGTGCGGTCAAGGGCGCACCGCCCGCGCCTGTTCCGATGACGACCGCGTCGACGATCTCGCTCTGGGCATAGGGTGCGCGGCTCATGCGATCTTCTCCTGCACCATCTGCCAGGCTTCGACATCGTTCGCGCCGGTTCGGTGATAGCCTTGATTGCGCGGACCATCGCCGCCGACCGCAAAGCCGTCATAGCCGATCGCGGCCATGGTCGAGGGCAGGGCGGCCCATTGGCGAACCACCTCCGCACGGACGTCCTGAAACCACAGGGCCATTTGCTCGGGCGATAGAAAGCCTTCACCCTGCGCATCTGTCTCGCCCGCGTCGATCCGCTCCAGCCAGGTGGCTTGATCCGGCCGGTCGAGCGAGACGAAGCCGCCAGAAAGCTCGTCGAGCGTCGCGAATCCCAGCCGCCATGCTTCGGGATCGCGCGGCAGGTCGGCGAAACGCCAGCCATCACCGGCCCCCTTGATGATCGCCGCCTCGACACGCCGTGCCAGATCGGACGGGTCGACGTCTTCGGGCAGGATATGTGCAACCAGGGCCTTCGCCATCGCCCGTTGCGCGTCGGACCAGCCCAAGCCGTCATCGCTGACCGGCCGGGTCCGTTCCAGCATCGCGGTGCGGGTGCGGCTGCTCACCCGATCCGAGCCGAGGATGGCGGCGAAACCGGGGGGCAGGATCGACACCGAAACCGAGGCCGCATGATCGGCGATCAGCTGCGCGAGCGCGGCGGGTTGCTCATAGGGAATCATGTGCGCCGCGTTCGCGACGACGCGTATGTCGGCATTGCGATAGTGCGGGCTGTTGAGGCGGCGCTGGGCATCTTCGTCCAGATCGCCGTCTTCCGCCCCGGCTACGATCAGCGCCGGAATTGAGATGCAGCCGACGGCCGCGCGCCAGTCCTCCAAGCTACCCCGTTCCAGCCAGCCGAGCCATGCCTCGCGGCTGGACCGCCGCACATCCGCCACCGCGCGATCATGCAGCTCGGGGGGCAGCGGCGCGGCGATGTTGGCCTTCACGAAGGTCTCGGCATCCGTCTGGGTGATCGATCCGCCCTCGAACCAGCCGATCATCTGTGTGCGACGATCTTCGTCCATGGGCTCGGGCGCAGGGGGCGACGCGGCGACGAGCACCACGCCGACGACCCCGGCCAGCCCGGCTTCGCCCGCCGCGGCACGGCTTGCGACGATGGTGGCGATCTTCCCGCCCATGCTGTGCCCGACCAGAATGCAGGCCGTCAGGCGACGGCGGCGTATCTCATCGGCAAGATCGTCCGCCATCGAAGCGACGTCGGCATAGCCTTCATCCGATCGCTCGCCAAAGCCCGGCAAGTCGAGCGCGATGCAAGGCGCGTCGCCGAGATGACGGCATACCAGTTCCCATTCCCGATGGCTGGAACCAAGGGCGTGAAGAAAGACGAAGGTCGGTTGGATCATGCGGCCGGGTTCCTCGAAAGCCACTGCTGGACGCCGCAACCGACAGTCCGTTCCTGACAAATGCCGTGGAACAGAAATTAATTTGGATCAGCGTGCTTAAATATCACCAAGTCGTGCCCGCCGGAAAATTCATGGAACCGTGAGCGGCGGGAAGCGCTTGGCGATGATCCGTATTCATCATTGGAGTGAAGTCGTGGCCGATACCGACCAGGCGCAGCCGCAGTACAAGATCGAATATCGCGAAATCCAGCCGTTCGGCACGTTGAAGGATCTGCCGCTCGGCCTTTCCGACAACGCTCGCAAACAGAGCGTGTCGATCCTGAACCAGGTGTTGGCCGACACGATGATGCTGCGCGACCTGTACAAGAAGCATCACTGGCAGATGTCGGGCGCGACCTTCTACCAGCTGCATCTGCTGCTCGACACGCATTATGAAAAGCAGGCCGAACTGGTCGATATGGTGGCTGAACGTATCCAGGCGCTGGGCGGGATCAGCATCGCGACGCCGCACGACGTTGCCGAGATGACGCGTATTCCGCGCCCGCCGAAGGGCCGGGAAGACGTGCCGACGATGCTCGCTCGTCTGCTGGACGCGCATCGCATCGTGCTCGAACAGGCCCATGAAGGTGCCAAGACCGCCGACGAATCCGGCGACGATGGCACCAACGACCTGTTGGTCAGCGACATCATCCGCTCGAACGAACCGCAGGTCTGGTTCGTCGGCGAGCATCTGGCCGCGACCGCGCTGCAGCGCGCCGACTGATCTCGGACGGAACAGGGAAGGAAAGAGGCGATGGCGGATCGTGACTTGGCGAACGGCATCGCCTCCACCGAGGTTCAGGAGGGCCGGATCGTCGCCGGTGTACTGGACGGGCAGGATGTCGTGCTGGTCCGACATGAGGGGCGCGTCTGCGCGCTTGCCGGACAGTGCACGCATCTGAAGGCGCCGCTGGCCGACGGGATCGTGGCCGACGGGACGATCCGCTGCCCCTGGCATCATGCCCGCTTTGATGTCCAGACGGGCGAGGCGATGGGTGCCCCCGCCTTTGCGCCGTTGCAACGGTTCGAGGTGATCGAGGATGGCGGCCAATTGCGGATCGCCCGACCATCCGAACCCGGTTCCGTGCCCGAAGTAGCGGACACGGAAGAGCTTGGCCGGATCGTCATCATCGGGGCTGGTGCGGCGGGGCATGCCTGTGCCGAGATGCTGGCGCGTCATGGTTCAGGCGCGGCGGTCACGGTGATCGATCAGGAGGGCGACGCACCCTATGATCGCACCTTCTGCTCGAAACAATATCTGGCGGGCAAAGCGGAGCGCGAAGACACGGCCTTGCCTATGCTCGGCGAAGTGGACGTCCGTTCAGGTGTCGCGGTGTCGCGTATCGATCGCGAGGGCAAGGTGGTCGTCCTTCATAACGGTACCCGCATTCCTTATGATCGGCTTGTCCTGGCTACCGGCGCTGAGGTCGTGTCGCCCGACTTTTACGGCTCGGATCGCGGCGAGGTGTTCGCTTTGCGAACCCTTGCGGATGCCGATCGCCTGATCGCTGCGGCGTCAGAGGCGGAGCGGGCGATCGTCGTCGGATCGAGTTATATCGGGCTGGAGGTCGCAGCCTCACTGATCGCGCGGGGATTGCAGGTTGCGGTCGTGTCCGACGATGCCCTCCCGCTCGAGAAGACTGCCGGACCCGAAGTCGGGGCGATGATCCGCGACCTGCATGAGGCCAAGGGTGTCCA
>DXIH01000182.1 GCA_019112965.1 Candidatus Sphingomonas excrementigallinarum | reverse complement strand
CCTCGGGGGGGACGGGCTCCCTTCCGCAACATCTTCATACCACCGTCGCATCAGACAGGGGGGGGGAGGGAAAGCCGCGGGCGCTGGTCTCGGTGAGACTCCCTGCCCTCCCCCAACCCCTCCCGTTTACGGGAGGGGGGTAAGAAAGGGGTCCCCTCCCGCCTTTGGAAGGGGGGTAGGACGGTCAGAACGGCTTGATGACGACCAGCACCACGATGATCGTCGCTGCCAGCGCGGGCACTTCGTTAATCATGCGCAGCTGCTTGCCGCTGAGCTTCGTCACCCCGCGCGCCAGCTTCTTGGAATAGCCGACCATCCAGCCATGATAACCGCTGAGCAGCAGCACGAAGAACAGCTTCGCATGGAGCCAGCCCAGCCCCGGCACGCCCGAGAACAGCCCCAGCGACGCCGCCAGCAACAGCCCCAGCACCCACACCGCGATCATCGCGGGCGTCAGGATAATGCTGCGCAACTTGCCCTCGCGCTCGACCCAGCGGGCGGCGTCGGCGGTATCGCCCGCGACCAGCGCCTCCTGATGATAGACCAGATAGCGCGGCATCATGAACAGCCCCGCCATCCAGAAGATCACGAAGATGATATGCGCCGCCTTGATCCATTCATAGGCGGCCCCCAGCAATCCGATCATGCTTGGTTCCTCACACGGGCGATCAGCCGCTCGACATGCGCGATCGGCGTGTCGGGCAATATGCCGTGACCCAGGTTGAAGATATGCGGCCGTTCGGTGAAGGCCGCCAGGATACGATTCACCGCGCCGTCCAAGGCCTCACCCCCCGCGATCAACGCCAGCGGATCGAGATTGCCCTGCACCGGCAGGTCCTTCGGCAAAGAGGTATTGGCCCAGACCGGATCGACCGTCTCATCCAGCCCGACCGCATCGACGCCGGTTTCTCGTGCATAAGCGGGCAGCTTGCCCCCTGCCCCCTTGGGGAAGCCGATCACCGGCACCCCCGGGCAGCGTGCCCGGAATCCTTCGACGATCGCGGCATTGGGCGCGATCACCCAGCGTTCGAACTGCGCCGGGGATAGCGAACCCGCCCAGCTGTCGAACAGCTGCACCGCCTCGACACCGTTGGCGACCTGCCCCGCCAGATAGTCGATGGTCATCTCGACGATCGCATTGATGATCGCGCCGAAGCCTTGCGGGTCGGCATAGGCGAAACGCCGCGTCTCGCCCTGGTCCTTGGACCCCTGCCCCGCCACCATATAGGTCGCAACCGTCCAGGGAGAGCCCGCAAAGCCCAGAAAGCTGGTCTGGGGCGGCAGCTGCGCCTTCACCCCCGCCACGGTGGCATAGACCGGCTCGAGCCGCTCAGGGACGCTCTGCAGGGCATTCAGCGCATGATCGACCAGCGCGGGCGCCAGACGCGGTCCCTCCCCCGCCCCGAAGCTGAGGTCCTGGCCCAGGGCCCAGGGGACCATCAGAATGTCCGAGAACAGGATCGCGCCGTCGAACCCGAACCGGCGGATCGGCTGCACCGTCACCTCGGCCGCCGCTTGCGGATCGGTGGCGAGCGCCAGGAAGCCGCCCTTCTCCGCGCGCAACGCACGATATTCGGGCAGATAGCGACCGGCCTGTCGCATGAGCCACATGGGTGGTGTCGCCAGCCGCTCACCCGACAGCACGGCGAGCAGGGGCTTTTGGATCGCAACGTCGGTCAGGAAACCCCCCTTCTTCTATTAAAGAAGATTCTAAGAATGGATTGTTGAAGTGGTTGGCACGTTGGTTGTCGGGATTATGCGGCTCTCCCCGATATGCCAACACGTTGACTCATGGGGAATCGCCGATTCAACGGGATTCGGATTCATCGCCCCCATAACTCACAGGCTGTGGAAAAGAATCGGGCCTGTGGGATTCGATGTGGACGAATCATCGCTTATCCACCGCCCGACCCCGGCTTGGCCGGTCGGCGAAGTTACGCTACCGATTCTCGTCATGTTATCCACAGAGTCATGCCCGTGCCGATGACCACACGGCTCCACCTGCACCTGTTGTCCGATTCCACCGGCGAAACGCTGGAGAACATCGCCAAGGCGGCGCTGGCGCAATATGACGATGTGGAAACCGTCCGCCACTTCTGGCCGATGGTCCGCACCGAAAGCCATCTGGAGCGCATCCTGCAGGAGATCGCGCAGAATCCGGGGCTGGTCATCTATACGCTGGTCAACCCGACGACGCGGCGCGTGCTGGAAAGCCGCTGCCATGCGCTGGGCCTGCCGACGGTCGCACCGCTCGATCCGGTCAATGCCGCGCTGTCGGGGTTGCTGGGCGTGCAGGCCAAGATGCGGCCCGGTCGCCAGCACGTCCTCGACGCCGCCTATTTCGCCCGCGTCGACGCGATCCAGTTCACCATCGCGCATGACGACGGCATCGCGTGGGAGGAATGGGAAGAGGCCGATATCGTGCTGGCGGGCGTGAGCCGTTCGTCCAAGACGCCGACCTCGATCTATCTCGCCAATCGCGGCTACAAGACCGCCAACATCCCGATCGTGGTCGAAAGCCCCCCGCCCCCCTTCCTGTTCACGCTGAAAAAGCCGCTGGTTGTGGGGCTTACGACCAGCGCCGACCGGCTGATCGCGATCCGGCGCAATCGGCTGCTCTCGCTGAACCAGGCGCCCGACACCGATTATGTCGAGCAGGAGGCGGTGAACCGCGAACTGACCTTCGCGCGGCGGATGTTCGCCGACAATGACTGGCCGGTGATCGACGTCACCCGCCGTTCGATCGAGGAAACGGCGGCGGCGATCATCTCGCTGGTGAATCAACGAAAGGCCGAAGCATGATAATCCTGGCCTCGCAAAGCGCCTCGCGCCGGGCGATGCTCGACGCGGCGGGCGTAGCCTATGAGGCGCTGCCCGCGCGGGTGGACGAAGCCGGCGTCAAGGCGGCGATGGCGGGCGCGTCCCCGCGCGACCTGTCCGATGCGCTGGCCGAGATGAAGGCCGTGAAGGTATCCGCCAATGCCGGGCCCGTCCCGGTGCTGGGATCGGACTCGATCGTGGCGCTCGCCGACGGCACGCTGCTCGACAAACCCGAAAGCCGCGAGGAAGCGGCCGAGCATCTGGCGCGGATGAGCGGCGGCAGCCACGAATTGTGGAGCGCCGCCGTCATCGCCGAGCATGGCCGCCCCGTCTGGCGGCATGTCGAGCGCGCGAAGCTCCATGTCCGCCCGCTCTCGGGCGCCTTTATCGACCGCTATCTGGATCAGGAATGGCCCGCCATTTCGGGCTGTGTCGGCTGTTTTCGTATCGAGGGGCCGGGCGTGCAGCTCTTCTCGCGGATCGAGGGGAGTCACTTCACCATTCTCGGCATGCCGCTGCTGCCCGTGCTCGGTTATTTGCGCGAACGCGGCTGGATGCCCGCCTGATGGCGCGTCCTTATGCCGAGGTGATCGGCGACCCGATTGCCCATAGCAAGTCGCCGAAGATCCATGGTTTCTGGCTGGAGGCGCTGGGTATCGAGGCGGACTATCGCGCCACCCATGTCGCTCCTCACGCGCTGCCCGCCTATTTCGCCGCGCGCAAGGCCGATCCCGACTGGCGCGGCTGCAACATCACGGTGCCTCACAAGATCGCCGCGCTCGAGCATGTCGAGGATCGCGAGGACATGCGGAGCGCGATCGGGGCGATCAACACCGCCTTTCGCGATGCGGACGGCGCATTGGTCAGCACCAATACCGATGCGGCGGGCTTCGCCGCGCCGCTGAAAGCCTGCGATCTGGCGGGCAAGTCGGTGACGGTCATCGGGGCAGGAGGGGCGGGGCGTGCGGTGCTCTATGCGCTGGCGGGGATCGGCGTCGGGCCGGTGACGCTGTTCAACCGCAATGTGGATAAGGGCGCGGCGCTGTTGTCGTCCTTCGGGATGAAAGGGCAGGCGCTGCCGATCGGCGAGGCGGTGCCGCCCGGCGCGCTGGTCGTCAACGCGACCAGCCTGGGTATGACCGGCCAGCCGCCGCTCCACCTCGACCTGTCGGCGCTGCCGGACGACGCGGTCGTGTACGACATCGTCTATGCGCCGCTCGAAACCGGGCTGCTCGCGGCGGCGCGGGCAAGGGGGCTGGCGACGATCGACGGGCTGGACATGCTGATCGGCCAGGCGGCGGTCGCGTTCGAGCGCTTCTTCGGGGCCGCGCCGCCGCGCGAGCGGGATGCGGAATTGCGCAAGATCCTGCTCGGATGATCGTGCTGGGTCTCACCGGCTCGATCGGTATGGGCAAGTCGACCGTCGCGCAGATGTTCCGCGATGAGGGCGTGCCGGTGTTCGACGCCGATGCCTGTGTCCATCAGTTGCAGGGCCCCGGTGGAAAACTGGTCTCCGCGATCGAATCGGCCTTTCCGGGGACGACCGGGCCGAAGGGCGTGAATCGCGCGGCACTGGGCCAGGCGGTGCTCGGCGATGACGCGGCGATGCGCCGACTCGAGGGAATCGTGCATCCGGCGGTGCAGGCCGAGCGCCTGGCCTTTCTGGCGGCTCACGCCCGATCGTCCCTGGTCGTGATCGACGTCCCGCTCCTGTTCGAAACGGGCGGTGATAAGTCTGTGGATAAGGTGTTGGTGGTATCGGCAGAACCGGCCGTGCAGGAGGCGCGGGTGTTGGCAAGGGCTGGTATGAATTCGTCCAAGTTTCAGGCGATTATCGCCCGCCAGCTGCCCGATGCGGACAAGCGCGCGCGCGCCGATCATGTCATCGCGACCGACATTCCACTGGCCGAAACCCGCGAAAAAGTCCGCGCGCTCATCACTTGCATGCGGGACTCCGAAGGCCGATAGTCGGGTCATGAGAGAGATCGTTTTCGACACCGAAACGACAGGGTTCAAATTTTCGGAAGGCGACCGGCTGGTCGAAATCGGCTGTGTCGAACTGGTCAACCGGGTCGAGACTGGTCGCACCTATCACGCCTATTTCAATCCCGAACGATCGATGCCCGCCGAGGCGCAGGCGGTACACGGTCTGTCCGACGCGTTCCTGAAGGACAAGCCGGTCTTTGCCGAGGGTGTGGCCGAGTTCCTGGACTTTATCGGCGACGCGCCGCTGATCGCGCACAACGCGACCTTCGACTTCGGCTTCATCAATGGCGAGCTGGGCGCGCTGGACTTTCCGCACGTCGATGAAAAGACGCGGATGATCGACACGCTGGCGATCGCGCGCAGCAAGCATCCCGGCGCGAAGCACACGCTCGACGCGCTCTGCTCGCGCTATGGCATCGATCGCTCGCACCGTGTCCTCCACGGCGCGTTGCTCGACGCGCAGCTGCTGGCGCAGGTCTATGTCGAGCTGATGGGCGGGCGGCAGATCGGCCTTGGTCTGCTCGCCGACACGGCCGAGGACAGCGGGCCGGTGATCGTCGCCCGCGCGCCCGCCAAGGTTCGCCCGCCGCGCACGTTCCGGCCCAGCGAGGCGGAACTTGCCGCCCATGCGACGTTTCTAAAGGACATAAAGGATCCAGTTTGGGGGGCCGAGGCGTCCGGTTGACGCCAAGGGACAGGCCAAAAGGACCGTCCCATCAGAGTGCATCAAGGAGAAGACGATGGATATCCGGATTTCTGGTCATCAGGTCGAAACGGGCGACGCGCTGCGGACCCATGTGACGGACCGGCTTCAGGGTATCGCCGAGAAATATTTCGCCCGCGCCATCTCGTCCGAGGTGACGTTCGGCAAGGGCCCGCATGATGTCGGGTTCAAATGCGATATCGTGATGCACGTCACCCGCGGTCTGGTCCTGAAGGGCCGCCACGATGCGCAGGACGCGCATCTGGCCTTTGACGGGGCCGCCACCAAGATCGAAAAGCAGCTTCGCCGCTATTCCCGCAGGCTCAAGGACCGCAACCAGGGCCAGGCGATCGAACTGGCTGAGGCCGGCGCCTATGACGCGGGCTATACCCTCTTTGCCGAACAGGTCGACGAGGACGAGGCGGGCGATGCACCCCTGATTATCGCCGAAACCCGCGTCGATATTCCTGATGCCAGCGTGTCGGATGCGGTGATGATGCTCGACCTGCGCAATACTGCGGCCCTGTTGTTCAAGAATTCGGGCACGGGTTCGTATAATATGGTCTATCGCCGGGGTGACGGAACCATCGGCTGGGTCGAGCCGCAACGCGGCGGCACGGCCGGATAAGCTCTATCGTTCTTCCGCGCGGGCCGCTAATAGGCGGGCCGCGCGGGGGCGCACCGGACGAGACCATGAACGATTTCAGCGATCTGTTGCGCCACGATACGGTGCTGGCGGGCGTAACAGCCGCCAATAAGAAAACCCTGTTCCAGGCACTGGCGGCGGCTGCCGCCGGGCCTGCGGGACGGGATGCCAAGATTTTGACCGACGTTCTGCTCGAGCGCGAAAAGCTGGGCTCGACCGGCTTTGGCGGCGGCGTCGCCATTCCGCATGGCAAGCTGGAGGGACTGACCCAGATCGTCGGGGTCTTCGCGCGTCTGGCGCAGCCGGTCGATTTCCAGGCGGTGGACGACATGCCGGTCGATCTGGTCTTTGCGATGTTCTCGCCCGCCGATGCAGGGTCGGCGCATCTGAAGGCGCTCGCGCGGATTTCGCGGCGGCTGCGCGACAAGGGCTTCGTCGCCAAGCTGCGTGGGGCGGGCTCGACTGACGCGATCTGGGCGCTGCTCACCCAGGACGAGGCGCGTGACGCCGCGGCCTGAGGGCGAGGCCGCGCATTTCCGGGCGCTGGAGACGCTCTATGCCGCAGCCCCGATCAATCGCCTGTTCGACTCCGCGCTCGAGATCGCCGAGCCCGGCGTCGCGCGCATCCGCTTCCGGGTGGACGAGCGGCATTATCACGCGGCCGGTGCGGCGCACGGTACGAGCTATTTCAAGATGCTCGACGATGCAGCCTTTTACGCCTGCAACAGCCTGGTCACCGATCGTTTCCTGCTGACGACGCAGTTCAACCTGCTGCTGACCCGTCCGATGAAGGCCGGGGAGGTGGTGGCCGAGGGACGCTGGGTCAGCGGACGGCGGCGGGTGTTCGTTGCCGATGCGCGGTTGATCGACGCCACCGGCGAAGAAGTGGCGCGCGGCACCGGCACCTTCATGCGCTCGCAGATCGCGCTGGCGGGCCTGCCCGGCTATCGGAACGGCTGAAGCCATGGACGGCCGCCTGCCGAGCGGGATGCTGGTCACCGCGCTGCTGCGTCGGATGAACGACAGTGGCGGCATGGGCATGGTGCTGGCCAAGGGCGATCCGCAAGGCGGGGGCATCCTGGTGATCGTGATCGAGGCGGATCGGCGCGAGCGGGTGCTGGAACGGGGGATCGGTCCCGATGGCAAAACCGCGCTGATCGACTCGACGCCTGCAAACGATATTTTAAGCTATTGGCAGCGCCGACGCGCGCGCGATCCCGATCTGTGGGTCGTGGAACTGGATGGCGCTGCGGCGGAACGGTTCACCGCTGAAACGATCCTGCAACATTGACGAACGCGGCCGGATCGGCCACGAGCCCCCCATCATAGTTTCGCGTTGTGCTTATCGGGTGCGATCCGGTGGGTTACGCAGTCGGGGGGAAGCCCGGACGAGCGCCTTTCGGCAATGCTCGGGTCCGTGATCCAACCGCATGTCTGTTCGAGTGAATGACCGTTTTCAAGCGGGTCGCGGCCTCTGCTGCCATGGCCCTATCCCTGGCGGGTCTTCTCGCCACCAGCACCCCCAGCCTCGCGACCAACGTTGCCGGTGTTGCTGCCACTCCAGTCAGTGCGATGACTGCTTCCGGGATCAACGCCGCCGATCTGGCGATGGTTCCCCAGAGCGCCCGGGCCACCATGTCCGCGCTCCCCGATTTTTCCCAGGTTTCTGAAGGCGATGAGGACGGCGACTATGACTCGCTGGCCGACGCCGTGGCCGATCAGGACGAGATCGCGTCGAGCGAAGAGCTCCGCTGTCTGGCCGGTGCCATCTATTTCGAAGGTCGCGGTGAACCGCTCGCAGGCCAGCTCGCCGTGGCGCAGGTCATCCTGAACCGCACCAAGTCGGGTCGCTTTCCCACCGGCGTGTGCGACGTCATCAAGCAGCGTGGCCAGTTCAGCTTCGTGCGTCGCGGTGAAATCCCGGCGGTCAGCCCGTCGCGCAGCGCCTATCGCACCGCCGTCGCGGTCGCCAAGGTCGCGCTGGCGCAGGCCTGGGACAGCACCGCGGGCAAGGCCCTGTACTTCAACACCCCCGGCAACCGTCCGGGCGTGCGGGTGCAGAAGGTCGCCGCGATCGGCAACCACATCTTCTATCGTTGACGAAAAGGCCCTGATTCAGGGCCTGAATGATAGCTGAGCCCTGCGGGGCTTTGCATGTGTTCGTCAAATGTTCTAAGCGGGTGGCATGTTGGACATGCTGCCCGCTTCGTGCGTCGAGGATCCGCTATCCCCGCTCTGCGCCGCCGACGTGGCGCGGGGCGTGACCCGGATGCTGCTCCGCCACGACCTCGTCACCATAGCCGAAGTCCCGCTGGAGGGCGGCCGTCGCGCCGACCTGATGGCGCTCGACGCGCGCGGCCAGGTCGTCGTTGTCGAGATCAAGGTATCGCGCGCCGATATGCTGGGCGACGGCAAATGGCCCGATTATCTGGCGCATTGCGACCGCTTCTACTGGGCGGTGCCCGCCGGGTTCGACTGGTCGCCGCTGGAAAACGCGGCGTTTCTGCCTGAGCGGACGGGGATCATCGTCGCCGATCGCTATGACGCCGCGATCGTGCGCGAGGCGCATAGCGTGCCTCTGCCTGCGCATGTGCGCAAGAAGGCGACGCTGAATTTCGCGCGGCGGGCAGGGCGGCGGATGATCGGGCTGACCGATCCGGACGCGGGGATGTGAGTCCCTTGGCCTTCGACTTCGCTTAGGCGGAACGGAGGTTGGGGAGGGGGCTTGATACCCCCCGCCGTTCAGCCTGAGCGAAGTCGAAGGCCACGCCCCACCCTCACCGCGTAAGAACCAACGTCACCACCGACTGTGGCGGCGCGATATCCCCCAGGATATCCACGGACTTATGCACAGCGTCGGTTACGATCATCCGCCGCTGCCACCGCCCCGGCACCGCCACCGTCAGCGGTCTGGGCGACAGGCCAGGATTGACATGGACCAGCACCAGTCGCCGTCCGTCGGGTGACAGCGCGCCGACCGTGTCCATATCGTCCACCGGCACCAGCCGGTCGCCGGGCCGGATATAGCGGCTGAACTGCGCCATCGCCCAATATTTGCCCGTCACATGGATCGCATGCGGCTGGTCCGCCGCGCCCATCAGGTCGGCCTTGACGATGCCCCAATTCGATCCCTTCTCACCCTTGCGGGTGCTGAGATCCTCGACCGCCTGCCAGAAGACCCAGGCGGCGGGTTCCAACCGCTTGAGGTCGCCGACGACATGCTCGGCAAAGGCCAGCGGCGTCGCCATGCCCGTAAAATCTTCAGGGTCGCCCGACAGCGGTGTGTCGTTCTCGCTCATCCACAATTTGATCCTTGAGGCGCGGGCGATGTCGCGCACGGCGGTCTGGTGGACGATGCCATAGCTGTGGACATTGAGCTGGCCGATCACCGCACGGGTGGCCGGCGGATAGGCGGCCCAATCCTTGACGAACAGGTTGGAGGCGGTCTCATCGGGCGCGGCGACGACGGTGGACAGGCGCCTGGCCTTCAGCGCGGCAGCGGTGGCGTCGATCATCTGCGCCTGGCGCGCGGGGCTCCAATGCGCGCCTTCCTGGGTGTTGGCGGCGAACCAGTAATCGGTATTGGGTTCGTTGACCGGCGACAGGGTCCGAAAAGTCAGGTGATGCCGTCGTTGCAGCTCGTCGGTAACGCGGACCAGATAGGTGGCGAAGGCGGCTTCCTGGCCGGGGCGGAGATTGTCGTCGGTGCCCTTTTCGGCACCCGACACCCGGCCGCTGACCGTCATGAACCAGGGCGGCGAATTGGAAAAAGCCTCGAAGATCGGCTGCTTCACGCGGGCGGTGATCGCATACAGCCACCAGCGCTGTTTGGCATCCTGGCTCCAGTCCCACATGGCGGGGTCCTCCGCGCGCCACCAGTCCTTGCCCGTGACCCCCGCCGGTTGCCGCCAGAAGCCCGGCACCGCGCGCCCGACCTTCATATAGGGCGGGGTGTCGGCCGCATTGCCGCCGCCGATATTGTAGCGCGCGATCGTCCAGCCCAGGCCGTCGGGGCCATAGAAGAGGTCCGCCAGCCGCGTCCGCTCCGCCTCGGGCCAGCCGCCGGTGACGTGCGCGAACCAGGCAAGCGCGGTCCCCCAGCCCTCGAACACGGTCGACGGGCGATCGATCGCCGGGCGCAGGGTCACCGGCACGGGCCGCTCGACGGCCATGGGGGCCGGGGACGGAGCGGCGGGAGTCTGCGCCATTGTCGGGCCGCTCGAGATCAGGGCAAGCATGGCGGTCAGCGCCGACCGATGGCGGCGCCCACGAGCCAAAGTCCGATTGCGCCCCATCCCATTTCTCCCTGTCACCATCGGTTTGGCGCGGCCAAACGTCAGACTATAATCGCAGGTCCAGTCGCTCCGTCAATCCGGCTTCCGGCCCGAAAAGGCGTCATCACATGAGAGGATATCGGATCAAGCCGTTCCAAATAGCGCTTGTGACAGAAATTTCATCTGCTTATAAATCAGACAAAAGTTCGGCAATCTCGTGCGGGATCGTGAACAGGATAAGGGGATGGGCGATGAAATGGCAATGGGCGGCCGGTGCGGCCGTGATCGGGCTGGCGGCGGCGGCATCCGCGCAGGATTCGGGGCCTCGAGTCGCGGCGGTCCAGATCGATCCCAGCCGCCCCGAATGGGAAAATCCCGCGATCAACGCCCGTGGCACCCGACCCGCGACGGCCACCGCCTTTCCCTATGAAAGCCGCGCGCTCGCCTTGGCGGGCGATCGGTCGCGCTCCAGCCGCTATATGAGCCTGGACGGCGACTGGTCCTTCGCCTTCTCGTCCTCGGTCGAGGCTGCGCCCAAGGGGTTCGAGCGGCCCGGTTACGACGTGTCGCGGTGGAAGACGATTCCGGTCCCCGCGATGTGGCAGGCCGAGGGCTATGGCCAGCCCAAATACAATAACATCACCTATCCCTTCCCGGCCAACCGGCCGCTGGTGCCGCATGACGATAATGAGACGGGATCCTACCGCCGCGACTTCACCCTGCCAGACGGGTGGCGCGGGCAGGACGTGATCCTTCAGATCGGCGCGGCGGGCTCGGCCTATCGCATCTGGGTCAACGGGCACGAGGCCGGATATTCCGAGGACTCCAAGCTCCCCACCGAATATGACGTCACCCGCTTCCTGAAACCGGGGCGCAACGTCGTGGCGATCCGCGTCCATCGTTGGTCGGACGGCAGCTATCTGGAGGATCAGGACTTCTGGCGTGTGTCGGGGATCGAGCGTTCGGTCTATCTGCGCGCGGTGCCGAAAGCGCGGATCGACGATCTGTTCGTCCATGCGGGCCTCGACAAAACCTATCGCGACGGCACGCTGTCGACCGAACTGACGCTGCCCGCGCTTCCCCAGGCGATGACCGCGCGAATGACCCTGCTCGACGGCGCGCGCGCGGTGGTGAGCCGTGAAGTGGCGGTGGCGAAGGGCGCGACCTCGGCCAAGCTGGACGCGGCGGTGCCCGGCGTGCGCAGCTGGTCGGCCGAGACGCCCAACCTCTACACGCTGCTGGTCGAACTGGTCGATGCGAACGGCCAGGTGGTGCAGGCCACGCCGCAGCGTATCGGTTTTCGCACCGTCGAGATCAAGGACGGGCAGGTCATGGTCAATGGCCGCCGCATCATGATCCGCGGCGTCAACCGGCACGAGCATGACCCGGAAACCTTCCACGTCATTTCCGACGCGTCGATGCGCCGCGACCTGGAGCTGATGAAGCGCAACAACTTCAACGCGATCCGCACCTCGCATTACCCCAACGATCCGCGCTTCCTGGCGCTGGCCGACGAGTACGGCTTCTACCTGATGGACGAGGCCAATATCGAGAGCCACGCCTATATGGAGCAGGGCAATCGCCACGGCGGCGAGCGCGACAAATACCAGATCGGCTTCGACCCCGCCTGGGAAGGTGCGCATGTTGCCCGCGTGATGAACATGGTCGAGCGGGACAAGAACCACCCCTCGATCATCTTCTGGTCGCTGGGCAACGAGGCAGGCATCGGCCCGAACTTCGAGAAGGCGGCGGCGGCGATCCGGCGGCGCGATCCTGCGCGGCTGATCTCCTATCTCGGCTGGGGGACGCTCGACTGGAGCCACCAGCCCAACAACTATGTCGATATCTATGCGCCCATGTATGACGACATCGAAAAGATGGTCGACTGGGCGGAAGACCCGACGCGCACCCAGCCGATGATCCAGTGCGAATATGCCCATATGCAGGGCAATTCGGGCGGCAATTTCAAGGATTATTGGGACACCATCTACGCCCACCGCAAGCTGCAGGGCGGCTTCATTTGGGACTGGGTCGACCAGTCCATGTACCGCTATACCAAGGACGGGCGGCGCTATTGGGGTGACGGCGGCGAGTATGGTCCCAATCCGGGCGGCGATATCGAGTTCGGCGACGGGCTGAACCAGCCCGACCGCACGCCCAATCCGCAACTGTACGAGGTGCAGAAGGTCCAGTCGCCGATCCGCTTCGATGGCTATGATCCGAAGACGGGGCGGCTGATTGTACACAACCGTCATGACTTTATCGATCTGTCAGGCTTCACCTTCGACTGGGTGGTCGAGAAGAACGGCGTCGCGGTGACGACCGGACAGCTGCCCGCGCTGACCACGGCGGCCGGGCAGGTGCAGACGGTGGCGCTCGCCCCCCAATTCACCCGCGAGCCGGGGGCGGAATATTTCCTGACCGTCCGCGCCCACGCCAAGGATGGCACGATCCATGCGGTTCCAGCCAATTATGTCGTCGGGTGGGAGCAGTTCGCCCTGACCGACGGACCCGCCATGCCCGTGGCGGCCCGCGGTAAGGTATCGGTGGCGGAGAGCGCCGACAGCGTCACCGTGTCGGCGAACGGCGCGGAACTGGTCATCGATCGCAAGACCGGACTGGTCACGCGCTACGCGGCGGGCGGGCGTATACTGGCCAAGGGTGGCCAGCCCAATTTCGTCCGGGCCGAGACGGACAACGACACCGCCAACGGCACGGTCGCGCAGCAGGGGCCGTGGTTCACGATGAACGGCCGCTATCAGATGCGCAAACTTACGGTCGGCGCCGACCAAAGCGTGACAGTCGACCATGAAATGGGCGCAGGCGCGGCGCGCTTCGTGACGAAATACACCATGGCGGGTGACGGCACGGTCGATATCGACGGGCAGTTCGTGCCGCTCAAGTCCGACCTGCCGCCGCCGGTTCGTATCGGCCTGTGGTACACCATGCCGACGACGATGAAGACGGTCGAATGGTATGGTCGGGGCCCGCATGAAAGCTATGTCGACCGCAAGAGCTCGGCCGCGATCGGGCTGTGGCGCGGGGCGATCGCCGAGCAGAATCACGATTACATGCGGCCGCAGGATA
>DXIH01000181.1 GCA_019112965.1 Candidatus Sphingomonas excrementigallinarum | reverse complement strand
CTATTATCCGGTGCTCTACTTCGCGACGCTCAAGGCCGGGGGCATCGTCGTCAACGTCAACCCGCTCTATGTCGAGCGCGAGCTGTGCCACCTGCTGGAGGATTCAGGCGCGGAGATCATCGCCACCTGCGACATTCCCGACATCTATGGCCGCGTCTCCCATGTCGCCGAAAAGCTGAACTTGCGTCACGTCATCGCCTGCCCGGTTGCCGATGCCCTGCCGACGATCAAGGGCCTGGCCTATCGCCTGCTCAAGCGCGCGATGATCGCCGCGCCCGGCCCCTCGCCCCGACACCTGAGCTTTGCCCAGATGATGAAGCGCGGCGGCACGCTGACCCCGGTATCGGCCAAGCCCGACGATGTGGCGGTGCTGCAATATACCGGCGGCACGACGGGCAGCCCCAAGGCGGCGATGCTGTCGCATGCGAACCTCGTCGCCAATGCCGATGCGATGGTCATCCATACCGGCGGCGAGGAGATGATCGGCGAGGAGCGCATCCTGGGCGTCCTTCCCCTCTTCCACGTCTTTGCACTGACTACCGTGCTCAGCTTCGCGATCCGGGTCGGCGCGGAGATGATCCTGCTCCCCCGGTTCGAGCTGGACCAGGTTCTCAAGACCATCGCACGCAGCAAGCCGACCTATTTCCCCGCCGTCCCCACCATCTACAACGCGATCGCGGGCGTGGCCGAGGCGCGCAAGGTCGACCTGTCGGCGATCAAGGCCTGTATCTCGGGCGGCGCGCCCCTGCCCGCCGAAGTGCGGATCGCGTTCGAGAATACGACCGGCGGCAAGCTGGTCGAGGGCTATGGCCTGTCCGAGGCGTCGCCGATCATCACCTGCAACCCCATCATCAGCGAGAACAAGGGGGGCTCTGCGGGCCAGCCCTTCCCCGGCACGGTCATCGAGATCCGCGACCGCGACAATCCCGACCGGCTGATGCCGCCGGGCGAGGTCGGCGAAATCTGCGCGCGCGGCCCGCAGGTCATGTCCGGTTACTGGAACAGGCCGAGCGAGACCGAGCAGGTCTTCATCCACGGCGCGCTGCGCACCGGCGATGTCGGCTATCTGGACGAGGACGGCTATCTGTTCATCGTCGACCGGATCAAGGACGTGATCCTGTGCGGCGGCTACAACGTCTATCCGCGCATGATCGAGGAAGCGCTGTACGAGCATCCCGCCGTCGCCGAGGCGGTCGTGATCGGTATCCCCGACGCCTATCGCGGCCAGTCGCCCAAGGCGTTCGTCAAGCTGGCCGCCGATCACCATGCCACGCCCGAGGAACTGCGTGTGTTCCTTCAGGACAAGGTCAGCAAGATCGAACTTCCCCGCGAGGTCGAAATCCGCGAAAGCCTGCCCAAGACCCTGATCGGCAAATTGTCGAAAAAGGAACTGGTTGAGGAAGAATTGGCCAAGGCCGCTGCGGCGGCGGTGCGGCCCGTGGGGGAATAGACGGTGGGGGAAAATGAGGAGCTTCGCGGCATCCAGGATGTCGCGAACAGCCTGGGCGTGACGACGCGCACGCTGCGTTTCTATGAGGATCGCGGACTGATCGAGCCGCGCCGCGTCGGCACCGCGCGCGTCTATTCCAAGCGCGAGACGGGCCGGATGCAGTTGATCCTGCGCGGCAAGCGACTGGGATTCTCTCTCCGCGAGATCGAGGAGTTCCTGCGGCTGTACGACGCCGATCCGCAGCATGTCGAACAGATGCGCGTGCTGGCCGAACGTTGCCGCGAGCGGGTCGACGAACTGCGCCAGCAGATGACCGCGCTGGTTCAGACGGTCGACGAACTGGAGACGATCGAGCGCGAAGCGCGCGAGCGGATCGCCAAGGCGGGGGCGTAAATCCACCAGCCGTCATTGCGAGCGTAGCGAAGCAATCCAGGGCGTCTTGCCCGAACACTGGATTGCTTCGCTACGCTCGCAATGACGCAGTAGGGCTGTTCCTTACGCCCCCGTCGGCGCGCGCCAGCCCAGGCCGAGCGCCTTTTGCAGCGCCACATAATCATTGGTCAGCCCGGCAACCGCCTGCGACAGCGACTGCTGCGCCGACACCCGCTGCCGCTCGGCGTCCAGCGTATCGATCAGCGTCGCGGCACCCGCGCGATAACGCTGCTGCATCAGCACCGCCGAACGGTCGGCGGACGCCTTCGCCCGCGCCAGCGTCGCTACCGTATTCCGCCGTGCGCGGAAGCGGGCCAGCGAGTCCTCCGCATCGCGCAGCGCCGACAGCACCGCGCCGCGATAGCGCGCCTCCGCCTCGTCGCGCGCACCCTCGGCCTGGCCGACGCGGGCGTTGGCGCGGCCGAAGTTCAGCACGTTCCATTGCAGCATCGGCGCGCCCAGCGTCACCAGATTGTCGAGATCGGTCAGCGAGTCGAGCGAGGTGCCGCCGATGCCGATGATCCCCATCAGGTTCAGGCGCGGGAACTTCGCCGCTTCCGCCACGCCGATCTTGGCCGTCTGCGCCGCCAGATTGCGCTCGGCGGCGCGAATGTCGGGGCGGCGCTGAAGCAGGCTGGTCGGATCGCCCACCGACACCTGGGCCGGGGGCAGCGGCACCTGCCCCGCCTGGGTCAGCCGCTGGTCGAGCATACCCGGCGCCTCGCCGATCAGGATGGCAAGCGCATTGAGATAGGTCTCGACCGAGGCCGACAGCGGCAGGATCTGCGCATCGGTGCTCTCCACCTGGTTGCGCAGCCGCTCCACCTCCAGCTGCGAGGCGGTGCCGTTGTTGAACCGCTGGAGCGTCAAATTCAGCGTGTCGCGCTGCATCCGCGACGCCTCACGCGCCAGGATCAGCCTTTGCTGCGCGTCGCGCAGCCCGACATAAGCCTGGGCGACATCGGCGCTGAGCGACACCTGCGCATCGGCGACATTGGCCTCCGCCGCCGCCGCACTGGCGCGGGCCGCCTCGACGGTGCGGCGACGGCCGCCGAACAGGTCGATTTCCCAGCTGGCATCGAAGCCCAGGTTGAAGAAGTCGACATTGGTGCCACCGCCCGAGCCGTTCGCCGAACCGCCGGACGCGCCGCCATTGGCACCGCCCTGCTCCCCGCTGCCGCCGCCGAGGTTGAGCTCGGGGAGATTGGCATGGAGATAGGTCGCACTGGCATTGGCGTTGGGGGCCTGGTTGGCCCGCTCCAGCCGCAGCGCCGAACGCGCCTGCTTCAACCGCGCCTGCGCCACCGCAACATTGGGATTGGACGCCAGCGCCCGCTCCTCCAGCCAGTTGAGCATCGGATCGTTTAGCGTCGTCCACCAGTCGGCGACCGCAGGGGCGGTCGTCGCCAGCGTATTGTCGGCGCGCACGAAGCCGGCGGGCGGGGTCGCCGCCGATCCGATGGCCTTGGGCGGTCCCGCATAGTTCGGCCCGACGGTGCAGGCCCCCAGCAGGAGGAGCGGGATCAGGGAAAACTGCTTGCGCATCATGGTTCTCAATGCATCGCCACAGGGCCGCCCTTGGGCAGCGGGCGGAGGAACAGGACAAGCGGCATCACCATGATGATGCCGACGCACAGGATGAAGAACAGGTCGTTATAGGTCATGACCAGCGCCTGTTGCTGGATGATGTTGCCGATCATGCGGTAACCAGCCTCGGTGCCACCGAATTGCTGCGACAGACCGGCCAGCCAGTCCTGCACCGCCTGCGAATTGGCGGCCAGCGACTCCTCCAGGCGCTGCTGGTGGAGGAAGCTGCGCTGGTCCTGCACCGTGGCAATTCCCGCGAGCGCGAAGGAGCCGCCCAGGTTGCGCGCCGCACTGAACAGCCCGGCTGCATCGCCCGCCTGTGACGGCGGCACCGACGAGATCGCCGCCTGGTTCAGGAACAACATGCCCAGGATCGTACCGACCCCGCGCAGCAACTGGCTGTCGGTGAAGGAACCTCCAGTGGAATCGGCGGTCAGCACCGTGTCGATCCCCGCGCTCAGCGCCATGATGCCCAACCCCAGGCCGACCGCGATGCGGATATCGACCTTCTTGATGAGGATCGGGGTGAACGGCATCATCAAGAGGCTGGGAATACCGCTCAGCAGCACGACCTTGCCCGCCTGGAACGCGTTGTACCCGGCAATCGAGGCGAGGAACTGCGGGATCACATAGGAGGTGCCATAGAGCACCATGCCCAGCACGATACCCATGATGACCACGCTGCCGAACTGACGGTCGAGCAGCAGCTTGAGGCGGATGACCGGCTTGGACGCGACGAACTGCCCCGCGAACAACAGGCAGAAGCCGACGATCGACAGCGCGGTCAGCTCGACGATCTCGCGCGACTGGAACCACTGCTCGCGCTGCCCTTCCTCCAGCACTACCGTCAGGCCGCCCAGACCCAGCGCCAGACCGGCGATGCCCAGCCAGTCGGCCTTCATCAATTCGGCCATTTGCGGCTTCTGGTGCGGCAAGCCGACGAGCAGGAAGGTGACGAGGATCGCCCCCACCGGCACGTTCAGGAAAAACGCATAGTGCCAGCTGACATTCTCGGTCAGCCAGCCGCCGATCAGAGGCCCCATCACGGGGCCCAGAATGGCGGTGACGCCGAAAAAGGCGGTGCCGATCGGCTGCTGCTCGCGCGGCAGGCGGGTGGCGATGATGGTCAGCGCGGTGGGGATCAGCGCGCCGCCGGTGATGCCCTGCCCCGCGCGCCCGATAATCATCATCGTCAGGTTGGTCGACAGGCCGCACACCACCGAGAAGCTGGTGAACAGGATCGTGGCGATCAGCAGGAAGGTGCGCAGGCCGAGCAATCGCTCCAGCCAGGCCGACAACGGGATGATGATGATCTCGGCGACGAGGTACGAGGTCGCGATCCACGTCCCCTCGGTGCCGCTGGCGCCGATCTCGCCCTGGATGGTCGGCAGCGCCGAGTTGACGATCGAGATGTCGAGCGTCGCCATCAGCGCACCGATGCTGCCCGCCGCGACGGCGAGCCAAGCGGTCAGGTCGGCCTTGGCGGGAGTGCCGCCGCCCTGGGCGGCCGAACCGGCCTTATTGCCCCGAGCGGGGGCGGCGGCGGCGCTCACCGGCCCTGCGCCCCCTGCCGCGTCTCGTTATGCTGGTCCTGCTGCTCGGCGATGCGCTTCAGCGCGCCCTTGGCCGAACGGGTATCCACCGTCACCTCGACCGACATGCCCGGCACCATCAGGGCGCGGGTCTGCGCATCGGCGTCGACCGCGATGCGGACGGGCACGCGCTGCACGATCTTGGTGAAGTTGCCGGTCGCGTTCTGCGGCGGCAACAGCGAGAATTGCGCACCGGTGCCCGGCGCCACGCTCTCGACATGGCCCTTGATCTCGACGCCCGGCAGCGCATCGACGTCGATCTTCACCGGCTGGCCGGGACGCATCAGGCCCAGCTGCGTTTCCTTGAAGTTGGCGTTGATATACAGCTGGTTGACCGGCACGATCGACATGGTCCGGGTGCCCGCCTGCAGGAACTGGCCGACGCGCACCGTCTTGTTCCCGACCCGGCCGCCGATGGAGGCGCGGATCAGGGTCGAGTTCAGATTGACGTCGGCGGCGTCGAGCTGCGCCTTGGCGGCCTGCCCCTGCGAACGCGCCTGCTGGACCTGTGCATCGAGCGTGCCGATGCGGCGACGCGACGCGGCCAGCGCGGCGGAGGCGGCAGCGACCTTGGCATTGGCCTGGCGCGCCTGGTTCTGCAACTGCGACAGGCGCTCGCGGCTTTCCGCGCCCGATGCGGCGAGCGGGGCGTAGCGCGTCACCTCGGCCTGGGCGAAGGCGGCGTCGCTCTGCGCGGCGCGGAGATCGGCCTGGGCGCGATCGATCGCGGCCTGCTGTTCCTTGATCTGCGCCTGGACACCCTCGGCATTGGCACGGGCGACGCCGATCTGCGCCTGGATCTGCGCCGTCTGCGCCTTATAGTCGCGGGTATCGATCTGGAGCAGCGGCTGGCCCGCCTGAACGTTCTGGTTCTCGGCCACGAACACCTTGTCGACATAGCCCGAGACCTTGGGCGCGACCGTGACCGCATCCGCCTGGATATACGCGTCGTTGGTCGTCTGCATATACTGGCCGACGCTCTTGTAATTGGCGTACCAGAACACGCCACCGATCACGGCAACCGCCGCGACGACCAGCAGGATGATACGGATACGCCGCTTCTTGGCGGGCGATACGGGAGCCTTGTCCTCGGCCGCGTCGGCGCCTTCGCGCTCTGCGTCCTGCCCCTCATTCACTTGGTTTGCGTCGGCCACACCGGCCTCCCTGTCGATGGAATCAAAAATACTGGGTCGTGCATTTGCTCGCACTTGCACAATAAGGCAAGACCATTTATTGAGCTACCTCATATTATGACCGATCATGTACAACTGGCGATACGCTATGGGCGCATCTACAACCTGATGCATCGGGTGCTCGACCGGCGCATGGTGGCGGAGGGTGCGTCGCTGGCGCGGACCAAGATGCTGCATTACATCGCCCACAATGCGCCGGTGCGCGCGGCGGACGTCGCGGACTGGTTCGATCTTGCGCCGCGTACCGTGACCCAGGCGATCGATACGATGGAGCGCGACGCGCTGGTCGTTCGGGTGCCCGATCCGGTCGACCGACGCGCCAAGCGGCTCGACATCACCGACAAGGGCCATCAGGTCCTGCGCCAGACCGAACCGCTTCGTCGCGAACTGGTTGAGCAAGCGTTCAGCCTGTTGACCGAAGAGGACATCGGCGATTTCGCGCGCATCCTCGACCGGCTGGAACTGGCGATCGAAACCCGGATCGGGGCGGGCCCCGTAGCGGCCTGCATGGGCGGGCGTGCCGGGGTCTGATCCTCGCCATGTCGCCAAGCCGAACCCCTTTCTCCGGTTGAACCCCGCGTCACGCCTCCGATCGGACGGCGCCTATCGCGCCTCGTTGTAGAATTTCAGTGCAGGCGGCGGATCGCTGGGTCGTCGGCCGGTCGCGGCCTGGTGCGCGGCGCGGACGGCGGCGCCCAGGCTACCGGCACGAAACGGCTTGGCGATGCAGCCGATGACCAGCGGATGCCCGCCCTTTTCGGGACAATTGCCGCTGAGGAACACACAGGGGATTCCGCGATCGGCCAGCAACTGCGCTGCGGTCAGCCCGCTGTCGCCATCGGCCAGTTTGACGTCGCAAAGCGCCAGATCGGGCCGCTCCCCATCCGCCAGCGCCATGGCGGAGGCAACCGTATCGGCGATGCCGATGACCCGGTGGCCGTGCAGGGTCAGGGCATCCTCGACCAGCATCGCGACCAGCGCCTCATCTTCGATGATGAGGAGGTTCAGCGGCGTTTCTTCGGCAATCTCGTCATGGGGCTGAGGGGCGAGTCCCGTATGTGCCGCCTTCATGCGGCATGACCAAGATCAGACACCCATCACCCTCTCTCGTCAACGTCGCGCGCAACTGATGGCAAAGTCGCGCCACCAGCCGATTGCGATCGACCAGATCGACGATACGTCCCCATCCGATCGCCTGAAACGCGATGCGGAGCGTTTCGTTCCCGTGCGCACCTCGGACCATGAAGCCGATCCGTGGGGTCCCCACCCCTTCCGCCATCAGCGCATCGAGCAGCAGGGCGGCGGCCACCGCGCGCTCGACAGGAACCGATACGGGGGTGTCGACCGTGATCGGCAGGGCCGCCTCATGGCCGCGCAACTGCGCGATCACGTCGCCGAACAGCGCGGGCAGGTCGACCAGCCCCGGATCGGCGGTGGCGTAAAGCGGCCGGTGGGCGCTCGCGAGCACCTGCAAGCGCTCGGCCGCGCGCATCAGCGCGCCGCGCGTGCCCGGATCCTGGGCCTCCCGCCCCTCGTGCGACACCAGGCCGATCGCGACCTGCAGGGCGTTGCGGACCCGGTGGTTCAGTTCTGCCAGTAGCCGCGCCTGGGTGTCGAGCCCATGCCGGAGCGCCTCCTCGATCCGCAGCCGATGCTGCGCCAGGGCGGCATAATGGCATAGCAGCAGCAACAGCCGCCGCTCATCCTCGTCGAACGGCCGCGCGGCCCGCCGCCCGAAGCCCAGCGTGCCCAGCACCTCGTCCCCATGGAGCAGCGGCATACACAGATAGACATCGACCCCCAGCGACCGGACAAAGGCCGTCTGCGCATCCCCGCTGGTCTGGATATCGGTCAGGTGCAGCACCCGACGCTCCCGCATCGCCTGCCCGCAGGCGGACAGGGTGATGTCCAGCTCGGCCGCGGCCAGACGCTCGGCGCGGGTCAGGCCGCCCGACGTATCCAGCCGGACGACGTCGCCATCGCGGCGGAAATGGAAGAAGACGTCGAGCCGCATTTCGTCGCGGATGAGCGCGAACAGCGAATCGATCATCGCGGCCGGATCATCGGCCGCCATCAGCCGGTCGGTCGCCGCCGCCACCAGCGCCATATAGCGCTGGGCATCGGCTGGACCGGCCGCAGCCGTTCCGATCGCTTCGCCGGGCATCGGCAAAGGCGGTGATGGAGGTGGTGGGAGAGCCACGACCGGCAAAGTAACGCTACCGGGCCGTGGCTCCAAGGCCTGTTTCGGACAAATCCGTCGGGTGGATCATGATCCGCCCGGACGGATCAGCGCGCCATTACCGCCGACTGGTCGAGCGGCACGACCGGCAGCCAGACACGGCTGGCATTGGCACCGCCGCGCTCCAGCGTGATCGTCGCCTTCTTATAGTCGCTCGCCCTGGCCGTGAAGATGTTGGGCACGAAGGTCTGCGGATTGCGGTCGTAGAGCGGGAACAGGCTGGACTGGACCTGGATCATGATCCGGTGGCCCGGCTGGAACACATGGTTCACGGTCGGCAGGCGGAACTTGTATTCCTGCACCTTGCCCGCCGGGATGGCGGTGGGGTTGGAGAAGCTGTTGCGATAACGCCCGCGGAAGATGTCGAGGCTGATCGGCAGCTCATAGCCGCCCATCTTCGGATCGATCGCGTCCTCGGGCGGCAGCACGTCGATGATCTTCACGACAAAATCGCCGTCCGTGCCGGTCGTCCGCGCGAACAGGTCGGCGATCGGCGCGCCCGAGACGCGCACCGCCTTGGTCAGGACCGGCGTCGTATAGGTGACGACATCGGTGCGGCCATCGGCATGACGCTGGTCGCTGACCAGCCAGTCACCCCAACGGCCGTCGTTGAAGTTCACCGGACGCGACAGATGCGGCACCGGATTGGCCGGATCGGAGACATAGGCGTCGGCCCCGGCCCCCGGCTTGTCGAAGCTCAGACCCTTGTCATCCGCCAGATAGAGCGGGGTCAGCGGCGCGGCACACCCGCTCTGGCAGGCGAGCGGCCATTGGGTCAGCTTGTCCCAATGGTTTTCGCCGGTGTTGTAGATGGCCGCGCTGGGCAGGTTGGCGGGCGCGCCGTCCTTAAGATACTGGTTGAACAGCGGCAGGACCATGTCCTCGCGGAACTGCTTGGCGGTGTCGCCATTCCACTGGAACGGCCCCAGGCTGGTGCCGGTGCGGTTGATCTGGCTATGCCGCCACGGCCCCATCACCAGGAAGTTGTTGCCCAACTTGCCCTTGGCCTTCAGCGCTTCCCAGGACGTGATCGCGCCGTACATGTCCTCCTGGTCCCACAGCCCCTGTTCCCAGATCGTCGGCACATTGGAGGGATTGGCCGCCAGCAGCTTGTCGAGCGCCTGGCCCTGCCAATAGAAGTCATAGGCCGGATGCTGCACGATACGCTGCCAGAAGGGCAGCTGGTCGTAACCCGACTTCTTGGCCCAGTCGTTCGCCGAGCCGTAGCGGAAATTCTCGTAATCGTCGTAACCGCCGCTGGACGGCGCCTTGCCCTCACCCTTGTAGCCGGTCTGCGACCCGATCCAGGCGATATTGGCCAGGCGGAACGCGCCGTAATGGAACCAGTCGTCGCCCATCCAGCCGTCGATCATCGGGCTTTCGGGTGCGGCGACCTTCAGCGCGGGGTGCGGGTTCAGCAGGGCCATGACGACGGTGAAGCCCTCGTAAGACGACCCGATCATGCCGACCCGGCCATTGGACTGGGGCAGATTCGCCTTATTCACCAGCCAGTCGATCGTGTCATAGGCGTCGGTCGTGTGGTCGACCTTGGTCGCGTTCAGCGGGCCGATGACGGGGCGGGTGACGACATATTCGCCTTCCGATCCGTATTTGCCGCGAATGTCCTGATAGACACGGATGTAACCGGCCTTCACGAATTCCTCATCGGCCAGCGGCAGCGCCTCGATCATCTTGGTGCTGTCCGAGCGTTTGGCGCGGCCCGCGGCATTATAAGGGGTGCGGGTCAGCACGATCGGTGCATTCACCGCGTTCTTCGGGATCACGATGACGGTGTACAGCTTCACGCCGTCGCGCATTGGAACCATCACTTCGCGCTTGATATAGTCGCGCTCGGCCACGTCGGTCGGCGGGGTGAAATGAGCCGGGATATCGCTAACCGTCGAATCGGTGACGACCTTGACCGGCTGCTGGTCCGTCGCGGGTGCCTGTTGCGCGGTGGCGGGCGTCAGGACGGCAAGCGCGCTGGCGGCGAGCAGAAATTGGCGGAAACGCATGAAAAACGGACCCCCTCATGGTCGTGAATGCCGCATCGTGCCGCGACACGGGGTCGGGAGCAACTGTCGGATTTTGCGATGATACATGGTCTCATTCGGGGCGCAAGCGGCCCCGCTTCACCGCCGCGCTTTCCTTTCCGCGCATCGCCTCATAATATGGTCAGACAACAAAGGGGTGACGCCCCGATGATCCGGGGAGGACCCTACCGAGTGACGACCTTGAAGCGGCGCGGCCCCGCCCATAGCGCCCTGGCGCGGGAGATCGGTGTCGCCATCGTAACCGGCCGCATCCCGACCGGATCGACCCTGCCCGGCGAAGTCGAGATTGCGGAGCAGCGCGGCATATCCCGCTCCGTGGTGCGCGAGGCGCTGCGGATGCTGGCGGCCAAGGGGCTGGTGGTCAGCAAGCCCAAGGCGGGGACGCGGGTGCGTGAGCGGCTGGAATGGAACCTGCTCGACCCCGAACTGCTCGCCTGGATGTTCGAGGGCGAGCCGCCCGCCGGTTTCGTCACCAGCCTGTTCCAGCTGCGCCTGATCGTCGAGCCCGCCGCCGCCGAACTGGCGGCGGTCAAGCGCGACACGCGCCAGCTCTCCCGCATGGGTGCCGCGCTGGAGGCGATGGGCGAGCACGGGCTCCACACCGAACAGGGCCGCGCCGCCGACCAGCTGTTCCACAACATCATCCTGGAGGCGACGGCCAACGAACTGCTCATCAGCCTGTCGGGCAGTATCGGCGCGGCCGTCCGCTGGACCACGCTCTACAAGCATCGCAGCGCCAAACAGCCCCGCGACTCCATGCCCGAACACCGCCACCTGTTCGCCGCCATCGCGGAGGCCGACGCCGCCGCCGCGCGTGCCGCGACCATCGTGCTGGTCGAACAGGCCAGAGAGGATACCGAACGCGCACTGGCGCGCTGATCCACTCCCGCTCTACGCCACCGTTCCGGTCACGTCCCCGCCCCGACGCGGGTCCGCCATCCTGGCATGCCAGGCCATGGCGGCACGACCGGCCAGATTGCGCATATCCTGCAATGCCGCGACATCCGCCTGACGATGGATCAGTCGGTGCAACCAGCCGCCCAGGTCGTGCAGGGCGATTTCGGCATCCACGCTGGCGCGTCCCGCCGCCCGGCGCGCAGCCTCGATCACGGCGCTGGGCTCGCCCTGAGTCACCGCCTCGCGATAGCGGCGATTGGCGGCGATCCCGGCCGCGATCCGCTTGGGCAGGGAAAGGCCGAAGTCCGGCCGGAAGGCGAACACCGCCAGCATCGCCGCGATGCTGCCGATGACATTGTCGACGATCCGCGCCGATGCGATACCGATTGCGGGGTGCAGCATGTCGGTGACCAGGACGAACAAGGTGGTCAGGAACATCACGAAGACGGTGTAGTTGACCGACCGCAGCGCCATGGTGACCGCCGCCAGCGCCACCGCGGCCAGAGCAGGAACGATCGCCCCGCCGCCCAGCAGGGGTAACGCGAGCGCCAGCGCCCCGCCCAGCAGGCTGCCCGCGATACGCTCCAGACAACGCGACCATGTCACCCGCACATCGCCCTGCAACACGACGATGACCGCCATCGCCGCCCAATAGGGATAGCCGAGCCCGAACGCCGCCGCCGCCAGATAGACCCCGACCACGCCACCGGCTTGCCTGAGCCCCTGCGACACCATCGCCAAGGATCGATCGGCCGGTGGCGCGGCACCGCCGCCGGGTGCCGGATCGACAACCGGGGCCGCATTCGAATCACTCAGCATGTCCAGCACGCCTTCGAGCGCCGCTGCACACCCCCTGAACACATCCTGCGTCAGGTTCGCGCGAAGCCCTTGAAGCGTGCCCCTCGCCTCGGCCATGGCGGCTCCGCTAAGGAGGCCCCCGCCTGCGACCACGCGTCGGCAGGCATTGGCCAACGCCGCACGCTCCCCCGCCGGACCCCAGCGGTCGATGCAGGCCTGGTCCAGTGCAAGCAGCACCCCGAACATCGCCTCCGCCGCCGCAATATCCCGCCGCGCGGCCGTCACCGGGCCCGACGCCTCGCCCTCGTAGCGGATCAGCACATCGCGAAACCGCTCGATCGCCAGCCGCACCGCCCTGCGATGCTCGGCATGATCGCCATGCCAGCGCGCGTCGCGGTGAGGACCATCGCCCAGCTCCGCCAGATATTCCGCCATGTCCGACAGACGGGCGCTTACCGCTCGACCGGCACGGCGCAGCGGGTCATAGGCATCGATCCGCCAGAAGACGGTCATCAGCAGGTAGCTCCACGCCGCTCCCGCCAGGAACGCCATCGCCAGCGGGACCGCCATGGCCAGGGGATGCGGAAAGCCGACCGCGACCACCGCGACGACCGCCGACAGCGTCCCGACCAAGCCACCAAAGGGCAGCCGCGCCGCGCACAATGTCGCGATGAAGACCAGCAACGGCCCGATCAGCAGGCTGCCCTGCGGCACGAGCCATGCGGCCCAGGAGCCGATCAAAGCGATCGCCGTCCCGCTCGCCATGAAGATCGCAAGCAGGCGACGGCGCAGGCGATCGGGCCCCGGCGTATCGCACAGGCATGTCCAGAAGGCGGCATAGACCGCCCATCCCCATGCAACATGCCCCGTGGCGATCGCCAGGATCAACGGCAGCGCGACCGCCAGCGCCGCGCGATATCCTTCTGCGCGGTTCAGATGCTCCGGGATCAGGCTGACCGCGCGCAGCTCCAGGCGACGACCCAGCCGCCGGACTTCCCTGGTCAGCCCATATCGGTGGACAAGACGCCCCTCGGCGTCGGGCAGCTTCGTCAAGCGAATCCCCACTGCACCCCCATCCATCCGGCCTATAACATGGTGTCGTCGCGACCCAATGGCGACGGCGGCGGCGACCTGCGCCCCGGACGGCGCCAGCCTCGCTTGCAGGCCAAGCGGCGCAGGAGCAGGATAACGCCACCGCCGACGACCAGCCAGGGCAGACCCGCCACCACCGCACTGATAAGTGCGGCCAGGCTGGTGGCCAGCGTATCGCCCGCCGACCGCACGCTGTTCCACACGGCGGATCGGGCACCCGGCGTATCGTCGTAGAAATAGCTGATCGTCACCGACGACATGGCGACCCGCCGCGCCAGGCTGGCCTGTTCCTGCCGGGCGGCGTCCAATTCCTCCTGCGTGGTCGCATAGGCGCGTTCGGCCTGGACCAGCTCGCCGACATTGCCCTTGCCCGACCGGATGATCGCCAACAACCGCTCGGCCAGGGCCTGTTTGGCGCGGACCTTGGCATCGGCATCGATCGTCGCGCGCGTCACGTCCTCGGCGGTCAGTTGCCGTTCCGTCAGCCGCGCGCCGCCTGCTTTTGCCAGCACATCCAGCCGCTGGTTCAGTCCGGCCACGATCCGCGCATCGACCAGCAACATCGCCTCGTCAGCCGCCACATGCTCGTCGGGGCCGGGCGTATGCAGTGTCGATCGCACCACCAGGCAGCGGCGGCTGCCCAGCCGACGACATAGAGCCAGCTGGTCGCCCTGTACCTGCGCCACGGTCGGCCGGTCGAACGCATAGGAGACGGTGTAGCTATAGGCGATTCGAGGCCCGGTCGTGGCTGCCATCTCGGCCGACGGGGGCTCCGCGACATCGAAAGCTGCAAGTTTTTCCGTCGTCTTGTGGACAGTCCGCTGCTCGCAGGATGTCAGGAACAGCGCCGCCAGCACTATGGCAATCGTCCTGTCCATCGTCGTGTTCCCCCTTGCACGGCCAGAGGGTCGCCCAACGCCCGGCGGGCCGTCAAGCCTATCCCACCGCCTCGAACACGAAGGCCGTGCCCACATAATCCCCCTTCAGCGGCGCGCGCAAACCCCGGTTCATCCAGTACGCCCCCGACGCCTGGGCGGGCACGCCCGCGGGCCTTGCCGAGCCGTCGAGCATCTTCACCGTATAGATCCGGGCCGGGTCCAGCCCCTGGGCATGGATGGCGGCCGGGTTGTCGCGCCACATGGACGAATGCAGCATCTGGAACAGCACCGCCTGACGCCTGTCCTGCCCCACATACATAGTGGCCGACGTGGCATTGTCGCCGGTCGGCGACTGCAGGCGATAGAGCGCGCCGCGCTGCACCGTCTCGCGGATGGTCTTGTAGGCCGCCACCCATTTGCGCGCGGTGGCGAAGTCGGCATCCGCCCATTTGTCGAGATTGGCCCCAATCCCCAGCCCGCCCTGCATCGACGACAGGAAACGATAGTCGAGGCTGGTGACGCGGGTGTTCGCCCAATTGGGGCTGTCCGTGACCCAGGCCATCATGACCGCGACCGGATAGGCGCGGGTGAAGCCGTCCTGGATGGTCAGCCGGTCGGCGGGATCGGTATTGTCCGAGGGCCAGACCTCGTCGATCAGCCCGATGATGCCCAAATCGACACGCCCGCCGCCCCCCGAACACGCCTCGATCTCCAGCTTCGGATGCCGCCGCCGCAGTTCGGACAGGATGTAATAGAGGTTGCGGACATATTCGACATAGACGCGCTGCTGATCGGCGACCGGCTGTTCCGGCCAGCCCGCCTCGGTCCAGTTGCGGTTATAGTCCCATTTGAGGAAGGCGATGTCGTTCTCGCTGACCAGCTTGTCGAGCACGGACAGGAGGTGATCGCGGACATCGGTGCGCGCGAGGTTCAGCACAAGCTGGTTGCGCCCCTCCGTCCTCGGCCGGTCGGGAAAGTTCAGGACCCAGTCGGGATGTGCGCGGTAGAGGTCGCTGTCGACATTGACCATCTCGGGCTCGACCCACAGGCCGAAGTCCATGCCCAGCCCCTTCACCCGGTCGATCAGGGGTTTGAGGCCGTTGGGGAATTTGGTCGGGTTGACCGTCCAGTCGCCCAGCCCCGCCTTGTCGCTGTTGCGTGCGCCGAACCAGCCGTCGTCGACCACGAAACGCTCGACGCCGATCTTCGCCGCCTTTTCGGCCAAGGCCATCTGCCCCGCCTCGGTCACGTCGAAAGCGGTCGCTTCCCAGCTGTTATAGAGGACAGGGCGCAGCCGCGCCTTGGTGCCATGCGGCAGGATGTTGGCGACCTCGAATTGGTGGAAGGTGCGCGATGCCCCGTCCAGCCCGTCGTTCGAATAGCCCGCATAGAAGATCGGAGTGTCCAGCGTCTCGCCCGGCTTCAACGTCCAGGAAAAATCATAGGGATTATAGCCCCCCGCGATGCGCACCCGGCCCAGATTGTCCGACGCCACGCTGATCCGGAACGAGCCCGACCAGGCGAGCGCACCATACCAGACGGGGCCGTGCTCCTCGCTGGTCAGCCCTTCGCGGCCGATCGCGAACCAGGGGTTGTTGCCATGGCCGGTCGATCCGCGACGGCTCTCCAGCACGGTGGCGGCGGCCTCGACCGGCACCGTCTTTTGCGTCCACTCGGCGGCATGGCGGCCGGTCAGATAATGAAGCCGGTAATCGTCACCCACCGGCAGCGACAGGACCGCCGCCGCCAGCTGGTCGACCCGCACCGGCTTCGCATCGCCGTTACGCACCTTGGCCGAGCGGGCGACGATGCCGGTCGCCGGGTCGATCGTGTAGGTCAGGGTGACGAATAGCGGGCGGCGGATATCGGCCAGCTCGACGGTCAGCGTCTCGCCGCTGGCCTTGTGGCTACGATATTTCAGCACGAGGTCGCGATTGCCGTCGGCGAACAGCGCCTTGACGCCCGGATCGCTGACCAGCCCCTCGCCCTGGCCCGGAAACTCCTGGGGCGTGACCGACCCGGCGGGGTCGAAGCCGGACAGCTCGCCCGGCGCTTTTAGTACGATCGGATCTCCCGTCTTGACCGGATCGCCCGAGATCAACGGATCGCCCGCCGCCAGCGCCGACCCCCAGTAGAGCGGCTGGAGATAGCCCTTCTCGTCCACCCCCATGGAATAGGTGACGCCGCCGCCATCGAGCCGGAAGACCCTGGCCCCGGCGGGCGCCGTCACCTTCGCAGAGACGGGCGCGGCCAGCGCGACCAACCCCACCCCTGCCAGAATCGCATTGCGCCAGCGCATCGAACCCCTCCCGCAAACCTTTGCATTGGGTCTGACATAGCGCAGGGTTGCTGGGCAAGCGGTTGTTTTAACGGGTCAGTCGGCCGTCAGCGGCCAAAGCGTCTTGAGCGGACGGCCGGCATCCGCCAGCGCCTCGACCGGCACCATGGCACCGTCCGCGACCAGCGCCTTGCCCTGCACGAAGTCGCGCATCGCGTTGACGCAATCGAGCGCGATCACGCGTCCCTGCCTCAGATAGACCACCGAGAAGCTGCGGGTCGCCGGATCCCCACGCACCACCGCCTGGTCATGGCCCACCGACAGGCCGACCGTCTGGAGCTTCAGGTCATATTGGTTCGACCAGAACCAGGGCACCGCATGATAGGCGACGTCGCGCCCCATGATCGTCCGCGCGGCCACCGTCGCCTGATCGTGCGCATTCTGCACCGACTCCAGCCGGATCACCGCGCCATCGGCAAAGTCGTTGGCGTGGCCTGCGCAATCGCCGATCGCATAGACATGCGGCAGGCTGGTGCGGCCCTGCGCATCGATCGAAACGCCGTTCTCGCCTGCCGCTCCGGCCGCGATCAGGGGTTCGACCGCTGGCACGATGCCGATGCCGACGATCGCCATCTGGCAGGGCAGAAGGGTGCCGTCCGCCAAGCGGACACCGCTGACCGCACCCTCCCCTTCGATACAGGCCACGGTCTCGTTCAGCCGAACGATGACGCCGTGCGCACGGTGTTCGGCCTCGTAGAAGCGCGACAGCGCTTCCCCGGCGACACGCGCCAGAACCCGGTCCTGCGCCTCGACGATGGTGACGGTCTTTCCGAACTTCGTCAGGACTGCGGCCGCCTCCAGTCCGATATAGCCGCCGCCGATTACCACCACCTCGTGCACGGCGGGTAGTTCGGCGATCAGCCGGTCGACATCGGCGCGCGTTCGGACGCCGTGCACGCCCGCCAGTTGGTGGCCGTCACAGCTCAGCCGCCGGGCATGGCCACCCGCCGCCCAGATCAACGTTTCATAGTCGATCACCGCCCCCACCGCCGTGGTCAGGCAGCGTGCGTCGGCATCAACCGCCACGACCCGTTCGCCCAGCCGGAGGGTGATCGCACGTTCCTCCCAAAAGCGCTCGGGGCGGATCAGGATACGCTCGAACGGCTTGTCCCCGGCGAGATACTCCTTGGACAAGGGCGGGCGCTCATAAGGCGGCCAGGCTTCCTCGCCGATCATCGCGATGCTGCCGTCGAACCCCTCCTGGCGCAGCGCGATCGCGGCCTGCGCACCCGCATGGCCGGTGCCGACGATAACGATGTCGTAAGAGGAATGGGCATTATGGTTCATGACCTCCCCCTAGGATGGAAAGTCGGCGCTTGCCAATGAGCATGACCCCATGAGCATGACAAAGCGTTGCAGTCGCGAAAGAGCGTCTTCAATCGCGGCGCACTTGCCGCTAGGGAAAAGCGCAAATCCTCAGGAGACACCATGAGCAAGCTGCACCTCGTGTTCGGCGGCCGCGTCAGCGACCCGCAGACCCTCGATTTCGTCGATCCCGCCGGGCTGGAAGTGGTCGGCGTATTCCCCGACTATGCCAGCGCCGAAAAGGCCTGGCGCGCGGCGGCACAGCGCACCGTCGACGATGCCGAGATGAAGTTCGTGGTGGTGCATCTGCACCGCCTGCTGGAGCCGTCGCTGGACTGATTTCGCGGTTCTGGGCGAGGTCGGGGCATGGGCTTCGACTTCGCTCAGCCTGAACGCAGGACGGGAATCCCGCCCACCCCATATCATACGTTCCGTTCGCACTGAGCGAAGTCGAAGTGCATGGGGCAACGGTTGGTGCGGGGTGAGGTCGAGGCGTGGCCTTCGACTTCGCTCAGGCTGAACGGGGGGTAGGATAAGGCCTCACCCCTCGCCTCAGGCGTTACGAAAGCGCCACAGCAACAGCGGCTTCGCAAAGACCAGCCCGGCAATAAACCCGCCGATATGCGCGGCGACCGCGATCGCGCCCATCCCCATACCGGCATAGCCGAGCAGCAGCTGGATACCGATCCACCCCGCCGCCAGCCACAGGACATGGGTGAACTCCGCCGACAGTCCGGCAATACCCTTGGTCGCGCGGCGCCGCCCGAACAGCAGCGCATAGGCCCCGACGATCGCCGAGATCGCGCCGCTCGCGCCGATCATCGGCATGGGCGAGGCGGGATCAGGGAAATATTGCGCCATCGCGGCGGCATAGGCGCCCACGACATACAGCACCGCGATGCCACGTGGCCCCAGCGCGCGTTCGGTCTGCGCCCCGCAATAGACCAGCATCACCAGATTGAACGCGATATGCGCGAAACCGCCATGGATCAGCGTCGCGCTGAGCGGGGTCAGCAGCGTGGGCACCGCAAAGCCGAAATCGGGCGGCAGCGTCGCGCCCTCGAAACGCAGGGGTATGAAGCCGCCCGCGACCGCCGCGTCCGGCACCATGCCGGTCAGGATGAGGACCAGCGACACGGCCGCCGTGACGACCGCGATGGCCGTCGTGGCCCGTGCCGCTGCCCAATTCATCGGGTCAGATGAACTCGATCTTGCTGACAACGTAATAGCGGTCGCCCGACGGCACCGTCACCTCGACCTCTTCGTCCAGCTTGCGCCCGATCAGCGCACGGCCGAGCGGCGAGTTGTAGCTGATGCGGCCGGTCTTGGCGTCGGCCTCGGTCTGGCCGACGATCTGATACTTGACCGGCTTGTCGTCCTCGTCGAGCAGCGTGACGGTCGCGCCGAACACGATCTTGTCACCCGACAGGTCCTTCGGGTCGATGATCTGCGCACGGCTCAGCTTGTCCTCGATGTCAGCGATCGTCGCCTCGACCTGGCCCTGACGTTCCTTGGCCGCATGATATTCGGCGTTTTCGGACAGGTCGCCATGGGCGCGCGCTTCCTCGATCGCGTCGACGATCAGCGGCCGCTCTTCTTTCAGACGCCGCAGGTCCTGGGTGAGCTTGTCATAGCCCTCCTGGAGCATCGGCATCTTTTCGACGGTCGCCATATTCCTAGTCCCCAATTCTTACGCATTCCCGGTACGAACCGCCCTCCCCAAAGGGAGAGCGGCCCGCCAGCACATCATGTTCTCATGTCGGGATCAGTTGTGCGAACGCGAATAGTAGGATTGCAGGGGACGTACTTCAAGACCACGGGTCGCCGACGCCGCAATCGCCTTCGCCGCCTCGACGCTGGCGGGTGCCGTGGTGAAGTAGGGAATCTTCTGCCCCAGCGCGGCTTCGCGGATCGGCTTGGAGTCCTTCAGGCTCTGCCACCCCTCGGTCGTGTTGAAGATCAGGGTGATGCCGCCGTCCTTGATCCGGTCGACGATATGCGGCCTACCTTGCGCCACCTTGTTGATCTTCTCGACCGTCACGCCTGCGCGGTCGAGATAATCGGCGGTGCCGCCCGTCGCTACGATGGCGAAGCCCGCCTCCGACAGCATCCGGGCGGCCGGAACGATCTGTTCCTTGTCGCCGTCCTTCACGCTGATGAAGACCGCGCCCTCGGTCGGCAGGACGGTGCCCGCCCCCAGCTGCGACTTGGCGAAGGCGGTGGTGAAATCGGGGTCGATGCCCATGACCTCGCCCGTAGACTTCATCTCCGGCGACAGCACCGGATCGACACCGGGGAAGCGTGCAAACGGGAAGACCGCTTCCTTGACCGCATAATAGTCGATGTGACGGTCGATCTGCGGCAGGTCGGCCAGCTTCTCGCCCGCCATGACGCGCGCGGCGATCTTGGCGATGGGGGTGCCGATCGCCTTGGCGACGAAGGGCACGGTGCGGCTGGCGCGCGGGTTCACCTCGATCAGATAGACCGTGCCATCCTTGACCGCGAACTGGATGTTCATGAGGCCGCGCACGTTCAGGCCACGCGCCAGCGCCTCGGCCTGACGCTCGATCTCGGCGATGATCTCGGCCGACAGGCTATAGGGCGGCAGCGAGCAGGCCGAGTCGCCCGAATGGACGCCCGCTTCCTCGATATGCTGGAGCACGCCCGCCACGACGACCTGGTCGCCGTCGCAGATCGCGTCCACGTCCACCTCGATCGCATCGCGCAGATACTGGTCGATCAGGACCGGCGCGTCGCCCGACACCTGCACCGCCGTCTGGATATAATCCTCGAGCTGCTGCGGGCCGTCGACGATCTCCATGGCGCGGCCGCCCAGCACGAAGCTGGGGCGCATCAGCACCGGATAGCCGACGCGCTCGGCAACGATCAGCGCTTCCTCACGGCTGCGCGCGATGCCGTTCTTGGGCTGGTGCAGCTTCAGCTTGTCGACAAGGGCTGCAAACTGCTCACGGTCCTCGGCCAGGTCGATCGCGTCGGGGCTGGTGCCCAGGATCGGGATACCGGCCGATTCCAGCGCGCGGGCGAGGTTCAGCGGGGTCTGGCCGCCGAACTGCACGATCACGCCAACCAGCTCGCCCTTCGACTTCTCGACGTCGAGAATGGCGAGAACGTCCTCGGCGGTCAGCGGCTCGAAATACAGCCGATCCGAGGTGTCATAGTCGGTGCTGACCGTTTCCGGGTTGCAGTTGACCATGATCGTCTCATAGCCCGCATCCGCCAGCGCGAAGCAGGCGTGGCAGCAGCAATAGTCGAACTCGATGCCCTGCCCGATCCGGTTGGGACCACCGCCCAGGATGACGATCTTCTTGCGATCGCTCGGCACCGCCTCGTCCTCGGGCTGGCCGAAGGTCGGGGCCTCATAGGTCGAGTACATATACGGCGTCTTGGCATCGAACTCGGCCGCGCAGGTGTCGATCCGCTTGAAGACCGGACGCACGCCCAGCTTCTGGCGATGCTCGCGCACCTCGGCTTCCGTGACGCCGCCGGTCATCATCTTGACGACCTCGTGGATGAGCCCTGAGCCGCGCGCGATGCCGCGATCCATGCCGCGCAGGTTGGCCGACTGGAGCGCCAGATAGGCCAGCCGCTTGTCGGAGAAGCCCATCGCCTTCAGGCGGCGCATACCCGCCGCGTCCTGCGGCAGGCCGTTTTCCATGACTTCGGCTTCGGCCGCGACGATCTCGGCGATCCGCTCCAGGAACCAGGGATCGTATTTGGCGATCGCATGGACCTCGGCGACCGTGAAGCCCTCGCGCAGCGCCTGGGCCGCGACCAGCAGCCGATCGGGGGTCGCCTTGGCCAGCGCCGCCTCGATCTCGGCACGGGGCGCGCCGACCAGATGCTCGACATCGTTGAAGCCGCTCAGGCCCGTCTCCAGACCGCGCAGCGCCTTCTGCATGGATTCGTGGATATTGCGGCCGATCGCCATGACCTCGCCGACCGACTTCATCGCGGTCGACAGATAGGGCTCGGATCCCTTGAACTTCTCGAAGGCGAAGCGCGGGATCTTGGTCACGACATAGTCGATCGTCGGTTCGAACGAGGCCGGGGTCGCGCCGGTGATGTCGTTCTCGATCTCATCCAGCGTATAGCCGACCGCCAGCTTCGCCGCGACCTTGGCGATCGGGAAGCCGGTCGCCTTCGACGCCAGCGCCGAGGAACGCGACACGCGCGGGTTCATCTCGATGACGATCAGGCGGCCGTCCTTCGGGTTGACTGCGAACTGCACGTTCGAGCCGCCCGTCTCCACGCCAATCTCACGCAGCACCGCCAGGCTGGCGTTGCGCATGATCTGATATTCCTTGTCGGTCAGGGTCAGCGCGGGCGCGACGGTGATTGAGTCGCCGGTGTGGACGCCCATCGGGTCGATATTCTCGATCGAGCAGATGATGATGGAATTGTCGTTGCGATCGCGCACGACCTCCATCTCATATTCCTTCCAACCGAGGAGCGATTCCTCGATCAGCACCTCGGTCGTCGGCGAGGCGTCGAGCCCGGCGCGGACGATCGCGATGAACTCCTCGCGGTTGTACGCGACGCCGCCGCCGGTGCCGCCCAGCGTGAAGCTGGGGCGGATGATGGCGGGCAGGCCGACCTTCTCCAACCCCGCCAGCGCCTCCGCCTCGGTATGCGCGATCGCCGAGCGGGCCGATTCCAGCCCGATCTTCTCCATCGCGGCCTTGAACTTCTGACGGTCCTCGGCCTTGTCGATCGCCTCGGCATCGGCGCCGATCATCTGGACGCCGAACTTGGCCAGCGTGCCGTCCTCGAACAGCGCCAGCGCGGTGTTCAGCGCGGTCTGGCCGCCCATGGTCGGCAGGACCGCGTCGGGGCGCTCCTTCTCGATGATCTTGGCGACGACGGCGGGCGTGATCGGCTCGACATAGGTCGCGTCGGCCAGCTCAGGGTCCGTCATGATCGTCGCCGGGTTGGAATTGACCAGGACGATGCGATAGCCCTCTTCCTTCAGGGCCTTGATCGCCTGCGTGCCCGAATAGTCGAACTCGCACGCCTGACC
>DXIH01000180.1 GCA_019112965.1 Candidatus Sphingomonas excrementigallinarum | reverse complement strand
GCGGCTTCAAAGCTGGTGCGTCGCGCCGCTATCCCTTTTGATCGAGATTTAGAGGTTTTCATGGCGAACACGCCGCAGGCCAAAAAGCGTATCCGTCGCAACGAGCGTCGCGCCGTCATCAACGGCAACCGCGTCAGCCGCATCCGTACCTTCGTGAAGAAGGTCGAAGCCGCCCTGGCCGCCGGTGACAAGGAAACCGCGACGGTCGCTCTGGCCGCGGCGCAGCCGGAAATGGCCCGTGGCGTCGCCAAGGGCGTGCTGCACAAGAACACCGTCGCGCGCAAGTTCTCGCGCCTGACGAAGCGTATCGCCGCACTGGCCTAAGCCTCTCGGTTTTCGCGACGAATGAAACCCGCCGGGGGCGGTCCCCCGGCGGGTTTTTTCGTGCGCGCGCCATCCATCTCTTAACGCTTCGCGAAACGTGATCCGTGGGAACAATCCGGCGTTTCGCGCAACGCCAGCTTTATCCGCGATTCGAGTGATTCGGGTCTCGGAGGGATGATGCGCGCCTTGGTTAATATGTAACGATTTCAGTACTTTATGAGATAGTTGGACGGGTTTCTGCGGGCTTTTGGCTGTCAATCCGGTTTATTTCAGATTTATGGCCGGAGACGGTCTTGATCGGACCCCGTCATCGCTCATAATCGGTTTCCCAGCGGCGGTGCTTCGTGCCCCGCGTCATGGACATAGCGAAGTGACAGACCGGGTCGAATCCGTTTGATTCGCCGATGGGGTACGTGTCGCCGAGTGGAATAGGGGCTCGACCACCCATCATGGGGGTCGGCAGAAGTGGAGTGCGCGGGTGACGAATTGGCAGGCAACGCGACCGACGACGGACCAGGCTCGTGCCTGGGCGCGCGTCCGCGCGAACCTGCGCGAATCGGCTGGTGCCCGCCTGTTCGACCAGTGGCTGAAGCCAATGGAGTTGATCGAGGGGGACGAGCCCGACACGGTTCGCCTGGCGCTTCCCTCGGCCTTTGCGACCAATTGGGTGCGCAGCCATTATGCCGACCGCCTCCACCTGGAATTCAAGGCGGTGCTGCCCGAGGTCCGCTCGGTGGTCATCGAGACTCGCGCACCCAGCAAGGTCGCGCGGCTGACCAGCGTCGAGACGCTCGACGCCGTACCCGCCCCGCGTGCGGCCGCTCCCAGCCTCCGGGCGGTCGAGTCGCAGCCGGTCGAGCAGGACGATCAGCCCTCGCTGTTCGGTGCGCCCGCACCTGCCCCGGCCCCTGCAGCGGCACCGCGTCCGTCGCGGGCCAAGGCGGCGGCCCCGGCGCCCGTCGCCGCTGCGCCTGCGCCCGCGTTGCGCGTCCCCGCCGATCGGCCGCCGCTCGACCCGCGCCTGACCTTCGATCGTTTCGTGGTCGACTCGTCGAATCGCGTCGCGTTCAACGCCGCCCTTTCGCTCGCCGAGCCGGGCCCGCCGCGTTTCAGCCCGCTGTTCCTCCATGGCGGCACGGGGCAGGGCAAGACCCACCTGATGCACGCCATCGCCCATGCCTTTCTCGAATCGCATCCCGAGGCGGTCGTGCTGTGCATGTCGGCCGAGCGGTTCATGTTCGATTTCGTCGCCGCGATGCGCGCGCGCGACACGCACAGCTTCAAGTCGCGGCTGCGCTCCGCCGATCTGCTGCTGATCGACGATCTTCAGTTCATCGCGGGCAAGGATTCGACCCAGGAGGAATTCTTCCACACGGTCAACGAGCTGGTCGGCGCGGGCAAGCGGCTGGTCATCTCGGCCGACCGCTCGCCCCAGTCGCTCGATGGCGTCGAGCCGCGCATCATCGGCCGTCTGGGCGCAGGCCTGGTCGCCGATATCAAGGCACCGGACCTGACGCTGCGCCGGACGATCCTGAACCGCAAGGTCGCCGATCTGCCCGAGATCCATGTGCCGACCGATGTGCTCGACCTGCTGGCGTCGCGGATTCGCGGCAATATCCGCGAGCTGGAAGGCGCGCTGAACCGCGTCGTCGCCTATGCGCAGCTGACCGGCGACAAGATCGATATGGAATTCGCCGTCGCCACACTGGGCGAGGTGCTGCGCGGTGCGCAGCGGCGGATCACCATCGACGAGATTCAGAAGCTGGTGAGCCGCCATTTCGAGCTGAAGCCGCTCGACCTGGTCTCGGCCCGCCGCGCCCGCGCGATCGCCCGCCCGCGCCAGATCGCCATGTATCTCGCCAAGCGCCTGACCACCCGCTCGCTGCCCGAAATCGGCCGCAAGTTCGGCGGGCGCGACCACTCGACGGTGATCTATGCCGTGCGCAAGATCGAGGAACTGCGCGATACCGACCGCGATATCGACAATGCGGTGCGGGTGTTGATGAAGGAACTGGAGGGCTGAGGGTCTCTTGGGCGAGGTTGGGGCGTGGGCTTCGACTTCGCTCAGCCTGAACGGCCGTTGGTATTCGGCCTGCTCCTCTCGCTCCGTTCAGCTTGAGCGAAGTCGAAGGCCACGAGTCGGCATCGCGAGATTGAGGGTCTTGCTGCCGATCGGTGCGCCCCTATGGGTTGCGGAACTTGTCCATCAAATGTGGTTCGCGTTCGCCTCTGTCCGCCAGCGGGGAGTGCAGGGCTTGGCCTTCGACTTCGCTCAGGCGGAACGGAGGCTGGGCAGGAAGGGGCTAATCAGACCTTTACCCGGCTCCGTTCAGCCTGAGCGAAGTCGAAGGCCAAGCGAGTCGGCTCGCCAAGGCCCCGTCACCCTGACCAAGGTAACGGGGCCAGGTATCATCAGATCTGCAACCCCATGGTCCGCTGCACGTCGAGCAGCAACGGCGCGGCCAGGTCACGCGCCTTTTCCGCGCCCCGCTCCAGGATACGTCCCACTTCGCCGCGATCGTCGAGCAAGCGGGTCAGCCGCTCGCGGATCGGGCCCAGCGTCGCGACCGCAAGATCGGCCAGCTCGGGCTTGAACGCGCCGAAGCCTTGCCCTGCGAACTGGGCCAGCACGTCTGCCGGATCGCGGTCGGACAGCGCGGCATAGATGGTGATGAGGTTACGCGCCTCGGCGCGGCCTTCCAGTCCGTCCATCGTCTCGGGCAGGACGTCGGGATCGGTCTTGGCCTTGCGGAACTTCTCGGCGATCTGGTCATCGCTGTCGATCAGCTTGACCAGCGACATTTCCGACGGGTTCGACTTCGACATTTTCGACGCGCCGTCGCGAAGCGACATGATGCGCGGCGCGGCCTTGCTGATGAACGATTCCGGCAGCGTAAACAGCTCGCGGCCATAATCGTTGTTGAACTTGGTCGCGATGTCGCGCGCCAGTTCCAGATGCTGCTTCTGGTCCTCGCCCACCGGGACATGCGTGGCATTGTAGAGCAACACGTCGGCCGCCATCAGCACCGGATAATCGTACAGTCCGACGCTGGCGCCCTCGCGGTTCTTGCCCGCCTTGTCCTTGAACTGGGTCATGCGGTTCAGCCAGCCGACCCGCGCGACATTGTTCAGCAGCCAGCTCAGCTCGCTATGCTGGGGTACGCGCGTCTGGTTGAACAGGATCGAGCGTTCGGGGTCGATCCCGGCCGCGATCAGGGTCGCGGTCATCTCGATGGTGTTCGCGGCCATGGCGTCGGGCGCGATCCATTCGGTCAGGCCGTGCAGGTCGGCGATGAAGTACATCGTCTCGCCGCCCTTGGCCTGGATGTCGTCCTGCATCGCGACCCACTGCTTCACGGCGCCCAGATAATTGCCGAGATGAAGGTTGCCCGTGGGCTTGATGCCGGAAACGACGCGCATGATGGTCCTCAACTGTTGCGGCGAACGAGCCGCTTGATGTCTCCGAGACGGAAGGCTCCGGTCGCGAAGGTGGCGACCGCATAGACCAGCATGCCCGTGGCGACCAGTATGATGAGTGCGCCCCAACGTTCCAGGTTGGTGCCGGTGACATAGGGCTGGAAGCGTTCGTTGAGCAGCGCCATCGCGCCGCCCATCAGGATGGCGGCGACCAGCATCCGCCAGCTGCGCCGCCGCAACTGCGCGTCCGCGACGAAATGTCCGCGCCGGGCCAGCGTGCGATATAGCAGCACGACATTGACCGTCGAGGCGATGGCGGTCGCCAGCGGCGGCCCCATGTGGCCCAGCCACCAGATGAAGATCAGGTTCAGCACCAGATTGACCAGCATCGACCAGGTCGCGAAGCGCACCGGCGTCCGCGTATCGGCGCGCGCATAATAGCCGGGCGTCAGCACCTTCACGAGGATATAGCTTGGCAGGCCGACCGAGAAGGCGGCCAGCGCCTGCGCGGTGTAATAGCTGTTGGTCGCGGTGAACTTGCCATGCTCGAACAGCGCGGCGACGATCGGCTGGCCGCAGACGATCAGCGCGACCGTGGCGGGCAGGGTGAGCAGCAGCGCCAGCTCCATGCCCCGGTTCTGCGTCTCCATCGCCTCCACCTCCTTGCCCGCCCCCAGCAGGCGCGAGACCGTGGGGAGGAGGACGGTGCCGAGGCCAATGCCGATCAGCCCCAGCGGCAACTGGTTCAGCCGGTCGGCGGCATAGATGTACGACACCGACCCGGCGGGCAGGAAGCGCGCGGCGAGCGCGGTCGAGATGACGAGGTTGATCTGCACCGCGCCCGCACCGGCGGCGGCGGGCAGGATAAGCTTCATCAGGCGCTTGACATCGTCATTGATGACCGGCCGCTTCAGCCGGAGCCGCACGCCCGCCCGGCGGCATGCCCACCAGAGCCAGACGAACTGCAGGATGCCCGCCACCGTCACCGCGACCGCCTGATTGCGTGCGGTCGCCATCGGGTCATGCGTGTGGAAGAACAGAAGTGCTACGATCAGTGTCAGGTTGAGCAGGATCGGCGCGGCCGCATTCACCCAGAAGCGGTGCAGCGAATTGAGGATGCCGCCGAGCAGCGACACCAGGCTGATGAACAGCAGATAGGGGAAGGTCAGCCGGTTGAGCAGGACGATATAATCGAACTGCGCAGGCGTCCCCTTGCCATAGCCGAAGGTCTGGACCCAGGTAACGGGCCATGCCGCCAGCTCGACCAGCGCGGTCATGACGATCAGGATCGGGAGCAGGACCGAGAGCGCATTCTCGGCAAAGGCCAGGCCGTGGGCCAGCCCGGACCCTTCCGCCGCCTTGTCGCCCTCTGCCACCTTGCGGTTGAACATCGGGATGAAGGCGGCGGAAAAGGCACCCTCGGCGAAGAGGGCGCGGAACATGTTGGGCAGGCGAAACGCGATCTGGAACGCGTCGGAGGCGAAGTTCGCGCCCACGAAGCGGAAGAACAGCGAGTCGCGAACCAGACCAAGCACGCGGCTGGCCAGAGTCAGCCCGCCGACCGAGCCCAGCGCCTTGGTCAGGTTCATGGATCAGTCCGGATCAGGCGTGGCCGGTTTCCGGGGTGTTCGGCTGCGCACCCGCCTGGGCATCGGCCTGCTGCAGATACAGCTGCGCGAAGTCGATCGGCTCGAGCATCAGGGGCGGGAAGCCGCCGTCACGCACCGCATCGGCCAGTACGCGGCGGGCGAAGGGGAAGAGCAGGCGCGGCGCTTCGCCCAGCATGAAGGGCTGGATCTGATCGGCGGGCACGTTGCGGAAGCCGAAGAGACCGGCGTAGCTCAGGTCGACGATGAAGGCAGTCTTGCCCTCGGACTCGGCGCGAACCTCGATCTTCAGGGTCAGTTCGTGGACTTCCTCGCCGACTTGCGCCGCCGAGATGTTGAACTGCACGTCGATGCCCGGCGCGGTCTGCGCCTGATAGATGGCGGGCGCGTTCGGGTTCTCGAACGACAGGTCCTTCACATATTGCGAGATCATACCGGCGGCGGGGCCGGCATCGTCGCCGTTCGGCGCTTCAAAACCTTGCGGCAAACCCTGTTCGTCCATCGTCGATACCTTCTTGCGTGAGATCAAAGGAGATTAGGAACCGAAAGGGCGGGTTCGCGCGTTCGGCCTTATAGCCGTTGCGCGTAGCAGCGGGTCGGCATGGTTTCAACCTTGCCCGCTTCGTCGGAGGGCCGGGTTTTCATTGTCGGCTCGTACGCCTATATCGGTCACGATAGTGAAAGGCGCCTGTGTTGTTATTCTACGTCGTTCTTCTCGCGATGGTCGCGCTCTTCCTCGCATTGCGGCTGTACAGCGTGCTGGGCAAGCGCACCGGCCATGAACAGCAGCCGCTGGCGCGCAGCGCCGATGACCGGCCGCTGCCGGTTACGCTGCCCCGCACGACCGAGGCGGCGCAGGCCTCCTCGCCGGTCGTGAACCGCAACATCGATCCGCGGGCCGAACAGGGCCTCCGCGCGGTGATCGCGGGCGAGTCCGGCTTCGACGTGGCGCAGTTCCTGAACGGCGCGCAGGCCGCCTATCGCATGACGCTGGAAGCCTTTTGGAAGGGTGACGAGGACGCGCTGGCCGATCTGGTCGAGCGCGACGTGCTGGCCGCCTTCGCCGAGGCGATCGAACAGCGCCGCGAGGCGGGGCAGACGCTCGACAACCGCCTGATCCGTGTGGAAAGCGCCAAGATCGTCGATGCGGCGGTCGAGGGTCGCGAGGCGCGGATCACCGTGCGCTTCGACGCCGACATCGCCGCCGTGACGCGCGATGCCGAGGGTCTGGTGGTCGCCGGTTCGCTGAGCGATGCGGTCGAGACGCACGATGTGTGGACCTTCGCCCGGACGCTGAAGAGCGGCGATCCGAATTGGAAGCTCGTCGACACCGACGAAGCCTGATCCGGCCTGACGGGGGAATGTCCGCGATGAGGGGGTATCGCGTCGCGACCATGGTCGCGCTTTCGGTCAGCCTGTCGGCCTGTGCGGGGCGCATCGTTCCGCCCAGCGCGTCGGGCACCTACCCGTCGCGGGGCGAAGCGCAGCCTCAGCCCAGGCCGCAACCGCGCCCCCGACCCGGTGGCTCCTCGGTTCAGCCGAGCGGCCCCAGTGTCTCGCGCGTCCCCGATGGGCCGGTGCGTATCGTCGGCGCCACGCCCTTGCCCGCGACCCCGGTCGTAGCGGTTGCGGGGGCGGCCACGGCGGCGCAGGCGGGCGTGCTGGCCGGGCCGCCGGTCGCCTCGCTGCCCATCACCGAGCCGCAGGCCGAGGCGGCGCGTGCCGCCTTCCTGTTGTCTTGCCCTGGCCTGATGCGCCGCGCCGACGCCAGCGGCCTGACGCAGGGCACCGATTGGCAACCCGCCTGCCAGGCCGCCGCCAGCGTACCGCGCGGGCAGGCACGCAATTTCTTCGCGCGTTATTTTGAGGCGGTGCAGGTCGGTGACGGCCGCTCGCTGGCAACCGGCTATTACGAGCCCGAGATCGCGGGCTCGCGCGAGCGGCGTTCGGGCTATGAAGTGCCGATCTATGCCCGGCCGCGCGACTTGATCGACGTCGATCTGGGCGCCTTTACCCCCGATCTGAAGGGCAAGAAGATTCGCGGCAAGGTGCAGGGCACCAACCTCGTCCCCTATGACGACCGCACCGCGATCGAACAGGGATCGCTGGAGGGGCGCGCGCCGGTCCTCGCCTGGGGCGCCGATCCGGTCGAGGTGTTCTTCCTCCAGATTCAGGGCTCGGGACGGCTGCGGTTGCCCGATGGCGGGATCATGCGGGTCGGTTATGACACACAGAATGGCCGCGACTACACCGGCATCGGCGCGCTGATGAAGGCGCGCGGGCTGCTGGGGCCGGGTCAGACCTCGATGCAGGGGATCGTCGCCTGGCTGCACGATCACCCCGAGGAAGGCCGCGCGATCATGCGCGAGAATAAGAGCTTCGTGTTCTTCCGCGAGCTGAACGGCGCGCCGCAGGGGGCGATGGGCTATGCGGTGACCGGGCAGGTCAGCGTGGCGGCGGACCCGAAGTTCGTGCCGCTGGGCGCACCCGTCTTCCTGTCGATGGACCGGCAGGACGCGACCGGGCTGTGGGTGGCGCAGGATACCGGCGGCGCGATCAAGGGCTCCAATCGGTTCGATACCTTCTGGGGCGCGGGCGACACCGCCCGGGCCGTGGCCGGTGGCATGTCGGCGCGTGGCACGGCCTTCCTGCTTCTCCCCATCGGCACGCTGGCGCGCGCCGGGATTGCCGCGCCTGTCGGGACGGTCGGTGCGATCCCTCAACCCTGACGAAGCGCATCTCTGGGCGCGGGTGATGGAGACGGTGCGCCCTTTGCGCGCCGCTGTCGTCCCCGCCCGACCCGCGCCGCCGCCGCCCAGTATGGAGGCGGTGTTCCAAGAAACGCCGGGCGCGCCCAAGGTACGGGTGAAGGGCCGCGTGCCGCCCCTTCGCCAGCCCGTACAGCCACCCGCCGCTGCGAAGAAGGGGCCGGGGGAGACTCTGGACGGCGGCTGGGACAAGCGCCTGTCACGCGGCAGCGTCATGCCCGACAGTTCGCTCGACCTTCATGGCCATACGCTGGCGTCGGCGCATGCGTTGCTCGACCAGGGGCTTGGCCGGGCCATCGCGCGGGGCGATCGGGTGCTGTTGCTGGTGACGGGTAAGCCGCCGCGTCCCGAAAGCGAGCGCCCCCATGCGCGCGGCGCGATCCGTGCGGCGATCAGCGACTGGCTGGGCGCCTCACGCCATGCCGATTCAATCGCAGCGATCCGGGGTGCCCATCCACGCCATGGCGGTCAGGGCGCGCTCTATATCGTCTTCAGGCGCCCGCGCGAGCGATGACGCCCGCATAGATGCGGGTCAGCGCGTACAGGTCATCGACCGCTACTGCTTCGTCGACCTTGTGCATCGTCGCGTTCAGCAGGCCGAACTCCACCGTCGGGCACAGCTTCGACAGGAAGCGCGCGTCGGAGGTGCCGCCGGTGGTGGACAGCTCCGGCTCGATCCCCGTTTCGGCCCGGATGGCGTCGGCGATCATCGCGGAGAAGGGACCCGGCTGGGTCAGGAAGGCCTCGCCCGAGATGCGGCCGGTCACCTGCGCGGCGGGGGCGTGGGCACGGGCGATGGCGGTGATCCGCTCGACCAGGGCCCCGCCGTTTTGCTCGTCGTTGAAGCGGATCGATAGCCGCGCCTGCGCCGCGCCCGGAATGACGTTGGTCGCGGGGTTGCCGACATGCAGGTCGGTGATCTCGATATTGGACGGCTGGAACCAGGCATTGCCGGTGTCGAGTGTGATTCCCTCGATCTCCGCCAGCATTGCGATCAATGGGGTGATCGGATTGTCGGCTAGGTGCGGATAGGCGACATGCCCCTGTCGCCCCGGCACGGTGATCCAGATATTAACCGAGCCGCGCCGCCCGATCTTCATCATGTCGCCCAGCCGGTGCGCGGAGGTCGGCTCGCCGACCAGGCACAGATCGGGCGCGATGCCCCGCTCCGCCATCCGGTCGATCAGCGCGCGCGTGCCGTAGATGGCCGGGCCTTCCTCGTCGCCGGTGATGATGAGCGAGAGGGGGATGCCCGGTTCGGCGGGGATGGCGGCGACGAAGGCGGCGACCGCACCCTTCATGTCCACCGCGCCACGTCCGAAAAGCAGCCCGTCACGCACCGCGCCGGAGAAGGGAGATCCCTGCCAGCCGTCGCCTGCGGGCACCACATCGACATGACCCGCAAAGGCCAGGTGCGTGCCGGTGCCGCCGCGCGTGGCGAGTAGATTCTCGACCGGGCCATCGGGTTCCTCGCCGACCGTGAAGCGATCCACGGCAAAGCCCAAGGGCACCAGCGCGGCCTCCAGCACATCGAACACGGAGCCACGCGCGGGCGTAACGCTGTCGGCCTGGATCAGAGCCTGGGCGAGGGAGAGGGCGTCGGTCATGGTGCGCGGCATAGGCAGCACACGCGCGAACGGCAATCATGCGATTGATGACGGTTACGGAGCCGATGCGCCCCGACATCGTTCCTGCACCCGAATGACAGGAGCGATATGATGAACGACCCCGATCCCAACGGCCACAAGGCCGGGAAGCGGCTGCTGCTCTGGCTACTGATCGCGCTCGGGATTGCCGGGGTGCTGGTCTATACCTTCGCGTCGCGCGTGGCCGAACCGGCGGGTGAGCAGCGGGCGCCGCTCAACGACGTACCGCCAGCCGCAAGGTAGGTGGGGCTGGGGAAGGGACGTGGCCTTCGACTTCGCTCAGGCTGAACGGAACGAAGTATAGGTGGCCTGCTCCCTGACCCCGTTCAGCCTGAGCGAAGTCGAAGGCCAAGAGCAGCCCTCACCCCACCGGCTGTTCGAACCGCTCGATCACCCATTCCTCTTCCTGTGCGGCGGCGATCCAGTCCTGCATGAAGGGATGGCGCAGCACCGCGTCCATGTACGGCACGGCGAAGCGGGCCACGGGCAACTGATAGGTGACGATTCGCGTCACCACCGGCGCGAACATGATATCGGACGCGCCGAATGCGCCGAACAGGAAATCCCCGCCACCGCCGAATCGTGCCCGCGCCTGCGCCCAAAGTTCCATCAGCCGCTTCAGGTCGACGATCACGTCATCGTCCGGCGTCTGGGCGGGATAGACCTGGCGGATGTTCATGCTGTGCTTGCGGCGCAGTGCCACGAAGCTGGAATGCATCTCAGCCGCCATCGACCGGGCCATGGCCCGCGCGGCGTCGTCTTCGGGCCAGAAGCGATCGCGCCCGACCTTGTCGGCGAGGAAGTCGATGATCGCCAGGCTGTCCCAGACCACGGCCTCGCCGTCCCACAGAATCGGGACCTTGCCCGAAGACGGCGCGAACTCCGCGCCCTCGCGCCGCTTGTCCCAGTCGTCGTCGTACAAGGGAACGACCACCTCCTCGAAGGTCAGGCCGGATTGGCGGCATGCGAGCCAGCCGCGCAGCGACCAGGAGGAATAGGCCTTGTTACCGATGATGAGCTTCATGGACAAAGGCGTAACGGCCCCGTCCGATCGCTGCAACCGAACAAAAAAGGCCCGCCCGATGGAACCGGGCGGGCCTTTTTTCCATCACCGCCAGAGCGGATCAGCCAATGGCTTCAAGCACCGCTGCACGCAGTTCGGCGATTCCCATGCCGCCCTCGCTGGAGGTGGCCAGAATGTCGGGATGCGCGGCGGCACGCTTGCGCGCCTCGATCTCGGTGCGGGCGACGACGTCGGCCAGTTCGGTCGCCTTTACCTTGTCCGCCTTGGTCAGGACGATGCGATAGCTGACCGCCGCGCGGTCGAGCATCTCGAGGATTTCACGATCCACTTCCTTGATGCCGTGGCGCGAGTCGATCAGCACCAGCGCACGCTTCAAGGCTTGGCGCCCGCGCAGGAAGTCGTTCACCAGGAAACGCCACTGCTTGACCATGTCCTTGGGCGCCTTGGCGAAGCCATAGCCCGGCATGTCGACCAGCCGCAGCGTCGGCGGCGTCCCGACGTCGAAGAAGTTCAGCTCCTGCGTCCGCCCCGGCGTATTCGAGGTGCGCGCCAGATTGTTGCGGTTGGTCAGCGCGTTGAGCAGCGAGGACTTGCCCACGTTCGAGCGCCCGGCGACCGCGACTTCCGGCACGATCGGGTCGGGCAGGAATTTCAGCGCGGGCGCGGATTTCAGGAAGGTGACCGGCCCGGCGAACAGCTTGCGCGCCGACTCGACCAACTCCTCCGGGAAACCTTCCGGCTTCTCGGAGGGGGCAGGGGTGGGAAGCTCGCTCACTTGGCCGCCGGCTGCTTCAGGCCCGGGTGGCGGGCGTAGAGCAGGCGCTGCTGCAGGATCGAGATGCAGTTGGTCGTGATCCAGTAGACCTGCAGGCCGACCGCGAACGGGGCCATCACGAACATCAGCACCCAGGGCAGGATCGCGAAGACCTGCTTCTGCGCATCGTCCATCGGCTGCGGGTTCATCTTGAACTGGAAGTACATCGAAATGCCCAGCAGGATCGGCACGACGCCGATCGCGATGAAGTGCGGCGGCACGAAGGGCAGCAGGCCGAATAGGTTGACCGGGGTCAGCGGGTCGGGCGCGGACAGATCCTTGATCCAGCCGAAGAAGGGCTGGTGCCGCATTTCGATCGTCAGCATTAGCACCTTGTACAGAGCGTAGAAGATCGGGATCTGGATCAGCGTCGGCAGACAGCCCGCCAGCGGATTGACCTTCTCCTGCTTGTAGAGGGCCATGACCTCCTGCTGCATCCGGACCTTGTCGTCCTTATAGCGCTCCTGCAGCGCCTTCATCTTGGGCTGCACCGCACGCATCGCCGCCATCGAGGCGAACTGGCGCTGTGCGATCGGGAACATCAGCGCCCGGATCGTGACGGTCAGCAGGATGATGGCGATGCCGAAATTGCCGACCAGACGGAACAGCCAGTCGAGATAGTAGAAGATCGGCTTTTCGAGGACGCGTAAGTAACCCCAGTCCAGCGCGTAATCGAGCTTCGTCGCGCCTTCCTTGTCGGTATAGCGGTCGAGCAGCGCGACTTCCTTGGCGCCCGCGAAGAAGCGGGTGGTCTGGGTCAGCTGCTTGCCCGGTGCCAGCGTCTGCGGCTGCAGCGTATAGTCGGCCTGATAGGTCTGGCCCGCGCCCGCGCGGAACTGGCCGTCGAACGCCTTCGCCTGATCCGGGATCAGCGTCGCCAGCCAGTATTTGTCGGTAAAGCCCAGCCAGCCGCCGGTCGTGGTGAAGCGGGTTGGGGCCTTGTCCAGGTCCTTCCAGTTCGGGCCGTAATTGGCCGAGCCGTTGTTGACCGACATCGGGCCGACATGGATCGTCCAGGTGTCGGGATCGGCCGAGATGCCGCGATTGACATAGCCGTAAGCCGCGACCGGCACCGGCGCCGTGCCGCCATTGGCCACCGTCTGCTGGACGGTGAACATGTAATCCTTGTCGACCGACAGGGTGATCTGGAAGCGCTGGCCGGTGGCGTTGGCCGCGGTCAGCGTGACCGGCTGGCCGGGGCGCAGCACGGGGGCGCTGGCGGTCCATACCGTATCGGAGGCAGGCGGGGCCAGTCCGTCGGCGCGCCAGCCGAAGCCCGCGAAATAGGCACCCGTCGTACCGGCAGGCGACAGCAACCGGATCGGCGGCGAGTCCTTAGCGACCGTTTCCTTATAGTCGAGCAGGACGAGATCGTCGATCCGCGCGCCCTTCAGGTTGATCGACCCCTTCAGGCGCGGCGTGTCGATCGCCACGCGCGGCGTTTCGGCGAGCACGACCTTGCGGTCGCGAATCGCGGACGGCGTCGTGGCGGTCGGGTTGGCCGAGCTGTTGGCCACCGGCACCTGCTTGCCGTCGACGATCTTGGTCGCGGGCGGATTGCTCGGGAAGAACTTGCTCTGGATGAGCGGCCATCCGAACAGGATCAGCGCCGCGATCACCGCGAACACGACGAAATTCTTGCGGTCTTGGTTCACGTGGAAACCCCGTTAGTGTTAGGGGACCGGGTCGGGCCCGTGCCCGCCCCAGGGATGGCACCGCGCGATGCGCTTGAGCGCCAACCAGCCCCCTTTGACCGCGCCATAGCGGGCAATGGCCTGTATTGCATAGGCCGAACAGGATGGTTGATAGCGGCACGTGGGCGGCAAAATGAGCGAAGGGCCGAGTTGCCAGCCCCGCGCGACGAGGATCAAGGCCCGCGCGAACAGGGTCACGCGGGCTCTTGAGTCGGTGTGGTGGGCTGGCGGTGCGCGCCGCCACGGGGGCTGCGCCCCTTGCCACGGCCATGATGCACGCGGGGTTCGCGTGGGCGATCATGGCCGCCGGTATCGGGCGAGGCGGCGCGGGTCAGCGCCTTGGCCAGCTCGGCGGTGAGCGCCTGATAATCGCGCTCGATCCCGCCTTGCCGTCCGATCAGGACGTGATCGGCACCCGCAATGCCCTTTTCCGGCAACAGATCACGCGCGAGCGCCCGCAACCGGCGTTTCATCCGGTTGCGAACGACCGCGTTTCCGATCTTCTTGGTGACGGTGAAGCCGACGCGAACGCTCTCGTCACCGTCATCCCGCGGGCGAACCTGCAGCACGAAGCCGGGCATCGCCACGCGTCGCCCGCCATTGGCCGCGAGGAAATCGCGGCGGCGGGTCAGCGTCGTGATTACGCCGACAGCTTCTTGCGACCGCGCGCGCGACGCGCCCGGATCACCGCACGGCCGCCCGGCGTGGCCATCCGCGCACGGAAGCCGTGACGGCGAGCGCGCACCAGATTGCTCGGCTGAAAGGTCCGCTTCATCGTTCATTCCTTGGATACGTCTGAATAAAAACGGCCGCCACGAGGACGGCCTTGGTGGCAAGCCGCTTACGCAAAGCGGCGTTTCAAGTCAATCCGCTCCACGCGCGTGGCCTGAGCCTATCGCCCCTTGCGGTCGGACGTCATCCTTTGCAGGAAGCATCGGCGGGCAGGGGAGCGTTCGCGCGGGGGATATTCTATGGCGACGATCGTGTCCACGGTGGCCTATCTGGGGCTAGAGGCGCGCGCCGTCGAGGTGCAGGTCCAGCTGATCGCCGGATTGCCCGCCTTCAATCTGGTCGGATTGGCCGACAAGGCGGTGGGAGAGAGCCGCGAACGCGTGCGCGCGGCGATCGCCGCCATGGGCCTTGCCTTGCCGCCCAAACGCATCGCGGTGAACCTGTCGCCCGCCGACCTGCCCAAGGAAGGTTCGCATTTCGACCTGCCGATCGCGCTCGCCTTGCTGGCGGCGATGGGGGTGGTCGATGCCGAATTGCTCGCCGATCATGTCGTCGTCGGCGAACTGGCGCTGGACGGGCGGATCGGGCCGTCGCCGGGCGTCCTGCTGGCGGCGATCCATGCGGCGTCGGTCGACAAGGGCCTGATCTGCCCCGCCGCGCAAGGGGCGGAGGCGAGTTGGGCGGGCAGCGGCGCGGTCATCGCCGCGCCCGATCTGCTGTCGCTCATCAATCATTTGAAGGGTCATTCGGTCCTGCCAACCGCCGAGGGTGGACTGGTGGAGGAGGGCGTGCCCAGCCCCGACCTGTCGCAGGTCAAGGGGCAGGAAAATGCCCGCCGCGCGCTGGAGATCGCGGCGGCTGGCGGGCATAATCTGCTGATGAGTGGTCCTCCGGGATCGGGGAAGTCGCTGATGGCCGCCTGCCTTCCGGGAATTCTACCGCCCCTCGATGCTGCCGAGGCACTTGAGGTCTCGATGGTCCAGTCCGTCGCGGGAGCCCTGGCCGGAGGGCGGTTGACTCGGACCCGGCCGTTCCGTGCGCCGCACCATTCGGCATCGATGGCGGCGCTGACCGGCGGCGGGTTGAAGGCCAGGCCGGGCGAAGTGAGCCTGGCACATCTGGGCGTCCTGTTCCTCGACGAGCTGCCCGAATTCCAGCGCGCGGTGCTCGATTCGCTGCGCCAGCCGCTGGAGACCGGCACGGTCAGCATCGCGCGCGCCAATGCGCATGTGACCTTCCCCGCGCGGGTGCAACTAGTCGCGGCGATGAACCCGTGCCGCTGCGGCCATCTGGGCGATGCGGCACTGGCCTGCGCCCGTGCGCCGCGCTGCGCGGCGGATTATCAGGCGAAGATTTCGGGACCCCTGCTCGACCGAATCGATCTTTCGGTCGAGGTGCAGCCGGTTCGGGCGGTCGACCTGTTCTCGCCCGCCGCCGCCGAATCATCGGCGACGGTGGCGGCGCGTGTGGCGGCGGCGCGCGCGCGCCAGAGCGAACGTTATCGCGATGCGCCGGTTACGGTGCGGACCAATGCCGAAGCGGACGGCCCATGGCTGGAGCGCTTCGCCACCCCCGACGATGCGGGCCGCGCGCTGTTGGTCGAAGCGGCCGAAAGGATGCGCCTGACCGCGCGCGGCTATACCCGAGTCCTGCGTGTGGCGCGCACCATCGCTGATCTGGCGGGTGTGGAAGAGGTCGGACGTATCCATGTCGCCGAGGCGCTGAGCTATCGCCAGCGACCGCCGGTGAATTGATGGGGCGTAAGGCAATGCGCTGGTTGATGGGGTTCGGGCCACCGCTGACATGGCTGGCCATCCTATGCTCGGATGCCGTGGCGTCCGGTATTCGTGGTCCGGTCCTCGTTTACGGCCTTGCCGCATTGGCGACCGTACCCGGGCTGATCGGCCTGTCGATGCTGCCTGTGCGTGGGAGAGCCAAGAGCTTGATCGCTCCGTTTTACTTGATTGGAGTGGTCTTCGTTCTCCTATATATCCAGCTGGTCTTTGTCTGCGTCTCGACCCAAGATTGCCCCTGATCTCGACAATCGACGCTTGCACCGTGCGTCACCCTCGTCTAGCAGCGCCTCTTCGCTGCCCCTGTGGCGAAATTGGTAGACGCATTCGACTCAAAATCGAACGCCGCAAGGCATGCTGGTTCGAGTCCGGCCAGGGGCACCACTTCCGGTCAAAACCGGGCGCCATGGATAGGGCGGCATCGCCGCTCGCTCCATTCGTGTTCCGGATCGCCGGATCGGGGCTTTGTCCTACTTTCGCTTCAGCAATGGCATAACCGTGTATCGCTTCAGCGCGACGGTGAATTGTACGCGGTCGCCTTAAGTCGAGCATGGGACGCCGACGCTCTGCCGTAGCGGGCGGTAGATACCCAATGAGTATTGTCTATCTTGCGGGCGGCATTGCCTTTGTCGTCCCGATATTTGGCCGACTTGCGTCGAGATATGTCGGACTATAGGTTCGACATATAAGCGCGCGGGGCGATATGGCTGATCCGGCGGCGAAGCGGGGATGCCACCGACCATGCGTCAATCGGGCCGATCGTGCCGTCCTTACGACCTGTGCGCGCTGATGGTCCTGGCGGTGATGGCGGCGGGGGGCAAAGCCGTGGGGGCTGCGCCGCAGGAGATGCCGTTGTCGGGCGATATCGTGCCCGCGCATGACCCGGTGCTGATCCGCGAAGGCGACCGCTATTTCGCCTTTTCGACCGGCCAGCGCGATCGTCGGCCGCTGGTCGCCCGGACGTCGCGCGATCTGCGGCACTGGCGTCCGTTGCCGTCGCCGCTGCCCGACCTGCCCGATTGGGCGAAAGCGATGGTGCCGGGCGCGCGCGAAATGTGGGCGCCCGACATATCGCGGGTCGGCGAACGCTATCGGCTCTATTACTCGGTCTCCCGCTTCGGCACCCAGCAGTCGGCGATCGGGCTGGCAACCGCCGCGACACTCGATCCGGAAGCCCCCGGCTATGGTTGGCGGGACGAAGGGCTGGTGATCGCCTCGCGGGAGGGCGACCCCTATAACGCGATCGATCCGGCCTTCGCACGGGATCGGCAGGGTGGCGAGTGGCTGGCATTCGGCAGTTTCTGGGGCGGGATCCAACTGATCCGGCTCGATCCGCTCACCGGCAAACCCGCGACAGGCGCCAAGCCGATGACGATCGCCCGGCGTGGGGCGGAGAGCAAGGAGGACGCGATCGAGGCGCCCTTCATCGTCGATCATGGCGGCTGGTACTGGCTGATCGTGTCGTTCGACTTTTGCTGTCGGGGCGTGAAGAGCAGTTACCATCTGCGCATCGGTCGTGCGCGGTCGATCGAGGGGCCATATCTGGACCGGGCCGGGCGGGCGATGCGCGAGGGTGGCGGAACGGTGCTGCTCCAGGCGGATAGGGCGGGCCGCGATCGGTTTCGAGGGCCGGGCCATGCGGCCGTGCTGCGCGACCGGGACGGTAGCGATTACCTGATCCATCACGCCTATGACGCGGCCGCCCAAGGCGTCGCGACCCTGCGGATCGCACGACTGCTTTGGGATAAGGCAGGATGGCCGTTCGTCGATCCGGCGGCTGCCGGATCGACGCCGTGATTCGACGAAGGGCTCAGACGCTTCAGGCTTTGAATGAGGCGATCCGTGCTTTCGCCTTATATTCATGGTCTTGCCTGGGACCGCCTTTCATCCGCCGGTCCATTTAAAAAGACCGACAAGTCCAAATGCGTGTGCACCGCACGAGTATGTGTCGTTACCCTCTGAATCTTAAACGAAATGACACATTAATAGCGCTATCAAGACGGACGTGGCTCCATCTGTGGGTGTGACCCAAAATCCACGACCTGACAGCCGTTTAACATTTTTGTTATCTTTATCTTGACGCCGTACCGTCATAGTCAGACAAATGCCGCCGTCACGGGCACCGAAAACTCGGGCCAATTTGAGGGGAAGTCTGATGAAGCGTCACATCCTTTTGCTGTCGGTTACGCCTTGGGCGTTGCTGGCCGTACCCGCGATGGCGCAGTCGTCGACCACGCCGCAAAAGGCCGAGAGTGCGGACGCCGCGCCCCCGATCGAAACGCAGACGGCGACGGGAATCCGCCAGGATGTCGGTGAGGTGCCGGATCGCAGCCCGGTCCAGGCGTCGACCACCGGCCTGCCCGGGCCGGAAACCGACCCGCGCGACATCGTCGTCACCGGCTTCCGCGCCAGCCTGGGTTCGGCGCAGGCGATCAAGCGCAATTCGGACGCGATCCTGGATGCGATCGTCGCGCAGGATATCGGCAAACTGCCCGACAATACCGCGGCGGAATCGCTCGCCCGCGTCACCGGCGTCCAGGTCAGCCGCTACAGCGACGAAGTGAACCAGGTTCTGGTCCGTGGCTTGCCCGACGTGGCGACCACCTTCAACGGCCGCGACATCTTTACCGCCGAAGGCCGCGGCGTCGCGCTCCAGGATTTCCCGGCGGGCGCGCTGGCCGGTCTCGAAGTCTATAAGTCGGGCACGGCCGACCTGCTGGAGCCGGGCCTGGCGGGCCTCATCAACGTGCGTTCGCGTCGGCCTTTCGATTTCGAAAAGGGCTTCACGATCGCGGGCGGTGTTCGCGGCACCTATAACGACCAGTCGAAGAAGTTCGACCCGCTGGGCAATCTGCTTCTCAGCCAGCGCGCCGATACCCCGATCGGGGAGATCGGCTGGCTCATCAACGCCACCTACACCCAGGCGCAGTATCGTAACGCGGTGCGCTGGGGCGAGGGCAACACCAATTCGCCGACGACGGGCACGACGGTGCTGCCGACGTCGGTCGGTCGCAATTTCCAGATCCCGACTGCGGTCGGCGTCTATAATGACAGCGGCAAGCGCTGGCGACCGGCCATGAACGCCAGCGTCCAATGGCGCCCGGCGCATAACCTCGAACTCTATTACGACTTCCTCTATCAGGGCTATCGCGGCGAGATCGCGAATGACTGGTTCCGCGTTCCGCTGCTCGACAATAATCCGACGCTGAGCGACATCGTGCTGCGCCCCGGTGAGCCGCTTCAGGTGCAGAGCCTGACCAAGACCGGCGGCTACCGCCCCGAGGCCTATCGCAGCACGGCCAAGGGGTACACCAACACCTACCAGGCGGCGGGCGGCGCCAAATGGGATATCGGTCGCGCGCATCTGTCGACGGACCTGGCCTATACCAATTCGGAATATGGTTCGGACGAGTGGAGCTTCGACACGGCTTTTTCCAAGCCGCCGGTCGCGAACGTCAATTTCTTCGTCAACGATGGCGTATCGTTCGACCTGCCAGGCTTCGACAACACCAATCCGGCCAACTATATCTGGCGCGGTTATTTCGAAGCGACGTACCGCGTGCAGGGCAAGGGGTGGCAGTGGCGCACTGACCTGGACCTGGACACCGACCTGTCGCTGATCCCCAAGCTGCAATTCGGTATCCGTTGGACCGACCGCGATGCCTCGCTGAAGCGCGGCAACCGCTATGCCTATACCGAGCCGTTGGCGATCCCGTTGGCCGACGTTCCGGCGGGCCAGTTGGGGCTGACCCAGAATGCGTTCCGCGGCAATCAGGGCTTTACCAGCTGGCTGATGCCGTCGCGTGACGGCATTGCGGGCAACGCGCCGCAGCTTCGCCAATATGCCTTCAACGCGCTCCAGCGACTGGTGGCGGGGAACCCCGCCGATCAGGGTTATCGCGACGCGCTGAACCGTTTTTCGACGACCAATGTCCAGTTGGACCCATTGGCCGCGTTCTACGCGACCGAGCAGACCTATGCCTTTTACGGGCAGGCCAAATATGAGTTCAACATCGGCTCGATCCGCTTCGACGGTATGCTGGGCACGCGCGTGGTCAACACGGTGGGCGAATATAGCGGTATCTCGACCGTGCTGTTCGACAGCGTTCGTCGCAGCGAGGTTCGCCGTACCCGCGTCAATTACGTCGATATCCTGCCCAACATCTCGCTCCGCATTCGGCCCAGCGACAAGCTGCAGATCCGCTTCGGCGTTACCAAGACGCGGACCAAGCCGCAGTTTGGCCAGTTGAACCCGGCGCTGAACATCACCCAGAATACGCAACAGGTCGTTCCCGAGCAGCCGCTCGACCCGCGCTTCCCGGCCGGTCTGAACACCCGTCCCAACGCCTATGGCGATGGCGGCAACCCGGATCTGCGGCCGCTGATCTCGAACAACTATGACGCGACGGTCGAATATTATTTCTCGCCGACCGCTTCGCTGACGGCGGCCGTGTTCTACCGTGATCTCAACGGGTTTATCGGAAATTATATCAATCGGACCATCGACCCCATTTACGGGCTGATTGAAATCAACCGTCCGGAAAATGCGGGCAAGGGTCGCATCAAGGGCATCGAGGTCGGCGGCCAGACCTTCTTCGACTTCCTGCCGGGGCTGTGGAGCGGTATCGGCGTACAGGCGAACGTGACCTATCTGGAGGGGAAGCAGCAATACCCGGCCAATCTGTTCGCTTCGACCGGCGGTACCACCGCGCCGCCGTTCGTGCCGATCCCCGGCCTGTCGAAGTGGACCTATAATATCGCGCTCTTCTACGAGAAGGGCGATGTGTCGACCCGCCTGTCGTTCAACAATCGCGACGCGTATCTGAACAGCAATTTCATCAACGGCGCCGGTTTTTATAATGGTGAGGGTGTAACCCGCTTGCAGCGTCTTGACTTCGGCTTCAATTATAACATCACCAAGGAAGTCACGGTTGCCCTCGACGTAGCCAATATTTTGGCTAAGCCCTTCAATAATTATCGTGCCTATGGCAACGGCCTGTCCTATCCGCGCGACGTGCGTGACGAGGGTCGCTATTACGGACTGGGCATGCGCTTCCGGTTCTGACCGGATTGGGGTGGGTTTCGGCCCACCCCGCGATGATCCCCAACGGAGCCTTGCAGGGCAGGGATGGCATCCGCCGTCTCTGCCCTTTTTCTATCGGTGCCGGATGACACGCACGAAAAACCCCGCCGGTCCTGCGACGGGCGGGGCTTCCTGTTCGTCAGTCTTTCGGATCAGACCAGCGCGTTGCGGCGGATCAGTTCCTTATACCATTGGGCGCTTAGCTTGGGCGTGCGCTTCTGGGTCGCATAGTCGACATGGTGCAGGCCGAAGCGCAGGCCATAGCCGTCGGCCCATTCGAAATTGTCCATCAGGCTCCAGAGAAAATAGCCCTTGAGCGGATAGCCTTCGACGGCAGCGCGGCGGAACTGGCCCAGATAATTGCGCAGATACATGATCCGGTCGCCGTCATCGACCAGCCCCTTGTCGTTCAGCTTGTCGTCGGCCGAGGTGCCGTTCTCCGAGATGTAGATCGCCTTGGGGTTCCACATCTCGCTGACCGCGCGCACGCCCCAATAGGCGGCCTCGGGGCCGACATAGAGCCAGGGCGAGGCCATGCGCGGCGAATGGTCCAAATGCGGCAGCGGCGTATAGCCGCGCGGATCCTCCGGGTTCGCCTTCACGAAGGTCGGGGTGTAGATATTCAACGCGACGAAATCGAGCGGGGCGCCGATCGCGGCCATGTCGCCCGCCTGCACCTTGGGCGCATCGGCCCCGGCAGCCTTCAGATAGGCGTCGGTATATTTGCCCTCCATGACGGCGGTCAGGAACATCGCGTTCTCTTCGCGCATGGCTTTCTTTGTCGCCTCGATATGCTCGGGCGTCTCGATGACGGGGACGAAGATGCTGGCATTGTCGGCGATGCCGACCTCCGTGCCCGCCTTGGCATTGGCGCGGATCGCCTGGACGCCCAGGCCGTGCGCGAGGCAGCCATGGTGGCGGACCTGGTTCACCTGACCCTGGGGCAGTTTCAGGCCCGGCGCGTGAATGCCGACCATGTGGCCCAGATCGGTGAAGCAGCGCAGTTCGTTGACCGTCATGAAGCGGTGGACGCGGTCGGACAGCTTGCCCGCCATGAACCCCGCATAGTCGGCGAAGGCCTTGGCGGTGTCGCGATTCTGCCAGCCGCCGGGCAGCGCCTGCGGCAGGTCCCAGTGGAACATGGTGACATTGGGCTGGATGCCCGCCGCCAGCAGCCCGTCGATCACCCGGTTGTAATAGTCGAGGCCTTTCTGGTTGAACTTGCCGCGTCCTTCGGGGAAGATGCGCGACCAGGCGATCGACATGCGATAGGCCTTCACGCCCAGGTTCTTCAGGAGGGCGATGTCCTCGTTATAGCGGTGATAGCTGTCGCAGGCGACGTCGCCGGTGTCGTTGTTCGCGACCTTGCCGGGGGTGTGCGAGAACACATCCCAGTTGGTCAGGCCGCGTCCGTCTTCCTTCACCGCGCCCTCGATCTGATAGGAGGCGGTGGCGCAACCCCAGAGGAAGTCCTTGGGAAAGCCCAGATCCGGCGCCGTGGCCGCTGCCGCGCGGGCGGAGGCCAGCGCGCCGCCCCCGGTGGCGAGCGCGGCGCCGCCCAGCGTGACGCCGGACTTCATGAAATTACGACGGTCCATATTCTATCCTCTTCTGTATCTGTTGTAACGATGTTCGGGTGAATGAAGCCTGTCGCCGCCGTCAGGGGCGGGCGGGCAGGGGGCGGGTCAGATCGGTTGCCAGCCAGACGAGCGGCGCGTTCCAGTTGATCGCGACCTCATTGTGCGCATAGGCGCGCGCATCGTCGATCCAGCAGCGTATGCCCACGCATTGGCCCTTTAGCGCGGCGGAGGCGGGGTCGGGAAAGACGGTGCTATTCGCGCCGCCGCTCAGCACGCCCGGCGGCGGGCCGGGGAGCCGTGCGTCGAACTGATGTGCCCAGAAACGATGATGCGGGTGCTGCATCGGCTTCCAGCCGAAGCCGCTGACATAGCTCTGGTCGAGCGGATTGCGCCCCAGCACATAGTCCATCGCGTCGACCGCGCCATCGCGGTAGCGCGCTTCGCCGGTGAAGCGGGCGGCCAGCGCCAAAATCTGCCCGCGTCCCAGCAGCACGCTGTTCGACCCCCAGTGATAGGCGGTCGACGCATAGGGAATGTGATAGCCCGACCGGCCCCCCTCGGCGAGGAAGCGCTCGGCCAGCGCGATCAGCTTGGCCCGCGCTGCCGCGCGTTCGGCGGGCTGGACACCCGTCGCGGTCGCCAGCGTGATCGTGCCCAGCGCGGCGGTCCTGCCCCAGCTCGGCTCGCCGGTCAGCGCGGCGGCGTGGAGCGGCATCTTGTGCAGCGCCTCGGCCAGCTCGGGCATGCCGGTCGCGGCATAAAGCTCGGCGGTCGCCCAATAGAGTTCGTCGGACAACTCGCAATCGCCATAGCCGCCACTGCCGTCAAAGGCCTGCGCGGCATAGACGTCCGGGTTGCGCAGCGCCGCGCGATAGGCCTTGCCCGCCGCGATCAGGCAGCGTCGGGCGAAGTCGTTGTCGATCCCCCGCCAGATGCGCGAACATTGCGCGGCGGTGGCGGCGAGGTTCAGCGTGGCCGCCGTGCTGGGCGGGAAGAGCAGCCGCTCCTCATGATCGTCGGCGGGCGGCGTGGGCAGCTTGGTCCAGTGGCGGTCGGCGATCTTGTGGTGCGCCATGCCCGACGCATCGACCGGCGTCAGCCGCAGCGGCCCGCGCCCCTGTCGCCCGAGCGGCAGGGCCATGGTCTGGCCATCGGGCACCTGCATCGCCAGCAGGAAGCGCATCTCCCAGCGGGTTTCGTCGAGCAGGTCGTTGATACCGTTCCCCGCCTCGGGCAACGCGGCGCCGCCATCGGGGAAGGGGGGCGCGGCGGCATCCACCTCATAGAGATTCTGCAGCATCCACAAGGCGATGCCGCCATTGACGACGTACTTGCCCTGATCGCCCGCATCATACCAGCCGCCGGTCACGTCCAGCGTATAGGGACAGCCCGGCCAGTCGGTGCCCGCCTGATCCACACCCTTGAAGCAGGTCACAACCTCATGGGCATGCCCCGCCGGACGCGCCCATTGGGTGCCGCCCGCGAACCGCGCATCGATCGCAACCCCGGCACGCTGCTGGTAGAAGAAGTTGAGCGAGGCGTGCGACAGCGGGCGATAGACATCGGCCGCGATGGTGAAGACATGGCTGGTGCGGCCATCGACCTTCAGGCGATAGGTGCCGGGCGTGCGGAACGCGCCGAAGTCGATCTGCTGCACCGTGTCGCCCGAGGCGGCATCGGGGCCGAAGACGGTGGCGGTGCCTTGTGCGACCGTGCGGCCCTTGTCGTCGAGCAACGCCCACGGCACGGCCACGCCATCTTTCACGATGATGGCGCGCTTGGCTGTGTCGGGGCGGAAGCCGACCTGGTTCAGATGCGGCCCCGACGCTTCCTCCGCGCCGGTCGCGGCCAGCGCGAGCAGGGGAAGGATCACGCGCGTCACAGCAACGGCGCTTTGCTCTGCACCGTGCCGCTCGTCCGTGCAAAGTCGAACCCGTCCTGCCCGCCGCGCGCCGCCATGGCGGGGGCGAGCGGGGAGGGGGCGGTCATGCGCAGGAAGTCGCCATGGCTCGGCATCCGCGCCGCGGTGTCGGCATAACCGGCGTGCATCTGCGCCAAGGCCTGTGCGACCAGATCCTCGTCCAGCGCGTCGGCGGCGGGCTCCCAGCTTTCGGGCACCAGCCCCTGGCCCAGGCAGACCGCGACCCAGCTCGGGTTGCTGAACAGATCATAGCCTTCGCGGAACAGCCGTCCCTTGCCCGACCACAGCGCCATCTTGCGCGCCAGGCTGTCGGGCACCTCCATGGTGCGCACCCGGTTCCAGAAGG
>DXIH01000016.1 GCA_019112965.1 Candidatus Sphingomonas excrementigallinarum | reverse complement strand
TCGCCGCCTAACATCAACCCCCTGACGAGGTCCGCACTCCGCTAATCCACGCCGCGAGTTGTGCCGAATGTTCTGACGACGGACAGTTCCGTGAGAAACACGCCCATATCCAATGGGCGTGTCTCGGTTCCGCCAAGTTCGTTCTGATGAAAGTAGGCAATGACCAATGGCGAGAGCAGGCCGATCGCAGCAGTTCGCACGTCACTTGATCGCATCTGCTCGCGTTCCTGATGCTGTAGCAACCGCGCTTCGATGGCGAGGATGGTCGGCTCCAGGATCTGGAGCAGATATGCTGGACCGAGACGGTCGTGACGCAACCCTTCGCGCAGACCCATTGCGTGCAGTTCGGAAACCCGCATCGACAGGCCGAGCATGATTGCGCGGACCAGCCAGTCGATCGAGGTCGCGAAGTCCCCTTCGGCCTGTCGTGCCTGCTGCAGATGCGCTTCGCCGACGTCCCGAAAATCCTCCATCACCGCGATGATCAACTCTTCGCGACGGCCGAAATAATGCCGGACGGTCGGCATCGTGACACCTGCGCTCGCCGCAAGTTCGCGCAGACTGGGCGGCGGCAGATTGCGCGCAGTCAACCGATCGCGAAACGCGCGGAGTAAGGATGCGCGCTTTTCAGCGTGACCGCTGCTCTTCGTTCCCTTCGCCTTCGGCATGGCAACGATTTGGCAGACCGGGAAGGCGCGGGCAACCGGTCCGTAATATTGTATTGCACGTGCTATACAAAAAGGACGTGACGGGTGCGTAAGGAGTATCCGCGATGATGAACACCCTGCATTCCACCAATTCAGGCGACGGCTCGACACCGTTCTCGCCCGGCGCCACGATCGCTGCCCGCCTTGCAGTCGTCGTCGCTGCCGTGTTCCAGGTTGCCACGCCGATCCTGCCCAGCCTCGGGATTGGGAGACAGATCGGCCAACAATCGTCATCGGTCCAGGCGCTCATCACGCCGGCCGGATGGACCTTCTCGATATGGCTGCTGCTCTATGCCGTGTCCCTGGCCTATGCGGTGTATCAGGCGCTGCCGGCGCAACGAGGAAGCCATGCGCTGTCGAAGGTGCGTTGGGCCAGCGCGGGCGCCTTTATCGGCAATGGGCTATGGGCGCTGTATACCCAACTGGCCGACCTGACATTCGTGTCGGTCCTGATCATCGCAGGATCGCTTGCCTGCCTGCTGCACATTTACCGTCACCTTGCGGCGGAGCGTGCGTTGACGCGCGGTGAGCGCTATGTCGTCGCGCTGCCTCTGAGTGCGCTTGCCGCATGGCTGACGGCCGCGACGATCGTCAACATCGCGGCGACGCTCAATTATCACGGCGTCAATCCGGCGGTCGACAAGGCGACGATCGGTGGCGCCATCATTCTGATCGGTGGTGCCATCGCTGCGGCGGCCATATGGCGTGGCAAGGGCAACCCCTGGTTCGCGCTTGTCTTCCTGTGGGCACTGCTCGGCATTTACGGGCGCAACGGGCATATCCCGGCGATCGCGGCGGCCTGTGTGGTATCCGCATTCGCGGTGGTCGTCGTCGCTGTGTCCGCGCTGCGATGCGAGGGCGCTCGACGCCTATGGCTCGGCGAAGCGGCGTCCAACGCCGTATCCATCCAAAGGGCAGGATGATCGATGATGCGCGCGCTTCCTGCCATGTTGGCGGTACTGCTCGGACAGCCCGCCATTGCCCAGACCAAGCCGCCTTCGGACGGGCCACCCTCTGGTCGCCCGCCCGAATCGCGCGATGCCGGATGGAGCGTAACGGTCGGTGCGGCCATCGTCGCCAGTCCCGCCTGGCAAGGATCGCGCGACACCGCGCTCTCGCTACTCCCCGACCTTCGCATCCGGTATAAGGACGAGCTGTTCGCATCCATACCGGATGGCATCGGCTGGAACGCGATCCGCGCAGAGGGGTGGACCGCCGGACCGATGGGCAGGATTCGCTTTGGCCGGAACGAGCGCCGCGGTGGCTCACCCTTTCTGATCGCCGGGGGGAGCGATGCTCTCGTCGGCCTGGGAAACATCGGCGCGGCATTTGAAGTCGGCGGGTTCGTGGAAAAGCGCGTCGGCCCCTTTCGCGGCCGGGCGGAATTGCGTCGTGGCCTTGGAGGCCATGACGGCTGGATCGCCGATGCGTCGGCCAGTTACCGCCAAAGCCTTGGCCGGACGAATATTGTCATCGGCCCTCGCGCAACCTTCGCAGGCGCAGGGTTCATGGACCGATATTTCGGCATCGATGAGGGCCAGTCGCGTCGTAGCGGACTGGCGCGATACTCGGCTTCTGGTGGTTTGGTATCCTATGGCATCGGCACGACCGTCTTGCGTCCGCTTACCCGGCGCAGTGCGGTGACTGTGTTCACGGGGCTTGATGTGCTGAGCGACCAGCCCAGCCGGTCCCCATTGCTGCGTGATCGAGGGCAGCGAGCGCAGTTCACCGCCGGCATGGGCTATAGCTTTCGATTTGACCTATGACCCGCCTCTGGCGGACACTACCGGGTCGCGGTTCGCATGGAAACGGCTACCGTGACGAGGCAGTCACCTTACCGCCATTCACCCCAATCAAAGCAGTTTCGCATAGGTGTTCGATCCCACGAAGTGACCGATTGTGGGTTCTCGAGATGCGGCCGGGTTCGCCCTGCGCGTATGTTAGCCTCGTAGGTTTCAAGGGGGATTTAACCGCCCTCGTTCGTTGGGCAGGCGAGGAGTAGCAAAATTTATGTCCCGTCGTGTGCTGATCACCGGCGCCAGCGTCGCCGGCAACACCGTCGCCTGGTGGCTTGGCCGTGCTGGCTTTGACGTCACCGTGGTCGAAAGAGCCTCCGGCTTTCGCGATGGTGGCCAGAACATCGATGTGCGTGGAGTGGGCCGCGAGGTGCTTCGCCGAATGGGACTGGAGCAGACAGCGCTAGAGCAGGGCACCGGCGAGGAGGGGACGGCGTGGGTCAAGGAGGATGGTACGATTGTCGCCCAGTTCCTCACCGCCGACACGAGCACCGACGGACCCACCGCTGAGATGGAGATCCTGCGAGGCGATCTGGCTCGCCTGCTCTATGAGTCGGCGAAAGACCATGCGACCTATCGGTTCGGCGACAGCATCGCGGATGTTGCCCAGGACGATGACGGCGCAACCGTCAAGTTCGCTGGCGGCATCACCGAGCGATTTGACTTGGTCATTGTCGCCGAGGGCGTCGGGTCGCAGACTCGGGAGCTGGTCTTCCCGGGTGAGAACGCACCGCGCTGGATGGACCTGACGATCGCCTACTTCACCATCCCGCGACAGTCGGACGACGATCGCCTTTGGCGCTGGTACAATGCACCCGGCGGCCGCAGCGTGTCGCTTCGCCCCGATCGGCACGGTACCGCGCGTGCGATGCTGTCGGTGCAGCAGCCCCCAAGGGGCGAGCAGGATTGGGGTGTTGAGCGCCAGAAGGCGGGGCTGCGCGAGCGCTTCGCCGATGCGGGCTGGCAAAGTGCGCGCGTGCTGGCCGGCATGGAAACGACCGACGACTTTTACTTCGACGTCCTGCGCCAGGTGCGGATGCCGCGCTGGTCGAAGGGGCATGTCGTCTTGACCGGCGACGCCGCTTGGTGCGCGACACCGATCGCCGGCTACGGCACAACCCTGGCGGTCACTGGCGCCTATGTGCTGGCCCAAGAGATGATCCGCTCGACTGAGGTGCTGGCGGCGCTGACAGCCTATGAGCAGGCGATGCGGCCAATGGTCGAGGATGCACAGGGCGTACCCAAGATCGCGCCGCGACTGGCCAACCCACACAGCCAGCTCGGCATTCGGCTGCTCCACGGCGTTCTGAACTTGGCGAGCCGCCCCGCAGTGCGCGGCGTTCCCAGCAAGCTGTTCGGCGGCCGCCCGAAGGATGTCGACCTGTCACGCTACGACGCTCCAGCGTTCAAAGCGCCAGCGATCGCCGCAGACGGGTTCCCGCCGAACCGCCTATTGCCCTTGCTCGGGCTCGTCGTCGGGCTCGGCATCGCGACCCTGCTTGTCGTGCGCAGCCGACGTGACGGTCGGGCGGCAGGGTAATTAACCTCTTTACGGTTTGGTACCGAGGCGACTGCCCCTTCTGCCAGCGCGATATTGCGCTGATACGCCGGCTCGACACGGGTGGGGCCATCACGTTCGCCGTCGATACCCGTTAATCGGTAACCGACCGGAGACGCATCCATCTACTTTTTTTAAGCATCCGGCGCCTCAGATCTTGGATCCGGACGGCTGAACGGATGACTGCTTTCAGAGACACGATAAGAGACGCTGAATGTCGCCTTGTGGGTCATCGATACGGTGGGTCAGGTCGACTGTTTTCTTTGGTGGGGGGACCTCGCTTCCAAGATGGAGCCTAACCGCAGTCGCGCTGGCCTGGTCTTGCCGACTGGGTTACCCTTTTTCACCAGTCGTTGGCGATATTCGGGATCCGGCAAGCAAGGAAGTCCAGCCATGCCCTCACGCGCGCCGATAGCCGGCGTCGTGAATGCGTCACGGAATGGACCGCACCTAAGTCCATATACTCTACGCCAAGGTCCAACTCGACCAACTCTCCGCTTCGGATGGCATCGGCGGCAATGAAGCGAGGGCCGTAGACTAATCCCTGTCCCGCTACCGCTGCCCGCACCAATGCCTCGCCGTTATTGGCGTGCAGAGATCCCCGCAACGGCACATGCTGATCGCCATTGCGCCCAAATCTCCACACGGCAGTATCCGTCAGATTGCCCAGCGTGTAGCCAAGGCAATCGTGGTGTTCGAGGTCGCCGACGGTTGCTGGCGTGCCGCGTTCGGCAAGGTAGTCAGGTGAGGCACAGATCGAGAGCCGTACCGGTGCAAGGCGGCGGGCAATGAGGCTGCTGTCGTTCAACCGACCGACGCGGATCGCCATATCCCATCGTTCTTCGAGCAGGTCGACATAGCGATCGTCCAGCCCGAGCTCGATCCTCACGCCGGGATGCAGGCGCTGAAACGCTGCAGCAAGTGCTGCGATGTGCATCACCCCGAACGTTGCGGGTGCATTCACGCGGAGGAGGCCCTCGACTGCGCGGGACTGTGCCGACGCATCGGCCTCCGCCTCAGCGATTTCGGCAAGGATGCGCTCCGCCCGATCGAGGTAGGTGACGCCCGCATCGGTCAGCGCCAGGCGGCGGGTGGTGCGGTTGACGAGCGTTGTACCCAGCCGCGCCTCGAGCGCATCGAGATGCCGTGCCGCCATGGTCGGCGACATGCCCATCGCCCGGCTTGCAGCGGAGAGGCCGCCGAGACGGATTGCACGAACGAAGACCTCCATTCCTGTTAGCCGGTCCGCCACCTAACACTCCTGGTTGAAGGTCATTGTACGAAAACGATGATTATCACGGATCGGGTCAAGGTCCATATCGGCTGACGAAAGGATGCGACATGCGGCAACCGACCTTCTTCATCCCCCATGGCGGGGGCCCCTGCTTCTTCATGGACGATCCCCGCGGCATCTGGACCGGCATGGCGGCGTTCCTCCGCTCGTTGTCCGCAACCCTACCAGAGTCACCGCGCGCCGTGCTGATCGTGTCGGGGCATTGGGAAACCGACGGCTTCGCCTTCACCGGCGCGGAGCGGCCGTCACTGGTCTATGACTATTATGGCTTTCCACCCCACACTTACGAGCTGCGCTACGATGCGCCTGGATCGCCTACTCTGGCGGCGCGAGCTGCGGCCCTGCTTGTCGACGCCGGTATCAAGGCTTCGGTCGATCCGACGCGCGGGCTCGATCATGGCGTGTTCGTACCACTCAAGGTAGCGTTGCCTGACGCCGATATCCCGGTGGTGGAGATGTCGGTCGATCGCACGCTCGATCCCGCGCTTCACGTCGCGGCAGGGCGGGCGCTGGCAGCCTTGCGCGACGAAGGGGTGCTGATCCTCGCATCCGGCATGAGCTTCCACAACATGCGCGGCTATGGCGATCCGCGCTTCACTGCGCCGAGCCAGGCGTTCGACACCTGGCTGACCCAGGCGGCCGAACAGACCGGCGCCGCTCGAGCAGAAAGTCTAGCCCATTGGGAGAGTGCTCCCGCCGCCCGTCTCTCGCACCCAGAGGCCGAGCACCTGCTGCCGCTGATGATCGCGGCCGGCGCGAGCGAGGCGGCGGGCGAGCAGGTTTATTCCGAGAAGGTGTTGGAGACGATGATCTCCGGCTTCCGCTTCAACTGACATCCAACAGGAGTGAATGACATGACCATTGCCGTTACCGGTGCCACTGGCCAACTTGGCCGCCTCATTATCGAAAGCCTCAAGTCCAAGGTCGCAGCCGACGGGATCGTGGCGCTGGTCCGTTCGCCGGAGAAGGCCGGTGACTTGGGCGTAGAGGCACGCGCCTTTGATTATTCGCGCGCCGATCAGCTCGCTCCCGCGCTCGCCGGAGTCGACACGCTGATGCTCGTCTCGTCGAGCGAGATCGGCCAGCGTGCTGTGCAACACCGCAACGTCATCGAAGCGGCAAAACAGGCGGGTGTCGGCCGTATCGTCTACACCAGCGTATTGCATGCCGACACGTCGCCGCTCGATCTCGCGGCTGAGCATCGTGAAACCGAAGCGGCATTCGCCGAGGCGGGCATCCCGACCACGATCCTTCGCAACGGCTGGTACAGCGAGAATTATGCCGGCTCCATACAGGGCGCGCTGATGAGCGGTGCTCTGGTGGGTAGCGCGGGTGAAGGCAGGGTTTCCTCTGCCGCACGTGCTGATTATGCGGAAGCAGCGGCTACGGTCCTCACCAGTGCCGGGCATGAGGGCAAGACCTACGAACTGGCTGGCGACGTGGCCTGGACGTTGCCCAACCTGGCAGCGGAGATCTCGCTCCAGACCGGCCGGGACATACCTTACAAGGACTTGCCCGAGGCCGACTATGCTGCCGTGCTGAAGGGCGCTGGCGTACCCGAGGGCTTTGCCCATGCGATCGCAGGCTGGGACGTGGCCGCATCGAAGGGCGCCCTATTCGACGACGGGCATCAGCTCTCGGCACTGATCGGGCGTCCGACCACCCCGCTTGCTCAGACCGTCAAGATGGTGCTTGCCTGATCCTCTAGGCCGGAGGCGACATCGTCGCGCTCCGGCCTTCATCTATGTGGAAAACCCATGTCCGCTTGGTCCCCTCGTATTCTCAGCGTTCTGCGCATCGTGGCCGCCCTCCTGTTCATGGAGCACGGCTTCATGAAGCTGTTTCACTTTCCGATCGCGCAGCCCGGCGTGCCCGATCCGCTGCCCATGCTCCTGGTGGTCGCCGCATTGCTTGAGATTGCGCTTGGCATTCTCCTGACGCTTGGCCTGTTTACCCGGATCGCGGCATTCGTTGCGTCGGGCGAGATGGCCGTTGCCTATTTCCTCGGCCATCTTCCGTCCGGGTTCTGGCCAGGCGTCAACGGCGGTAGCGAGGCGATCCTCTACTGTTTCATCTTCTTCTATCTCGCTTTAGCCGGCGCAGGCGCGTGGAGCATCGACGCGGTGATCTCCAGGGGACCGGCCAATCGCGCGTGATTTCTGTTTCGGATTTTGCCGGCCCCATTCCACATGGCCAGCGTCAAACGATGGCATGCTGGACTGCCATCCTTAAAGTGAGTCCTACTGCTGCGGTAGGCCAGTGTCGCTGCTAGGAATTAAACTGAACGAATGGCCGAAGTTGGTAAGCGGGCAGGGGGCGTTTAATGACCGATTGTGGGTCTCCCCGGCGGCAGAGCAAGGCGGCTGCTGCCCAAACCCAGACGCGCAGGCAAGCAGTCTGCCTTCCCAATAGCGACCATCGGTTCAGCACAACCATTCCCGTTGACGTGCTGGCCAGCGGGTTGCGGCAGGATGGGGGACCATACGAAAATATGTAGGGGTGGAACTGACGATTAAGTTGATAGAAATTATGTTCTTTTCCATCTTAATCGCGTGATCTAGGCGGTGGATCAGGTGGGCCGCGATCGGCAGGGAGCGATATTGCCGGACCCGCCCGGGGCGTCTCGGTTATGATAGTCGACGAAAGTGAGTGCGGAGCGTCATCCTCGGCTCCGACGATGAGAGAGCGAGTACGCGATTACGACTGGGCCACGACGTCCTTGGGCACGATGGCTGACTGGCCACAGAGCCTGCGAACGGCCGTTGATATGATGCTCGCCTCCGGTGTCCCAATGTGCATCTACTGGGGGCCGGAGCGCATTCAATTCTACAATGACGCCTTTGCCCCGATCTTGGGCCCCCGCCATCCCGGCACGCTCGGGTTGACGGCTGCCAAAGCCTGGCCCGAGGTTTGGGATCAGCTTCAGCCATTGATCCGCCGCACCTTTGCTGGCGAAAGCACGGTCATACGAGATCAGCCGCTTACCATGACGCGGTTCGGGTATGAGGAGGAGACCTGGTGGAGTTACGCCTATTCTCCCATCCGCAACGAGAGCGGCGAGGTTGCAGGTCTGCTGAACGTCGTGTTCGAAACAACGGATCAATTCCGCGCAATCCGGGACCGGGATGTGGCGTTGGCGGATTTGAGCGAGCGCCAAGCCTTCACCAACAGCATCCTCGCCAGCTCAACTGATTGCATCAAGGTGCTCGACCTTGAGGGCAAGCTCGCCTTCATGAGCGATGGCGGTCAGCAGGTGATGGAGGTCAGCGACTTCAACACTATCGTCGGATGCCCGTGGCCAGATTTTTGGACGGGCGTCGGCAACGTCCACGCCAAGGCTGCGCTCACTGACGCGGGGAAAGGTCGATCATCCAGCTTCATCGGCCATGCGAACACGATGAAGGGTAATCCAAAATGGTGGCATGTCGCCGTTAGTCCCATCTTAGGGGCGGACGGTTGCCCGGATCGGATCCTGTTCGTGTCGCGCGACATCACCGACTTGCGCCGGAGCGAAGAGGAGCGCGACCGCTTCGTCCGCCTGGTCGAGAACAGCACCGACTTCGTCGCCATGGCGGACCTTGAAGGCCGGGTGTTCTTCATGAACGACGCCGGGCGACGCTTGGTGGGTTTGCAGAACAGGGATTATCATGACCTATCGATCCCCGATTTCTTCAGCCCCGAGGATTTGAAGGTCGTCATCGATCAGGTTCTGCCGACGGTCAGCGAAACAGGCAGTTGGTCCGGTGACATTTCCTTCCGGCATTTCGAAACCGGGGCGCTGATCCCCGTGCTGTACTCGGTGTTCCCGATCACTGACGCCACCGGTACGATGGTCGGATATGGCACCGTCACGCGCGACAATCGCGAGCGCAAGCAAGCCGAGGAGGACATGCGGTATCTCAATGGTGAGCTGGCTCACCGTTTGAAGAACGTGCTGTCCGTCATTCAGTCGATTACCCAGCAGACGCTGCGCACGGCGACCAGCCTGGACGCCGCGAGTGAGGCGCTGTCAGCACGCCTGGTGGCGCTTGGCGGGGCGACGGATGTGCTGACGGGCAAGTCATGGCGTTCGGCCGATCTGCGCGATCTGGCGAACAGCGTACTCGCTCCACATGGCACCATCGACGATCGGATCATCCTCGATGGGCCGCCCGTGGTGCTGAAACCTGAAGTCAGTGTGGCTTTCGCGCTGGCCCTGCACGAACTGGCCACGAACGCTGCCAAATATGGCGCTCTGTCTGCAGACAGCGGAACCGTAATTCTGCGTTGGTCCGTAGAGGGTGAAGGCCAGGAGGCCAGACTGGCGGTCGAATGGCGGGAACGCGGAGGTCCGCCGGTCACGCCGCCGACGCGCAAAAGCTTCGGCTCTGCCCTGATCGAACGGTCCATGCGTTCCTATTTTCGGGAAGCCTCTGCAACTGATTACCATCGTGAAGGATTGGTCATGTACTGGAGGGGCCGGCTCGCCGACGCAGCCCTCGCAAACGGGAAGTAACCGTGGGACAGGGTAAACCGATTGGCGACAAGACGATCCTCATCGTCGAAGATGAGCCGTTGATCCGCATGGACCTTGTCGATTTCTTCGAGGACTCCGGCTGGCGGGTCTATGAGGCAGAGAATGCCGACGATGCGATCGTTCTTCTGGAAGGTCACAAAGAGGTGCGCGTCGTCCTTACCGACGTTGAGATGCCAGGCTCCATGAACGGCTTGCGGCTGGCCCATTATGTGCGCGATCGCTTCCCACCGACGACCCTTTACGTCGTCTCCGGTCGTATGAAACTCACGATGGACGATCTACCCGAGCAGACGACGTTTCTACCAAAGCCGTTTAATCCCTATGTGCTTCTGCGGGAGCTTGATGCCCTGCAGGCCTAAAACGTGCCTGGTAGCGTCGATGACGCGTGTAGCGTTGTGGTATGACCGGAGTACACCTGCTGCGTTTCTCCAGGGATTGTTCGGCGTGCAGCGGACGGGATGTCCGCCGCAGGCCACGTCGCTTCCGCCCATTCTCGGACTTCCAAAAACGATCTAAGATCGGGACATAGAGCCTAGGAACATCGCCGCTTACGTTCAATAGTCCGGGTGACTGGTTTGTGGAGGGGCGCGGAAAGCCATGTTTTTAAGCAACATGGGAAGGTTGGGTCATCTTCCTTGGTTTACTGCTTAAACGTAAGCGTCCGGTGACGGCGTCACCTCAAACGGGCCGGTAGTTCCACGGCAGCAGTTCAGCGACCCGGCGGGCCGGATGGTCTGCGATGCGTCTGATGGTGTCGGCCAGCCAGGCCTCGGGGTCGACGCCG
>DXIH01000179.1 GCA_019112965.1 Candidatus Sphingomonas excrementigallinarum | reverse complement strand
TGACCAAGTGCATCTATTGCGGGCTGTGCCAGGAGGCTTGCCCCGTGGACGCCATCGTCGAGGGTCCGAACTTCGAATTTTCGACCGAGACCCGCGAAGAGCTGATCTACGACAAGTCGAAATTGCTCGATAACGGTGACCGCTGGGAAAGCGCGATCGCGGCGAACCTTGCCGCCGATGCGCCGTACCGTTAAAGCCCGCGACCAACGGTTCGGGGCGGACAGAAAAGGGGCCTGACAGGCAGTGATACAGGCTATCGCCTTCTATATTTTCGCGACCGTGGTGATCGTATCCGCAGGGCTCACGATCGCGTCGCGCAATCCGGTGCACTCGGTCATGTGGCTGATCCTGGCGTTCTTCAACGCTGCGGGCCTCATGGTGCTGTGCGGGGCCGAGTTCATCGCGATGCTGCTGGTCATCGTGTATGTGGGCGCGGTCGCGGTCTTGTTCCTCTTCGTCGTCATGATGCTCGATATCGAGGTCGCGGCGATGCGGGCGGGCTTTGCGCGCTATCTGCCGCTGGGGCTGGCGCTGGCCGTCGCCCTGTTGGCCGAGGTCATCATCGCGTTCCAGGCGTGGAGCGTCGGCGGCGTGCAGCTGGCCGCGCGTGCGGCCCCGATCGCGCCCGAGGTGTCCAACATCCAGGCGATCGGCAACCTGCTGTACACGCGCTATCTGTTCATCTTCGAGGGGGCGGGCCTGGTCCTGCTCGTCGCGATGATCGGCGCGATCGTGCTCACCCATCGCAAGCGCGGCGGCGTCCGTCCGCAGAACATCGCCAAGCAGAATGCGCGTCAGCCGCATGAGGCGATCCGCAACATCAATCAGCCCATCGGGCAGGGGGTGGAACTGTGACGATCGGTCTCGTCCATTATCTGGTCGTTGCAGCGATCCTGTTCACCATGGGGGTGCTGGGTATCTTCCTCAACCGGAAGAACCTGATCGTCATCCTCATGGCGATCGAGCTCATCCTGCTCGCCGTGAACCTGAACCTCGTCGCCTTCTCGGCCGCGCTTCAGGATCTGGTGGGGCAGGTCTTCGCCATGTTCGTGCTGACCGTGGCCGCCGGTGAATCGGCGATCGGTCTGGCGATCCTGGTCATCTATTTCCGTGGCCGCGGCACCATCGCGGTCGACGACGTCAACCGGATGAAGGGGTAATCGGGTTGATCCTCGCTATCGTCTTCCTGCCGTTGCTGGCCGCCGCAATCGCGGGGTTCGGCAACAAGGCCATCGGGAACGTGCCCGCCAAGGTCGTCACGACCGGCGCGCTGTTCATTTCCTGCGCCCTGTCATGGCCGATCTTCATCGGTTATCTGTCGGGCCATAATGTCGCGACCGTGACGCCGGTGCTCCACTGGATCACCAGCGGCACCATGTCGGTCGACTGGGCGCTGCGCGTCGACTCGCTGACCGCGATCATGCTGGTGGTCATCACCAGTGTTTCGGCGCTCGTTCACCTCTACAGCTGGGGCTATATGAGCGAGGAGCCGGATCAGCCGCGCTTCTTCGCCTATCTCTGCCTCTTCACCTTCGCGATGCTGATGCTCGTGACGGCGGACAATCTGGTCCAGATGTTCTTCGGCTGGGAAGGCGTGGGTCTCGCGTCCTACCTGCTGATCGGCTTCTGGTTCCGCAAGCCGTCGGCCAATGCGGCCGCGATTAAGGCGTTCGTGGTCAACCGCGTCGGCGACCTCGGCTTCATGCTCGGCATCTTCGGCACCTTCCTGGTGTTCGGGACCGTCTCGATCCCGGCGATCCTGGCCGCCGCGCCGGGCATGGCGGGTTCGACCATCGGCTTCCTGGGCTATCGGTTCGACACGATGACCGTGCTCTGCCTGCTGCTCTTCGTCGGCGCGATGGGCAAGTCGGCGCAGCTCGGCCTCCACACCTGGTTGCCGGACGCGATGGAAGGCCCGACCCCGGTGTCGGCGCTGATCCACGCGGCGACCATGGTGACCGCGGGCGTGTTCATGGTGTGCCGCCTGTCGCCGATGTTTGAAACCTCGCCGACCGCGCTGGGCGTCGTGACGGTGGTGGGTGCCTGCACCTGCTTCTTCGCCGCGACGATCGGTACGGTGCAGACCGACATCAAGCGTGTCATCGCCTATTCGACCTGTTCGCAGCTCGGTTACATGTTCTTCGCGGCGGGCGTCGGCGCGTATGGCGCGGCGATGTTCCACCTGTTCACGCACGCCTTCTTCAAGGCGCTGCTGTTCCTGGGTGCGGGCTCGGTGATCCATGCGATGCACCATGAGCAGGACATGCGCTATTATGGCGGCCTGCGTCGCCACATCCCGCTCACCTTCTGGGCGATGATGATGGGTACGCTGGCGATCACCGGCGTCGGTATCCCGGCGCTCTTCGGCAACCCGATGGCATTTGGTTTCGCAGGCTTCCATTCGAAGGACGCGATCATCGAGGTCGCCTATGCGGGTGGTTCGGGCTTCGCCTTCTGGGCGGGCGTGATTGCTGCGCTGCTGACCAGCTTCTATTCGTGGCGCCTGATGTTCCTGACCTTCTGGGGCAAGCCGCGCTGGACCGGGTCGGAGCATATCCAGCATGCGATCCATGACGCGCACGGCCACGGCCATGACGACCATGCGCACGGCCATGCTCATGATGCGCATCACAACGACGCGCATTCGGAAGATGCCGGACACGAGCCGCACGCGCACGACGCGGGTCATCACGACGTGCCGGAAGGCACCGGCGGTTATCATCCGCATGAGAGCCCGCTGGTCATGCTGATCCCGCTGATCGTCCTGTCGATCGGCGCGATCGCGGCGGGCTTCGTCTTCCACGGCTGGTTCATCGAGCCGGACGCGGGCGAGACCTATTGGAAGGGCGCGATCGCCTTCAACGAGCATCTGATGCACTCGATGCACGGCGTGCCGGTGTGGGTGAAGCTGTCGGCGACGGTGGTGATGCTGCTCGGTCTGCTGACCGCGTATCTGACCTATATCCGTGCACCGGAGTTCCCGGCCAAGTTCGCGGACCAGTTCCGCATCCTGTACCGCTTCCTCCTCAACAAATGGTATTTCGACGAGATCTACCATTTCCTCTTCGTGCGCCCCGCCTTCGCGATCGGCCGGTTCCTGTGGCACCGTGGCGACGAGAAGACGATCGACCGCTTCGGCCCCAATGGTGTCGCCTGGCTCGTCCAGCTCGGCAGCAAGGGTGCGGCGCGCTTCCAGACGGGATACCTTTACAGCTATGCCTTCGTCATGTTGATCGGCCTGACCGCGGCCGTCACCTGGGCCATTTTGGGTTGATCGCGTGATGCAGGGCTTCCCGATCCTCTCCGTCATGCTGGCGGTCCCGGCTGTTGCCGCGATCGCCTGCCTCTTCCTCACCGCGCAGGGCGCGCGCCTGCTGGCGCTCGCCGCCACGCTGATCGACTTCGCCCTAGGCATCCTGCTCTGGACTCAGTTCGACGTGGGCGGCGCCCAGTGGCAGTTCGTCGAACATGCGCCTGGCCTATTCGGCCCGTTCGGCTGGTCGCTCGGCATCGATGGCTTTGCGCTGCTGCTCATCATGCTCAGCGTGTTCCTGATGCCGATCTGCATCGGCGCGAGCTGGCGTGCGATCGACAAGCGGGTGCCCGAATATATGGGCCTGTTCCTGTTCACCGAGGTGCTGATGATCGGCACCTTCGCGGCGCAGGACCTGTTCCTCTTCTACGTCTTCTTCGAAGCCGGCCTGATCCCGATGTATCTCATCATCGGCATCTGGGGCGGGGCGAACCGCATCTACGCGTCGTACAAGTTCTTCCTGTACACGCTGCTCGGCTCGCTCCTCATGTTCGTCGCGATGCTCTATATGGCGCGCACGGCGGGCACGACCTCGATCCCGGCGCTTCTCGCCTATGACTTCCCGGCCTCGGTCCAGACCTGGCTGTGGATCGCCTTCTTTGCCTCGTTCGCGGTCAAGATGCCGATGTGGCCGGTCCACACCTGGCTTCCCGATGCGCACGTGCAGGCGCCGACGGCGGGTTCGGTCATCCTGGCGGGCGTGCTGCTGAAGCTGGGCGGCTACGGCTTCCTGCGCTTCCTGCTGCCGATGTTCCCGGAGGCGAGCGGCCAGCTGACCTGGCTGATCTTCGGCCTGTCGGCGGTCGCGGTGATCTATGCCTCGCTGGTCGCGCTGGTGCAGTCCGACATGAAGAAGCTGATCGCCTATTCGTCGGTTGCGCACATGGCGATCGTGACCGTCGGCCTCTATGCCTTCAACCAGCAGGGCATCGAGGGCGCGATGATCATGATGCTCAGCCATGGTCTGGTGTCGGGCGCGCTCTTCCTGTGCGTCGGCGTCATCTATGACCGGCTGCACACCCGTGAGATCGCGCGCTATGGCGGGCTGTCGATCAACATGCCACGCTATGCCGTGTTCTTCCTGTTCTTCACCATGGCGTCGATCGGTCTGCCGGGCACGAGCGGCTTCGTCGCCGAATTCCTGTCGCTGATGGGGACCTATCAGGTGTCGACCTGGACGGCGTTGCTCTGCACCACCGGCATCATCCTGGGTGCGGCCTATATGCTCTATCTCTACCGGCGGATCGCTTATGGCGAGATCAAGTCGGACGAGGTTGCCGCCATGCCCGACATGTCGGCGCGCGAGCTGTGGCTGCTGGCCCCGATCGCGGCGGTGACGCTGTGGATGGGTGTGTACCCGGAGAGCTTCCTGGCGCCGATGCGCAAGGACGTCGCGATCCTGCTGCAGCGCGTTGACCGGGCCAATCCGGGTTCGGACAGCCGTCCGACCGCGGGTAACCCGGCGCTGGCCACCACCCATGCCCCTGAGCACCAAGCTGCGCACGGGGAGGCGCACTGATGAGCACTTCGTTGAACCTTCTGATGGTCCTGCCCGAGCTGGTGCTGACCCTCGGCGCGATCGCGCTGATGCTCGTCGCCGCCTGGGGCGGGACGAACGCCACGCGCGGCATCTCCATCGCGGCGGTGTTCGTGCTGGCGGGGGCGATGGTCGCCCTGACCGGGCCTGCGACCACGGGCGGGCTCGCCTTTGGCGGCCTGTACCGGGCCGATGCCTTTGCCGGTTTCGCCAAGGTGCTGATCTATCTGGCGACCGCGGTGGCGATCATCATGGCGCCGCGCTTCTTTGCCCGCTCGCCGGGTGAGGATCTGCGTCCCGAATATCCCATCCTGATGCTGCTCTCCTCGGTCGGCATGGGCATGATGGTATCGGCGGGCGATCTGCTGACGCTCTATGTCGGCCTCGAACTGCAGAGCCTGTCGGCCTATGTGCTGGCCAGCTTCATGCGTCGCGACGGTCGTTCGGCCGAAGCGGGCCTGAAGTATTTCGTCCTCGGCGCGCTGGCCTCGGGCATCCTGCTCTATGGCATCTCGCTGGTCTATGGCTTTACCGGTTCGACCGATTTCGCGCAGATTGCGGGTGCCTATGGCCGTGACGCGGCGATGGGCACGCGCTCGCTGGGCCTGATGTTCGGTCTGGTGTTCGTGTTCGCCGGTCTCGCGTTCAAGATGTCGGCGGTGCCGTTCCACATGTGGACCCCGGACGTCTATGAAGGCGCACCAACCCCGGTGACGGCCTTCTTCGCCTCGGCCCCGAAGGTCGCGGCGATGGCGCTGGCCGTCCGCGTCGCCGTCGAGGCCATGGGCTCGGCCGCGCAGCAGTGGCAGCAGATCGTGACCTTCGCCGCGCTGGCGTCGATCATTCTGGGTGCCGTGGCCGCGATCGGGCAGACCAACATCAAGCGGCTGCTCGCCTATTCGTCGATCAACAATGTCGGCTTCGCGCTGATCGGTCTGGCGGCCGGTACGGCGCAGGGCGTCGCGGCGGTGCTGACCTATCTGACCATCTACGTCATCATGACGCTGGGCGCGTTCCTGATCGTCATCCGTATGCGTGACGAGAATGGCAACCCGCTGGAGTCGATCGCCAGCCTGTCCGGCTTGTCGCGCACGCGTCCCGGCCTGGCCTGGGCGATGGCCTTCTTCATGTTCTCGGTCGCGGGCATTCCGCCGCTGCTCGGTTTCTATGCCAAGTTCGCGGTGTTCAACGCGGCGGTCGCGGCGGGCCTGTTCCCGCTGGCGGTGATCGGTGTCGTCGCCTCGGTGATCGGTGCCTTCTACTATCTGCGCATCGTCAAGACGATGTTCTTCGACGAGCCCGTCGGCTCCTGGGCCAATACCGAGGCTGAGCCGGTCGAGAGCGGCCTGATCGCGCTGTCGGCGCTGTTCGTCTCGCCGGTCGGCTATCTGGCGATCCCGCTGCTCGGCGCATGGTCGCTGGCGGCGGCACGGGCGCTGTTCTGAGCCGATTGCTGCACGTCCCGGAAACGGGATCGACCAATGCCGATCTTCGCCAGCTTGCGGAAGCGGGCGGCGAAGACGGCCTTTGGCTCCGCGCCGACCGCCAGACGGCGGGGCGCGGACGCCAGGGGCGGGACTGGTCCTCGCCCTCCGGCAACTTCCACGGATCGACCCTGGTGTGGCTGCGCCCCGGCGATCCGATGGCGGCCACGCTGGCGCTGGTCGCGGCGGTGGCGATCGAAGAGGCGGTTCGCGCCTGCCTGCCCGAGGTCGGCCCGCGTCTGGCGCTCAAATGGCCCAATGACCTGTTGATCGACGGTGCGAAACTGTCGGGTATCCTGTTGGAGCGCACCGGCAATGCGATCGTCATCGGCATGGGGATCAATCTGGCGTCGGCCCCGAACTTATCCGATCGCGCCACGGCCGCGCTGGGCGATCATGGCGTCGCTGTCCCGCCCGCGGAAATGCAGGCGCTCCTTGCCGATGCCATGACACGTTGGGTCGCGATCTGGCGGACGCAGGGGCTGACCGCCGTCATCACACGCTGGGAAGCGCGCGCGCATCCGCGCGGCACCCCGCTCACCGCCAGACTGCCCGATGGACAGGTGCTGACCGGCACCTTCGACGGTTTGGCGAGCGACGGCGCGCTTAGGCTCGGCTTGGCGGATGGCTCATCGCATGTCATCCATGCCGGTGATATCTTCCTGGTCTGAGGGACTTTCATGCTGCTTGCCATCGATGCCGGGAACACGAACGTGGTCTTCGCGCTGCTCGACGGGCGGACGATCAAGGGCCGCTGGCGCATCGCAACCGATCCGCGCCGCACGGGCGACGAATATGCGGTGTGGCTCAGCCAATTGCTCGCGCTGGAAGGCTATGCGCGCGAGGACGTGACCGGCGTCATCATCGCCACCGTCGTGCCGCGCGCGCTGCATAATCTTCAGGTGCTGGCGCAGAAATATTTCAAGGTCGACCCGCTGATCGCCGGGCGTGCTCCGGTGGAATGGGGGATCGCCATCGACGTCGACGAACCCGCCTCGCTGGGCGCGGATCGCGCAGTCAACACGATCGCGGCGCATGCGCTCTATCCCGGCGACCTCATCACGATCGACTTCGGCACGGCGACGACCTTCGATATCAGCGACTATCAGGGCGCGTATAAGGGCGGGATCATCGCGCCGGGCATCAACCTGTCGCTCGACGCGCTGGTGACGGCCGCCGCGAAGCTGCCCCGCATTGCGATCGAGGCGCCGGAGAGCCGCAGCGTGATCGGCCGCAACACGGTCGACCAGATGCATATCGGTATCTTCTGGGGCTATGTCGCGATGATCGAGGGGCTGGTCGCGCGGTTGAAGGCACAGGTCGGTCGCCCGGTGAAAGTGCTGGCGACCGGCGGACTGGCGGCGCTTTTGAGCCCGCACACCGATGTTTTCGATCATATCGAGCCCGACCTGACCATTCAGGGGCTGGCGATCCTGTGGGAACGCGCCCATATTGCGCATTGAAGTTTCGGATCTGACAGCCCGCGAAAAGCCGCAGGGCGTCCGTCTCCGCGAAAGAATGACCGCGCCCTGACCGGCGCAAAACCTAATGCCCCTGGACCCCGCTTGCAGCGGGGAGGGGCTTCCATTGTCAGGAAGTGAATGACTCCCAAGAAAGAATTGCTGTTCTGCGCGCTCGGTGGATCGGGCGAAATCGGCATGAACGTGAACCTGTACGGCACCGAAGGTAAGTGGGTGATGGTCGATTGCGGCATCACCTTTGCCGATCCGGCCTATCCCGGCATCGACGTGATCCTGCCCGACCTGAGCTTCATTGAGGATCGTCTGGACGACCTGGTCGGCATCGTGCTGACCCATGGGCATGAAGACCATATCGGCGCGCTGCCCTATCTGGCCGAAGACCTGGGCGTGCCCATCTATGCCACCGCCTTCACCGCCGGGCTCGTCCGCGGCAAGCTGGAGGAAGAGGGCAGCGCCAATCGCGTCAAGCTGCGCGTCATGGAGACGGGCAAGACCTTCGAGGTCGGCCCGTTCGACTTCACCTTCGTGCCGCTGTCGCACTCGATTCCCGAGGCCAATGCGCTGCTGATCGAGACCGCCGTCGGCCGCGTGTTCCATACTGGCGACTGGAAGCTCGACCAGACCCCCGTCATCGGCAAGCCCGCCAGCCCCGCGCAGCTGTCCTCGATCGGCGACATGGGCGTCGACGTGCTGGTGTGTGACTCGACCAACGCCTTCAACACCGAAGCCTCGGGCTCGGAGGCCAGCGTGCGCCCCGGCATCGCCGAGACGGTCGCCAAGGCCAAGGGCCGCGTCGTGGTCACCACCTTCGCCTCGAATGCCGCGCGTCTGGTGACGCTGGGCGAGGTCGCCAAGGAGACGGGGCGCAAGCTGTGCGTCACCGGCCGCTCGCTCGACCGGATCCTGAAGGTCGGCAAGGCCTGTGGGTACTTCAAGGGCTTTCCCGAGACCGTCGATCCCGAAACCGCGATGCGGCTGCCTAAGGACCGCGTGCTGATCGTCGCGACCGGCGGCCAGGGCGAGCCGCGCGCGGCCCTGTCGCGCATCGCGGAGGGCAGCCATACGATCCGGCTCGACACCGGCGACACGGTAATCTTCTCGGCGCGCCAGATTCCGGGCAACGAGACGGCGGTCGGCCGTATCCAGAACATCCTGGCGGGCAAGGGCGTCCGCATGGTCACCGAGCGTCAGGCACATGTCCATGTCTCGGGCCATCCGGGCCAGCCCGAACTGGCGCAGATGTACAAGTGGCTGCGCCCGCGCACGCTGATGCCCGTGCATGGCGAAATGCGGCACATGATGGAGCACGCCCGCTTCGCCACGACGCAGGGCGTGCCCGCCACGATCGTCCAGTCGGACGGCGACATGGTCCGCCTGCTGCCCGGCAATGCCACCAAGATCGGCAATGTGCCGGTCGGTCGTCTGGTGCTCGACGGCGACGTCATTCTGCCGTCGGACGGCTCGACGATGAACGAGCGGCGCAAGCTGGCGATCAACGGCCAGATTTCGGTCGGTGTCGCGGTCGCCAAGGGGCGGCTGGTCGGCAGTCCGCAGGTCCGTGTCCAGGGTGTGCCGGTCGAGGACGAGCGTGACGCCTTCATCGCCGAGGCGGTGGCGGCTGCGGCGAAGGCGGTCGACGGCCCACGCCGCGCGACCGACAAGCTGCGTGAGGATATCCGCCTGTCGGTGCGCAAGGTCGCGACGCGCTGGACCGGCAAGAAGCCGATCGTCGACGTCCTGCTGATCGAGGGATAAGACCATGCACTGGACGTCGGCCCTCGCGATCTACGTCCTGTTCTGGTTTCTCGCCGTGTTCCTGGTCCTGCCCTTCGGGGTCAGGACCACGCACGAGGTCGGCGCGGAGCATATCCCCGGCACCGCCGAGAGCGCGCCGCATGTCTTTATGATCGGCCGCTTCTTCCTGCGCACGACGATCGTGGCGACGGTGATGTTCGTGCTATTCTACCTGAACTATGTCTATGGCTGGATCACGGCCGACATGCTCGACTGGAGCGGGGTGAGCGGACGCGTCTGACATGGCGCGCGCATCCCGCCTGTTCGATCTGCTCCACCTGCTCCATCGTCAGAGCGGCGTCGTTGCCGGACGGCACCTGGCCGAGCAGCTCGGCATTTCCCTTCGCACCCTGTACCGCGACATCGCGACGCTTCAGGCGATGGGCGCGGATGTCGAGGGCGGGGCGGGGTTCGGCTATCGGCTGAAGCCGGGCTTCATGCTGCCACCGATGCGTTTTCCCGTCGAGGAGATCGAGGCGCTGGTCCTTGGCGCACGCTGGGTCGCCGAGCGGGCGGACCCGGCGATGGGGCAGGCGGCGCGCAGTGCGGCCGCGCGGATCATGCGCGCGATGACGGCGGAACAGGCCGATGCGATGCGCGATACGGCTCTGTTCATTGCCTCGCGCGCCGAACCGTATGAAGCGGCGGTCGACCCGGCCCCCTTGCGCGCTGCGATCCGGGCGGAGCGTCGATTGTCGCTCCTCTATCGCGACGCCGAAGGTCACGCGTCCGAGCGTATCATCTGGCCGATCGCGATCGCGCTGTTCGACCGCGCCGATGTGCTGCTGGGTTGGTGCGAACTACGCAGCGCCTATCGGACGTTCCGCATCGACCGGATCGTCACGGCCCGAACATTGTCCGAGCGTTACCCCCGTCGTCGCGCCGTCATGCTCCGCGAATGGCGCGAGGCGGAAGGCATTCCCCAGGAGCGTTTCCTGCTGACGGAAACTGACGCAGCGGTCGGATAGGCGGTGCTCCTCTCGAACGAAGGAGCCTTTCCATGACCTGCCCCGCCACCACCATTTTGCTGCACGTCGCCGACATGGTGGCCAGTACCGAATTTTATCGCGGGATATTACAGCGTGAGCCGGTCGATGCGGGTGACGCCTTCACCCTGTTCGTGATGGATTCCGGCACGACCCTTGGCCTGTGGCGACGTGATGTGATCGATTCGCCTGCGCACGGCGCGACCGGCTCCATCGAACTGGGCTTCCGGCACGATCATGACGCGGTGGATGCCTGTCACGCGAAATGGACGGCGCAGGGTGTCGCCATGATGATGCCACCGACGGATCGGCCATTCGGGCGGAGTTTCGTCGCGCTCGACCCGGATGGGCATCGGTTGCGGATTTATGCGCTGAACGGGTGAAGATTACCCTTGGCCTTCGACTTCGATCAGGCTGAACGGCGGAGGGGGTGATTGCTTCAGCCCTCCGTTCGCACTGAGCGAAGGCGAAGGGCAAGGGCTGGCTGCCTTTACCGCAACCGCTCGATCGCCTGTGCCAGCGCCACATAGAGCTTGCCCATATCCGACGACAGCAATGTCACGCCCAGCGGCGATCCGTCGCGCTGGGCGAGCACGCCGCGCAGCATCGCCTCGAAGTCGTGAATATAGCGGTTCACATGATCGCGGAACTTGGGGTCTTCGTCATATAGGTCGGCGATGTCACGGGCCTGGTGCGAGTCCAGGATCCTCACCGCGCGCCGGGTAAACACGCCGCGATCGCCCTTCAGATAGGCGGCCCAGGCGCTGTCGGTGATCTCGGGCGCATAGATCTTGGTGATGTCGATCGATGCGGAGTTGAGCGATTCGACGAGAAGAGAAGCGCGGCGCGCGAAATTGTCGCGATCAGATTCTTCGCGCTCGGTTCGCGCTTCCTCGATCCGTGATTCGACGATCGCGGTCTTCTCGACGATCATGTCGGCCTGCCGCGCCAGTCGTTCGGTCGCGCGGGTTGCCGCCTCGACGGCATTTTGCGTGGCGTCGACGATCGCATGGACCTGCCGCTCGACGGTGTCGCCCGTTGCGCGCCGCATCGCCTCGGCACTGGCGATTTCCAGCGCGCTGGCGGCTTGCGGGATCACATCGGCCAGCGTCTCGCGCGCCTTTTCGGCGGCCGTCGCAGCGGTTTCGCGAACCCGCAGCAGCGCATCGACCAGCTTGGGCGCCGCCTCGTCGGCGAACTGGTGTGACCGTTCGATCGTCTCCTCGACCATCATGCCCAGCGCATCGGCCTTGGCGCGGCCCGTCGACAGGGTCTCGATCAGCGAACCCGACAGCGTTTCCAGCGTCTGGCGCTGTTCGGCGATGACGTCGGCAATGGCCTCGATCGCTTCATGCGTGCTCTCGGCCGCGGCGACCAGCGCAAGGAGTTCGGGCTTGGTCTCGACCACGACCTCATGGCTGGCATGCATCCGCTGGTCGAGGCGGCCGAGCGCCTCGGGCAGCGTCTCGTCGATTTCGCGCGCCGCGGCATCGAGAGCGATCAGCAGCGTCTCGGTCGTGCCGATGACGCGGTTGGCCATGGACTCGCCCGCCTCCAATGCGCCGGTCATGGCATCGGCCGAGCCGCCGAGCGCGCTGATCGAGGCGGCCAGCATCTGCGACTTTTCGGTGCCTTGGGTATGGAGTACCGCGATCCGCGTCTCGACCCGCTCCAGTTCGGCATCGAGCGTGTCGATTATCGTCTCGCCCGCGATACGCTGCGCCTCGAGCTCGGTCGACAGGCGCGCCACCGCGCCGTCCACCGTGGTCAGGCGCTCGGCAAGCGCGTCGGCGCTGTCGCGCGCGGCACTGTCGAGCGCGGCCTGATTGGCGGCGACCATCGCCAGCATCGCCTCACCTTGCGCGGCGATGCCCTTGCGGGACTGGTCGATCGCCTCGGCAGTGCGATCGAGCAGCGCGTCGATCGTCGTCGCGACATTGGCGGTGACGTTTTCGAGATGCTCGCTGGCCGTGCGGCTGGTCGCCTCCATCTGTTCGAGGTGCGTCGCCAGGCGAAGCGCGGCGCCGCTGGCGATGGTATCGGCATCCTGCCCGCGCCGCCCGAGCGCCACGAATTGGGCATCGAGCGCCGAGGCGTGGATTTCGGCCGATCGGGCGGCTTCCGCCATTCGGTCGCTGGCTTCGCCGACCTCGTCGGCCGCGCGGGGCAGGGCGTCGAGCAATTGGGTCAGGCTGGCCTGGCTGGTCCCGGCTATATCGGCCAGCGTCCGGCCATGCGCCTCGACCATCTGGATATCGTCGGCCAGATCGCGGGCGATCGTGTTGAAGCGGGTCTCGGCCGCCTGCGCCATTTCGGACAGGGCGATCGCCTGCGCCGACAATTCCGAGCGATTGGCAGCAAGGGCCTGCCCGATCGCGGCGACCGCGCGCTCCAGCGCGACGGCTTCGGCGCGCATGTCGCGGGCGGTCAGCGCGAAGCGGCGCTGTTCGGCCCGGCTGCTCCGTTGACCGACCAGCCACAGGATCGCGATGAGTATCGGCCCGGCCATCGCCAGCGTGACCAGCGGCGCGAGCGTCGATGGTGATAGCGACGCACCCGCCATGATGCCCCAGGTCAGGCTCGCCACCACCCACAGGACCGAGGCCAGGACGGCGACGATCAAGGGCCAGCGCGCGGGGGCTTCCTCCTCGACGGGCATCGTCCCCTCGTCCAGCCAGGGGCTGGGGGAGGACGGCATGGCGGCCTCGCCCTCCTCGTCGGGAGACGTCTCATCGGCGTGAGACAGGGGGGCATAATCCAGCATGTCCGCCTCCGCGTTCGGCATGTCCGACCTGTCCTGACGCTCCGCGCGCATATCGACGATCATCTGGGCCCCCGTGTCACAATGGGCCGGTTTATCACGTTTACGGATGGCAGAAAGCGAATTGCGCTATTCCGTGTTGCCATGGTTCGGGTTTAAGCGACGGCCATGACCTATGAGCACGGAACGATCGATTCTGCCCTGGCGGCGGTGGCCGGTGACGAACCGGCCGTAATTCAAGATCTTCGCCGCGCTTTCGTCGAGGGCGTGACCCGCGCGACCGAGGCCATGCACATGGCCGAGGATGCGGGCGAATGGCGTGAGGCGGCGTTGCGGCTGAAGGGGCTGGCGGCCAGCGTCAACGCCCTGCCGCTGATGACCCTGGCGGCCCAGGCGGCCGAGCGCGACGGGCCGGACCCGCAATTGCTCGACCGGATCGGGGAGCAGGTCGCGCGTCTGTGAGCGCAGGCCGGGACGGGGCTGGCATGGTGCGCGTCTAGCGCCTAACAGCACGCGATGCTCTCCGGTCTTCTCTTTGCGATTGACGATGCCGACGACCGCCCCGGGCGGTTGACGGCGACCCTGCCGTTCGCGGGTGTCACCCTGATCGAATATCAGGCCCGGCTGCTGGTCGCGGCGGGGACGGCGCAGATCATCATCGTCGTCGCCCGGCTGACCCCCGAACTGCTTGGCGCGATCGCCCGAATCGCCCAGCGCGGCGTGGTGGTCGACACGGTGCGTAGTGCGGTGGAAGCATCGGAAAAGCTTCACCCTTTGTCGCGGCTGCTCGTCCTGGCCGACGGCCTCATCACCACCGAGGACACGATCGCGCTCGTCCTGCGCGATGCCGGGCACGACGCGCTGGTCGTGCTGCCCGAGATGGAGGCCGAAGCCGGGCTGGAGCGGGTCGGCGGGCAGATGGCGTGGGCCGGTGTCGCGCGCCTCGACCCGCGTCGGATCGCCGAGGTGGCGGCGCTGCCGCGCGACTATGACCTGCAATCGACCCTGTTGCGGCTGGCGGCGCAGGCGCACGCGACCCATATCCTGCTGCCCCCCGATGCGGTGAAGGCGGGCCATGGCATCGTCCACCGGGCCGAGGCGCTGGAGGCGCGGGGCCGGGCGGTCGTCGCGCGGCTGGTCTCGGGGCGGCGGAGCTGGTTCGATCGCTACGTCCTGGCACCGATCGCACGCCTGGCCTTGCCGCGTCTCGTCGAGCGTTCGGTGCCCGCCCATGTCGCAGGCGGCGTCGGAGCCGGACTGGGGCTGCTCGGGCTCGTTTTAATCCTGTTCGGCTGGCCTGCCTTCGGCCTGTTGGTGGTCATTGCGGGAACCCTGGGGCTCGGATTGGGGGAGACGCTGGCGGGGTTGCGCGACGAACAGGGTACGGCGCGCGCCGGGTCTGCGGCGATTGCCGCATTGGCCGGGCTGGCGGTGGCGGCACTGGGCTGGCAGGATTTTCGAACGTCGGGCGAGGATATTGGCCCGGTCCTGGCTTTGATGCTGATAATCCTGGGGATTCTGGCCGAGCGCGCCGGGCTGTACCGCTTCCGGCGACGCTGGTGGGCGAGCCCGCCCGCTTATTTGCTGGTGCTGTTTCCGACCGCTTTCCTGGGCCTCGCGCCTTGGGGGCTGGCCCTTGCCAGTATCTATGCGATCGTCACTTTGGCGTCCGCAATCGAGACATTGCGCGCCCAAGTTTAGTGTCGCTTTAACTCCAAAGGGGTTAGCGCTGCCCCATGGCGGTCGAACCAGACCCAGATCACGCCTCCGAATGGCATGCCGCGCGGCTATCCGTCCGCGTGGACGCGGCGCGCGCGCGTGCCGCGGCGCGACGGCGGGGGGCGGTGCTCGACCTGGGGCTGGACGAGGATTTGAGGCTGACCGATCAGGTCCGCTTCGAGGTCACGGCCCGGCTTCACCTGCTGGTCGAGACGATCGCCCGAGACTTGCTGCAACAGGCCGAGCGCGCGATGCCGGAGGGCACGCGCCATGCCGCGCCCGGAGACGTGATCGGGCGGCTGCACAGGGTGGGGGCCCTGGCGGACCCGGCACTGGTCGACGAGCTGGTCGCGCAAGCCCGACAGAGCCTGATCGCCCGCGCGCTGCCCATTGAATCGATGGCGGGGGATGCGCCCAGCCTGCTTGTCCGGTTGACCGAAGCGCCGGATCGGATCGTGGCGGCGGCGGCACGCGCCGTTCTGGTCGCCGAAGGCCAGGCGCGGGAAGCGGGCGAGGTGGCGAGCCTGCCGACACGATTGCACGATCGGCTGGTCTGGACCGTGGCGGCGGCGCTGCGTGGCGGAGACGATCCCGCCTGGGACGGGGCGCTCGCCCAAGCCGTCGAGCGGGTGCTGGCGGCGCAGGATGATGGCGACAGGCCGGGGGCGGCCGCCCTGCGGCTGGCGGCGGCGATCGATGCGCGGCCGGGCGAATTGCCCGATCTGCTCCTTGAAAGCCTGTCCGACCGGCAATTGGGTCTGTTCGTCGCGCTGCTCACTCATGCGTTGGGCATCGACCATGCCATGGTGCGCGAAATCGTGCTGGAGCCGGAAGGCGACCGCCTTTGGCTGGCGCTGCGCGCGCTGGATCAGGAGCGACCGACCATCGCCCGGATCGGTCTGTCGCTGTGTGAAGCGGATCGGCGGCGCGACGTCGACGGCTTTGCCGAGGCGCTGGACGCGATCATGGCGGTTTCGGCCGCAGCGGCGCGGCGTGCCATCGCATCGTTGACCCTGCCTGCGCCGTTTCGCGCGGCTATCGAGCGGTTGGAAGGTTCCGAACGTCGATGACATCGATGGATAGCCCGGGCGAATCGATGGTAGCGCGCGCCATTCTGGACGCGGGCGATCACATCCTGTCGGCCGATCCCCCGATCGAGCTGTTGCATATCCGCGCGGGCGGCGGGGTCAGCGATCGCCTGGCGGTCGCCCCCATCGCGCGTATCGCGCGGCTCGCCCGGCGGCTCGGCATCCCGGTCGCGCGGCAGGTAATGGTCGCCGACGACGAAGGCGACCTCGACCTGTGGGTGCAGGCGCGGCCCGAAACCGGGCAGATCCGCCTCAGCGTCAGCGGATGGCGCGATCGCAACGCGTGGAAGCCGGTTGCGACGCCCCCGGACCACGCCGCGGCGGGGGCGGATTTCCGTTGGGAGACCGATGCGGCACTCCGGCTGACCTTCGTATCTCCGGGGGCGGGGCTCCGGCATGGCTTCGATGCGCAAGGTTTGTTGGGAAAGCCACTGGGCGCGCTGTTTGCATTCGATTCCGGCACCGCGCTGTTCGATGGAGGCACGCCGCTTGACGGGCGGGGTGCGCGGCTGCGGCCGACGGATGCCCCGGTCCGGCTTTCGGCGGCGATCCGCCATGACGGTCTGGGCGGTATCGCCGGGCTGGTGGGCGCGACTTATCTGATCGACGAGCCGGGCGAAGCGGACGAGGACATGGCGCTGCATCCCGGCGGCTCCCCCCTGACCGAGAGCTTCACCTCCGGTCTCGACCGCGCGTTGCGCACGCCGCTGGCGCGGATCGTCGCCAATGCGGACAGCATCGCGGCGCGCAGCGACGGCCCGATCGCGGCCGAATATGCCGACTATGCCCAGGACATCGCCCATGCCGGGCGGCATCTGATGGGACTGGTCGACAATCTGGTCGAGCTGCAGGCGATCGAGCAGCCGGATTTCCGCCTGTCCGCCACCCCGATCGATCTGGCCGACGTCGCGCGCCGCGCCGCCGGATTGCTGGGCGTGCGTGCCGACGCCGCCAGCGTGACGATCCGCCGCCCGGCCGTCAGCGAGGGGATGCCCGCCATCGGCGATTTCGGCCGCTGTCTTCAGATTCTCATCAACCTGATCGGCAATGCCATCCGCTATTCCCCACGTGGCGGCGACGTGATCGTCACGGTCGAGCGGGATGGGGAATGGGCGCTGGTCAGCGTCGGCGATCACGGCAAGGGCATTGCGCCCGAGGACCAAGCCCGCATCTTCGAGAAGTTCGAGCGGGTCGACCCCAGTGAGCCCGGCGGCAATGGCCTGGGCCTCTATATCGCCCGGCGTCTGGCGCGGGCGATGGGCGGCGACCTGGGCGTCGAAAGCGTGCCGGGCGAGGGGGCGACCTTCCACCTGCGGCTGCGCTCGCGCTGACACAAAAAGGGCTCCCGAAGGAGCCCTTTTCCTATCCGTCCGAGCCGGTCAGCGCCGACGCCGAGGTAGCCGCCTGGCGACCAGGATCAGCGCCAGTCCGGCGATCGCGACAAAGGCGCCGCGATCGGCCCATTCGCCCCGACCGAGCATGAAGCTCTGTTCGGGCCAATGAATGTAACCCAGGCCCTGACCGATCCATAATCCCCCCGTCAGCGCCAGCATGACGCCGATGGCGATCAGGATCGGCCGGACCCGGTTCATGGCTTAGCGCTTCTCGACGGGAATGTAGGTACGCTGCGTCGGGCCGGTGTACAGCTGACGCGGACGACCGATCTTCTGGTCGGGATCGGTAATCATCTCGTTCCACTGCGCGACCCAGCCGACGGTGCGGGCAAGGGCGAACAGCACGGTGAACATCTCGGTCGGGAAGCCGATCGCCGACAGGATGACGCCCGAATAGAAGTCGACGTTCGGGAACAGCTTCTTCTCGACGAAATAATCGTCGTTCAGCGCGATCTCTTCGAGACGGAGCGCCGTCTCGAACAGCGGATCGTTGACCTTCAGCGCGTCGAACACTTCGCGCACGGTCTTCTGCATCACGGTCGCGCGCGGATCGTAGTTCTTGTAGACGCGGTGACCGAAGCCCATCAGGCGGAACGGATCGTTCTTGTCCTTGGCGCGAGCGATGAACTCGGGGATACGATCGGGCGTGCCGATCTCGCGCAGCATGTTGAGCGCGGCTTCGTTCGCGCCGCCATGCGCCGGACCCCAGAGGCAGGCGATGCCCGCCGCGATGCACGCGAACGGATTGGCGCCCGACGAACCGGCCAGACGCACGGTCGAGGTCGACGCGTTCTGCTCGTGATCGGCGTGCAGGATGAAGATGCGGTCCATCGCCTTTTCGACGGCCGGATTCACCTCATACGGCTCGGCCGGAACGCCGAAGGTCATGCGCAGGAAGTTGCCGGTGTAGGACAGCGAATTGTCCGGGTACAGGAAGGGCTGACCCACGCTGTACTTATACGCCATCGCCGCGATCGTCGGGATCTTGGCGATCAGGCGGTGCGAGGCGATGGTGCGCTGCACCGGATCATGGATGTCGGTCGAATCGTGATAGAAGGCCGACAGCGCGCCGACGACACCGCACATGATCGCCATGGGATGCGCATCGCGGCGGAAGCCACGGAAGAACGCCGCCAGCTGCTCATGCACCATGGTGTGGCGCGTGATGGTGGTAGTGAATTCCGACAGCTCGCCCTGGTTGGGCAATTCGCCGTTCAGCAGGAGGTATGCGACCTCCATGAAGCTGCTATTCTCGGCCAGTTCGCCGATCGGATAGCCGCGGTGCAGCAGAACGCCCTGATCGCCGTCGATATAGGTCAGCTCCGACCGGCACGAGGCGGTCGAGGTGAAGCCGGGATCATAGGTGAAGGCACCCGTCTGGGCATAGAGCTTGCGGATGTCGACCACGTCCGGGCCGATCGTGCCCGACATGACCGGATAGTCAAAGCCCTTGCCGCCGATTTCGAATTTCGCGGTGTCGCTCATACTCAATGATCCTTCCTATCTGCGGTCATCTGGTCCGCGATCCGCCCCAGGCTTTCTTCACGGCCCAACACAGCGAGCACGTCGAAGATCCCCGGGGACGTCTTGCGTCCGGTCAAGGCAGCGCGGAGCGGCTGGGCGACCTGACCGAGCTTTACGCCCTCGGCTTCGGCCACCTTGCGTACCGCGTCTTCCAAAAGCTCCGTATCCCAGTTGTGCACCGCGTCAAGCGCGGTGTGAACGGAAAAGAGAATGCCCCGTGCCTTTTCATCGAGCAGGCCGGTGGCGGCGTCGTCCAGGCTCAACGGACGGGTCGCGAAAAGGAAGCGCGCGCCCTCGGCCAATTCGTTCAAATTCGCCGCGCGGGGCTTCAGCGACGGCATGGCGGCGGTCAGCAGCGCGACGTCCTCGACGCCCATCCGCTTGGCGGTCAGCTCGGCCAGGCGCGCGTCGTCGGCCTCGCGGATATAATGGCCGTTGAGGTTTTCGAGCTTCTTCAGGTCGAACCGCGACGGCGCCTTACCCACGGCCGACAGGTCGAACCACTTCACCGCCTCGTCGCGCGTGATGATCTCGGCATCGCCGTGGCCCCAGCCAAGGCGAAGCAGATAATTATCGAGTGCTTCGGGCAGGATGCCCATTTCATCGCGATAGGCTTCGATCCCGACCGCGCCGTGGCGCTTGGACAGCTTGGCCCCGTCCGATCCGTGGATCAGCGGGATATGCGCATAGATCGGCTCGGCCCAGCCCATCGCCTTGTAGATCGGCAATTGGCGGAAGGCGTTGTTCAGATGATCGTCGCCGCGAATCACATGGGTCACGCCCATGTCATGGTCGTCGACCACCACCGCCAGCATATAGGTCGGCGTGCCGTCCGAACGCAGCAGAACCAGATCGTCCAGCTCGGCATTCTGCACGGTGACGCTGCCCTGCACCTGGTCCTCGATCGTCACCGCCCCCTCACGCGGGGCGCGCAGGCGGACGACGAAGGGCTGGCCCTCCGGCGCGGTCGCCGGATCGGCGTCGCGCCAGGGCGAGCGAATGCGCAGCGGCTGCTTGGCGGCCTGTGCCGCCTCGCGCTGCGCCGCGATCTCATCCTGCGTCATGTAGCAGCGATAGGCATGCCCCTTGGCCATCATCTCGTGCGCCACTTCGGCATGGCGGTCGGCCCGCGCGAACTGGAACACGGCCTCGCCGTCCCAGTCCAGGCCCAGCCAGCGCATGCCGTCCAGAATCGCGTCGATCGCGGGCTGGGTCGAGCGGGCGCGATCGGTATCCTCGATGCGCAGCAGGAACTTGCCGCCTTTCGCCCGTGCGAACAGCCAGTTGAACAGCGCCGTGCGTGCGCCGCCGATGTGGAGGAAACCGGTCGGCGAGGGCGCGAAACGCGTCACGACCCCGTTGGCGGCGATATCATCTGTTGCGCTCAACCGCGCATACTCCCAATCATGAATTTCGATGGCCTATTCAGCCGCCGCAGCCCCTAGCATTAAGCGTCCGCGCCGCCAAATGCCGCGCCTTCGCCGGGCCGAACAATGGGCCGAAGCCGAGCGGAACCAGATTCCGCTATGGACGCCGGTGATGCTGGGGGCGGGGATCGCGGCGTGGTTCGTCCTGCCCGATCCACGGGCCTGGGGGGCATTGATACTGGCCGCGGGGGGCGTCGGCCTGGCGGCGGCGACGCTGGCCGATGGCGGGCGGGTGATGCGCGCGGTTAGTCTGGCGGCGGTGCTGGTGCTGGCGGGGATATTGCTGGCCTGGGCGCGCGCCGAGTCGGTTCGCGCTCCCGTTCTCGCACTTCCAGTCATGGCGGATATGGTTGCCGAGGTCGATGCAGTGGAGCCGCTGGCGGCGCGACAGATCGTCCGGCTGATGCTGCGGCCGGTCGAGGCCCGGGACGGACGCGGGCGTGGGGTGCGCCTGCCACCGCGTATCCGGGTGTCGCTGGCACAGAACGATGCGCCAGTCGGACTGGGGCGGGGTGCGCGGGTCCGATTGCGGGCCCGACTCATGCCGCCCGCCGGGCCGGTCGCGCCCGGCGGTTATGATTTCGCACGCGCGGCTTGGTTTCAGGGAGTCGGCGCCACGGGACGCGGCTTTGCGCCGGTGCAGGTGCTGCATCCGGCCGATCGAGCGCCCGGTTTGCGCCAGCGCCTGTCGCAGCGGATCACGGCGCAGGTTGCGGGCAGCGCGGGCGGCATCGCGGCGGCGCTGGCCACCGGCGATGTCGGCGCGATTGCCCAGGACGATGCGGAGGCGATGCGGCGCGCGGGGCTGGCGCACCTGCTGTCGGTCAGCGGGCTTCATATCACGGCGGTCGTCGGGATCGTGATGATACTCACGATCCGGCTGCTGGCGCTCTGGCCGTGGCTGGCATTGCGGCTCCGGCTGCCCTTGCTGGGCGCGGCGGCGGGGGCGGTCGCGGCGGTCGGCTATACGTGGCTGACCGGGGCGGAGGTCCCCACGATACGATCGTGCGTGGCGGCGATGCTGGTGCTGGTGGCGCTGGCGATGGGGCGCGAGGCGATGACGCTGCGGCTGGTCGCGGCGGGGGCGCTGATCGTACTGATCTTCCGGCCCGAAGCGCTGGTCGGTGCGAGCTTCCAGCTGTCCTTCGCCGCGATCACCGCGATCGTCGCGCTGCATGAGCATCCGGCGATCCGCCACTGGCTGGGACCGCATCCTGATTGGCGTTGGGCGGCGTTGCGGCATGTGGGCGCGTTGCTGCTGACCGGGCTGGTGGTCGAGGCGGCGTTGATGCCGATCGCCGTCTATCACTTTCACAAGGCCGGACTTTACGGCGCGCTGGCCAATATCATCGCCATTCCCTGGACGACCTTCATCGCGATGCCGCTGGAGATGATCGCCCTGCTGCTGGAGCCGATCGGGCTGGGTGGTCCGCTCTGGTGGTTGCTGGGGCAGGCACTGGGGTTGCTGTTGACGCTTGCCCATGCGGTGTCGTCCATGCCGGGGTCGGTGGTCGCGCTGCCGGTCGCGTCGGGATGGGCGTTCGGGCTGGCTGTTACGGGCGGTTTGTGGATCGCGCTCTGGCGGACCCGTTGGCGATGGTTCGGGGCACCTGCGGTGGTGATCGGCCTTCTCGTCATGCTGGCCGCGCCGACGCCCGACCTGATCGTCACCGGCGATGGTCGTCATGTGGGCATCGCGACGGGACAGGGCGTGGCGCTGCTCCGCGACCGGGCGGGGGATTATATGCGGACCACCCTGTCCGAACTGAGCGGCACCGATGCCGAACCGCTCGCCCTGGCCGAGCAACCGGGCGCGCGGTGCGGGCGTGATATGTGCGTGACGGGATTGCAGCGAGGCGGGCGACTCTGGCGGATCGCCGCGACGCGGAGCGGCTATCCGGTGCCGTGGGCGGCCTTGATCGCGCTGTGCGGGCAGATGGACATCGTCGTCGCCGATCGTCGACTGCCCAAGGCGTGCCGACCGCGCTGGTTGAAACTGGACAATGTTGCCTTGAAGCGGACGGGCGGTGTCACGATCCGGCTCGATCCGCCGACCGTGAGGATGGTCCGTGGTCCCGGCGATCGTCACCCATGGTCGACCACGGAGCATCCGGGAGGGCGATAAGATCGGTGCCCATCCCCGAAGGGCCATACTTTATCGCGATCAAGCGGTATGGGCCTCGCTCGACTCGATGTGACGCGCCGGTTCGGGGAGCGCGTCGCATTCCTCATTCGTAGCGGCGTAGAATCCCCGAGAGCTTGCCCTGTACCCGAACCTGCGCGGGCGCATAACGCTGCGGATCATAGGCCCGGTTGGCAGGGTCCAGACGGACCATCGACCCTTCGCGCCGGAAATATTTCAACGTCGCCTCGCTATCGTCGATCAGCGCGACCACGATCTGCCCGTCACGCGCCACATCGGTGCGGCGGATCAGCGCATAGTCGCCGTCTAGGATGCCCGCCTCGACCATCGAGTCGCCCGACACTTCCAGCGCGTAATGTTCACCCGAGCCGAGCAGGGCAGCCGGGACGGCCAGCATCGAGCTGCCCTCGAACGCCTCGATCGGAACACCGGCGGCGATCCGGCCGTGCAGCGGGATTTCGACCACGTCGTTGGCGGGTTCGGCCATCGGACGCGTCGCCGGGGGGCGGACGTTGCCCGAGGCCGGTTCCGCCGCGACAGGCTTTTCGGGCCGGTCGGGCATCCGCAGCACCTCCAGCGCACGGGCGCGGTTGGGCAGGCGACGGATGAAGTGGCGTTCCTCCAGCGCGGAGATCAGGCGATGCACGCCCGACTTGGACTTGAGGTCCAACGCCTCCTTCATCTCCTCGAAGGATGGCGACACGCCGGTTTCCTTCAAACGGTCGTTGATGAAGCAGACAAGCTCATGCTGCTTTGCGGTGAGCATCGCGATCCTCCGTCCAGAACAGACGTGGAACTTATATGGAACGTTTTGGCTTGCGTCAAGCGAGCATCAGGATTTCCGCCGAGTCGCCCATTGCGGCGGCGGGGGCGTGCGGCGGTCGGATGACAAGGCAGGTCGACCGCGCGAGAGTCAGCAGCATCGAGCTGTCCTGAATGGCCGCCGCATGCACCCGCCCGTCGATCATCGCCGCCCGCAGATAGTCGATGCGCGGGCCGTTGGCGGGCAGGTCCTCGCCCAGCGTGGCGGGAATGGGCCTGGGCAGCGGATCGGTCGCGCCCGCCATCTGCGCGATCAGCGGGCGGACGAACAACGTCGCGGTGACGAAGGCGGAGACGGGGTTGCCGGGCAGGCTGAGTACGACCGTCTCGCCCAGCCTTCCGGCCATCATCGGCTTGCCGGGGCGGAGCGCGATGCGCCAGAAATCGACACTGCCTCCAGCCGCCTTAAGCGCGGGCTGGACGAGATCGTGATCGCCGACGGACGCCCCGCCAGTCGTGACCAGCAGGTCCGCCTCGACCGAGGCGAAGGCGTCGCGCAACGCCTCCAGCCTATCGGGAAGGATGCCGAGATCGATGATCTCGACCGGCAGATCGGCGAGCATGGCGGCCAGCATCACGCCGTTCGATTCGGGAAGCGCCGCAGGATCGGCGCTGCCGGGGGGCACGAGTTCGTCGCCGGTCGCGGCAATAGCGACGCGGACGGCCCGGCGAACGGGCAGGGTCGCGTGGCCGCCCGTCGCCGCGACCGCGATCCGTGCCGGGGTCAGCCGCTGCCCGGCGGCGATCAACGTGGCGCCCTCCGAAAAGTCCAGTCCGCGCCGCCGCACATTGCGCCCGCGATGCGCCGGGCCTTCGCCGGCCAGCATCAGCATTGCGCCGTCACGCGCGGCTTCTTCCTGGATGAGGACGGTATCGGTTCCGTCGGGCAGCGCAGCGCCGGTGAAGATACGGGTCGCCTGTCCCGGGCCGACCGACCCGGTGAAGGGGCGTCCGGCCGCGCTTTCGCCGATGACCGTCCAAGGCCCCGGCATATCATCGAAACGGATCGCATAGCCGTCCATCGCCGACAGATCATGCGCGGGCTGGGTCCGCCGCGCGGCCACGTCGCGCGCTGCCCAGCGGCCCGCCGCCTCGCGCAAAGGAAGGTTGATAACGGGCCGGGGGTTCGCCAGTGCTAGAAGGCGAGACTGGGCTTCGGGGACGGGGAGAAGAATGGCAGTCGCTCCTTTTGGCCCGAAAGACGATCCGGGGCCATGTCCGTTCCCCGCGATCAAAAGGTGTCAGGCGTGCCAGTCACCCGACTTGCCGCCGGTCTTGGCGATCAGGCGAATATCACTGATCGTCATGCGCTTATCGAGAGCCTTTGCCATGTCGTAGATGGTGAGCAGCGTCACCGACACGGCGGTCAGCGCCTCCATCTCGACACCCGTCTGCCCCGCCGTCGCGGCGGTGGCGGTGGCGGTCACGCCCTGTTCGTCCAACGTCAGGTCGATCTCGACCTTGCTGAGCGGCAGGGGATGGCAAAGGGGGATGAGATCGCTGGTCTTCTTGGCGGCCATGATGCCTGCCACGCGCGCGACCGCCAGCACATCGCCCTTCTGGACGCTGCCCGCGCGGATCGCGGCGGCGGCCTCGCGGGTCATCGTGATGCGGCCCTGCGCCACCGCCTGTCGCGCCGTGATGGCCTTGGCGCCGACATCGACCATGCGGGCCGAACCCTCGTCATCGAGATGGGTAAGGCCGCTCATCCGATCAGCGCGCGGGTCGCCGCCTCCACGTCATGCTGGCGCATCAATGCTTCGCCGACCAGAAAGCAATGAATGCCGTGCTCGGCCATCGCATCCAGATCCTCGCGGCTCGTCAATCCGCTCTCGGCGACGAAGGTGCTGCCCCTGGGAGCGTGCGCCACCAGTTCGTAGGTACGCTGAAAGTCGACGGTGAAGTCCCTGAGATCACGGTTGTTCACCCCGATCAGCCGTGACTTCAGTCGGGCGGCGCGCTCCATCTCGGCGGCGTCGTGCACCTCGACCAACGCGTCCATGCCGCATTCGATCGCGGCCGCCTCGATCTCCTGCATCTGGGTGTCGTCAAGCGCGGCGACGATGATGAGAATCGCGTCCGCTCCCAGCGCGCGCGATTCATGGACCTGCCACGGATCGACCATGAAGTCCTTGCGCAGGACCGGGATCGATACGGCACCGCGCGCCTGTTCCAGGAAGATGTCGGCGCCCTGGAACCAGCGTTCGTCGGTCAGCACGGATAGGCACGCCGCACCCCCGGCTTCATAGGCGCGGGCATGGGCGGGGGGATCGAAATCCGCGCGGATCAGCCCCTTGGAGGGGCTGGCCTTCTTCACCTCGGCGATCAGCGCATGGCCGGTCTTGGCGTCGAGTGCGGCACGGAAGCCGCGCGGGGCGGAGACGGTGGCGATCTTGGCGTCCAGGTCGGCGTGCGACATGGTCGCCTTGCGCGCGGCGACATCGGCGCGCTTAGTTTCCAGGATGCGGTCGAGCATCGTCATCGGTAGGCAATCCATCGATCGAGAAGCGCTGCGGCCTCGCCGGTGTCGATCGCGCGGGCGGCGGCGACCGCGCCTTGCGCAAGGTCGGCGCTATGCCCGGCGACCAGCAAGGCGGCGGCGGCGTTGAGGAGAACCGCGTCGCGATACGCGCCCGGCTCCCCGGTGAGAAGGCGGCGAAGCGCCTCGGCATTGTGCCGTGCGTCGCCGCCGCGAATGGCGGTGATGGGATGGCGGGGCAGGCCCGCATCCTCCGGGGTGATGGTGGCGGGGGCGGTGATGTCGCCGACCGATACCGCGATGCTCGGGCCCGCGCCGGACAGCTCGTCCAGCCCTTCCTCGCCCGACACGACCAGCGCAGCCTCGGCCCCCAGCTGCTCCAGCGCTTCGGCATAGACGGTCGCATAGTCGGGACGCGCGATGCCGATCAGCTGTCGCCCGACATGCGCCGGATTGGCGAGCGGACCCATCAGGTTGAAGATCGTCCGCCGCCCGATCGCGCGCCGGATGGGGGTGATCCGCGCCATGGCCGGGTGGTGATTGGCGGCAAACAGGAAGGCGATGCCGATATCGTTGAGGCTCGACTGCGCGACTGCCCCCGCGCGCTCCATGTCGAGGCCGAGCACTTCCAGCGTGTCCGCCGCGCCCGCCTTGGACGAGGCGGCGCGGTTGCCATGCTTGGCGACCGGCACGCCGAGCGCGGCGACGACCAGCGAGACGGCGGTCGAGACGTTGAGCGTGTGATGCCCGTCACCCCCGGTGCCGCAGACATCGACGGTGCCCTTGGGTGCTTCGATGGGGATCAGGCGTTGACGCATGGCGCGCGCGGCCTCGGCGATCTCGATCGAGGTTTCGCCACGCTCGGTCAGGCCGATCAGGAAGGCGGCGACCGCCTCATCCTCGGCGCGGCCGTCCAATATGTCGGCGAAGGCGGCCGCCGCCGTCTCGCGTGATAAAGGGCTGACCGTATCGGGGAGGAGCGCGATGGTCGTCACGCCGCATCCTCGACCGGCGGGCGAAGCCGCTCGGGCAGCTCATGCGCCACGCCCGCCTCGCGCAGGAAGTTGGCGAGCATCGCATGGCCATATTCGGTGGCGATGCTTTCCGGGTGGAACTGGACGCCATGGATGGGCAGCGATGCGTGGCGGAAGCCCATGACCGTGCCGTCCTCGGCGCGTGCATTGACGACCAGCGTCTCGGGCACGTCGTTGACGATCAGCGAGTGATAGCGCGTCGCGGTGAAGGGTGAGGGCAGGCCGCGGAACAGCCCGGTTCCGTCATGCAGCACCGGCGAGGTCTTGCCGTGCATCAGCCCGCCACGCTCGACCAGCCCGCCGAAATGTTGGCCGATCGCCTGATGGCCCAGGCACACGCCCAGCAGCGGCCGCCCCGCATCGGCAGCGGCGGCGACCAGGTCCAGGCTGACGCCCGCCTCGGTCGGCGTGCAGGGGCCGGGGGAGATGAGAAAAGCCTGCGCCCCCGACGAGAGCGCTTGGCCCGCCGAGATCGCGTCGTTGCGGACCACCTCTACCTCGCTGCCCAATTCCTGAAGATAATGGACGAGGTTCCAGGTGAAGCTGTCGTAATTGTCGACGACCAGGATCATGGGAACCGCCATAGCCGATCGCGCGGGCGGTGCAACGCCCCGTTCATGCGGCGTGCGTCGGGCGGGGTGATGGCGGCGATGCTGGCATGAGGCCCGATCATGCGACATAGCGCCGCAATTCCGCCGGAAATCGGCCTTGACCGGGCTCCGTTCAGCATGGAGCCATGCGGGGCGTCCGACGTTGTCAGACCTGAAGGAGTTTTCGTCGCCATGGTTCGAGCCGCTGTGATTGCCGCCCTGTTGCTGACCCCCGTCATGGCCCCCGGCGCGGCTTTCGCCCAGCAAGCGGTGCAGGTGGATCAGGAAGCGCAGGCCAGTACCGGACAGCCGCCCAAGCGGGTGCGCAACGTCACGCTGACCGGCGATCAGAAATGTCCCCCCAGCACGGCGGATGAGATCGTGGTTTGCGGTCGTGACGACGAACCCTATCGCATCCCCAAGGCCCTGCGCGACGACAAGCCCATCCCGGCGCAGAACCAGAGCTGGGTCAATCGCGCCGCGACCATCGATCAGGTCGGCCGCGTGGCGGGCGGCATCCCCGACACCTGCTCGCCGGTCGGCACGGGCGGCCAGAGCGGGTGCAGCATCATGTGGAACCAGCAATACCAAGCCGATCGCCGCGCGCGCCGGGCCGAGGCGACGCCGCCTGCGGCCGACGGGGAGTAAGGGGGCGATTTTAGGGGCGGCTCGTTAGCTAGGCCGGATCGACATTCATCGTAGCCAGATCATGGCGGCGGCGAGGTGGACAAATCCGGTGAAGTGGATAGTGCGGCGGTCGTAGCGGGTGGCGAAGCGTCGGAAGTGCTTGAGGCGTCCGAAGCATCGCTCGATCTGATTGCGATGCTTGTAGATGTCTTCGTCGTGCGGGATGGCGACCTTGCGGTTGCGTTTTGACGGGATGACAGCCGTGGCGTTCATGCCTGCGATCCGGTCACGCAAGTCGTTGCCGTCATAGGCTTTGTCGGCCAGCACCGCCACGGCGTGCTGACCTTCGAGCAGATCAG
>DXIH01000178.1 GCA_019112965.1 Candidatus Sphingomonas excrementigallinarum | reverse complement strand
GGCGACTACCCCACCGGCATCGCCTTGTTCGTCGGCTGCCCCTCGGCCAGCGCCTGTTCCTCGCACTCTTCCTTGCCTGCGGTGGGCGCCATCCGCCCCTTGCGCCAACCGCCGTGCCGGTAATAGCCGATGGTCATCAGCATCGAGGCGAGCGAACCCGCCGGAAAGCTCCACCAGATCGCATCCGCGCCCAGGCTCGGCTCCAGCAGGTTGGCGAGGCCGAAGCGCACCGGGAACATCGCAATCGCCAGGATGACCAGCGGCCCCACCACCGCGCCATTGGCGCGCACCGTCGCGGCCAGCACCATCGACACGCCGAACAGGATAAAGCTCCATCCGCCGATCAGGTTGATCTTGGCCGCAATGCCGATCGCATTCTGCTCATTACCCAGGAACAGCCACAGCACATGCCGGTCGAGCAGCGTCACCGCGACGACCAGCACGCCCGTCAGCAGCAGGTTCATGCGCAAGCCGGCGCGAGTGATCCGGTCGACCCGGTCCCACTGCCCCGCCCCGATATTCTGCGCCGCCATCGCGCTGACCGCCGCGCCCACCGCCATGGCGGGCATCTGGATATAGGTCCAAAGCTGGTTCGCCGCGCCATAGGCCGCCGTGGTCGAGGTCCCATGCCGGTTGACCAGCCCCATCATCGCCAGCGCCGAGGTGGATACGACCAGCATCTGGAGGCCCATTGGGAACCCCTTGACCACGATGGTCTTCAGCAACTCCGCGGTGGGGAGCAGATAGCGCCATTCCGCCCCGCGCAGGCGGATGACCAGATCCTTGGCATAGACATAGGTCACGAGCGCCAGCAGCGATCCGGTATTGGCGATCAGCGTCGCGATCGCCGACCCTTCGATCCCCAGCGCAGGCACCGGGCCCAGCCCCAGGATGAAGACGGGGTTCAAGGCCACGTCGAGGACCGAGCCCAGCGCCATGAACTTCAGCGGCGTGATCGAATCGCCGACCCCGCGTAACGCCATGGTCAGCAATACCGAAAGGAAGCCCGGCGGCATCGCGACGAAGATCACCCGCAGATAGGCGAGCGCCAGCGGAAACACCTCGGCCGGAGTCGCCAGCGCACGCAAGATGGCCGGTGCGGCCAGCCATCCGACGCCCACCGTCACGACCGAGATCACCGCGAACAGCCCTAGCGCCGAGCCAAGGACCCGACGCACCGCCTCCACGTCACGCCGCCCCATCGCCTGACCGATCAGGATGGTCGCCGCCATACCAAAGCCGAAGGTCGCCGCGACCAGCAGGAACATGATGATATTGGCGTTGGTCGTCGCCGCCAGCGCCCGCTCGCCCAGAAACTGCCCGATCCAGATCGCATTGATCGACCCGTTGAGCGATTGCAGCACGCTCGATCCCAGGGTCGGCAGCGCGAACAGCAACAGCGTCCGGCCGATCGGCCCGGCGGTCAGATCGCGACGTCCGCTTGGTGGTTTCATGGCTTGGCCGCTCCGTTCTTGATTTCCTCGTCGACGAAACGCGCCATGTCCGCAAATTGAAACGCGGGCGGCTTGTTACCCTGCCCCGCGTAAAAACCACGTAGGTAGCCCCAGTCGAACGGTGTCATGGCTTCGGGCGCACTGCTGCCAGTGTCGAACAGCGACAAGATGCTGGGCACCGCCTCGCTATTACGCGGGCGGACCTCGGCCAGCAGGCGCATCGAGGCGTAATCGCCGATCTGGTTGATCGACTTGCCATACACGGCGTTGCGATCGATCAGCATGACGGCCGCCGCGATTCGCGACTTGATGGGCAGGTCGATGCGGCTGGCGCTGGGGATGGTCAGCGTCGGCAGTTCGTTGCCGAATTGCATGATCCGATCGCCGTCACGGCTGGTGATCGCGGTTATGTGCCAGACATGGACCGGCCCCTTGTCCCGGATTATCGCACTGACTTCTGAAGCTTGTAGGCGGCCAAAAATGCCGGGCCGATGATCGGCGAGCCACTTTACCTGATCGGCTCCGTTTTCGACGAACAGGACCAAGACATTGGGGCTGCATTTCTCGCCGCCCAGCTCGATACCCAGGCGCATCGCATTGCCCATGATCCGGTCGGCGATCCCCAGCACCATGTCCCGGCGCAGACCGACGCCACCGATGCATAGCGGCTGAGTCATGCGCGACAGCGGTTCACTACCGTTTGGATGGCCCGCAATCATCCGAAACCATCGCAGCGTTTCGCGCTTGGCGGGTAGCGGGCGAGCCGTGACCACGATCGGGTCCAACGGAGAGGACGTTCCCGCCTGCGCCGATACGGCCTGAACGGTGCCGAAGGAAGCGAGCCATGCCAAAGCCGTCATAACCGTCGCCCGCATCGCCCGCCCCCTATGTCGGCAAGTATCAGCCTGCCAGAGCGTCCCGTACCGCCTGGAGCGCGTCGGCGCCCTTGGCGCCGTCAGGGCCGCCGCCCTGGGCCATGTCGGGACGGCCGCCGCCGCCCTGCCCGCCCAGCGCCGCCACCGCCTTGCGCAGCAGGTCGACGGCATTGTGCTTGGCCGTCAGGTCGTCAGTGACGCCGACCGCGACCGAGGCCCGGCCGTCATTCACCGCGACCATGACCGCGACACCCGATCCGCCGAGCCGCTGCTTGGCATCGTCGACGGCTCCGCGCAGCCCTTTGGCCTCGAAGCCGTCGAGCACCTGGCCGATGAACGCCACGTCACCGATCTGCTCCGGCCCGGCCGCCGCACCGCCCGCGCCGCCACCCATCGCCAGCGCCTTCTTGGCCTCGGCCAGTTCGCGCTCCAGACGGCGGCGATCCTCGACCAGCGCGGCGATGCGCGCGGGCACTTCGTCGGGTGTCGTCTTCAGCGTCGCGGCGGCGGCCTTCAGCATGTCGTCACGGTGCGACAGATAGGCGCGCGCGCCCTCCCCGGTCAGCGCCTCGACGCGGCGCACGCCGCTCGACACCGCGCCTTCGGACACGATCTTGAACACGCCGATCTCACCCAGCGCATTCACATGCGTGCCACCGCAGAGTTCGAGGCTGTAGGTGCCGTCGGCATCCTCGCCCATCGACACCACGCGAACCTCGTCGCCGTACTTTTCGCCGAACAGCGCCATCGCGCCCATTTCGATCGCCTCGTCGGGCGTCATCAGCCGGGTGACGACCGGGCCGTTGCCACGCACCTGCTCGTTCACCTTGGCCTCGACCTCGGCGATATCGTCGGCGGTCATGCCGACCGGCTGCGAGAAGTCGAAGCGCAGGCGTTCGGGGGCGACCATCGAGCCCTTCTGCGCGACATGGGTGCCCAGCCGCTGACGCAGCGCCTCGTGCAGCAGGTGCGTCGCGGAGTGGTTGGCGCGGATCGCGGCGCGGCGGGTGGTGTCGATGGCCAGCTTCACGCTGTCGCCGACCTTGACGCCGCCCTCCTGGATCTCGGCATTGTGCACGAACACGCGGCCAAGCTGCTTGGAGGTGTCGGTGACGACCGCCTTGAGCCCCGTATCGCTGGAGATGGTGCCGCTGTCGCCGACCTGGCCGCCGCTCTCACCATAGAAGGGCGTCTGGTTGACGATGATGGCCACGCTCTCGCCCGCAGCGGCGCTGTCTACCCGCGCGCCATCCTTGACCAGCGCCAGAACCTCGCCTTCGCCGGTGTCGGAGGCATAGCCCAGAAACTCGGTCGAGCCGGTCTCTTCGGCGATGTCGAACCACACATCGTCCGACGCCTTGGCGCCCGAGCCCTTCCAGGCGGCGCGCGCGGCGCGCTTCTGCTCGGCCATGGCGGCGTCGAAGCCCGCGCGGTCGACCGACAGGTTTTGTGCGCGCAGCGCGTCCTCGGTCAGGTCATAGGGGAAGCCGTACGTGTCATAGAGCTTGAACGCCGTCTCGCCCGCCAGCGTCGCGCCCGGTGCCATGCCCGCCGTCGCTTCGTCGAGCAGCTTCAGCCCCTTGTCGAGTGTCTGGCGGAAGCGGGTCTCTTCTTGGCGTAACGTGGCTTCGATCAGCGGCTGCGCGCGGACCAGTTCGGGATAGGCCGCGCCCATCTCGGCAACGAGCGCCGGGACCAGACGGTGCATCAACGGCTCCTTGGCGCCCAGCAGATGCGCGTGACGCATCGCGCGGCGCATGATCCGGCGGAGCACATAGCCACGCCCTTCATTGGCAGGCAGCACGCCGTCCGCCACCAGGAAACCCGCCGAGCGCAGATGGTCGGCGATCACGCGGTGCGACGCCTTCTGGCCGTCTTCCGCCTTGGTATGGGTCAGCTCGCACGAGGCGGCGATCAGCGCCTTGAAGGTATCGGTGTCGTAATTGTCGTGCACGCCCTGCAGGACGGCGGCGATCCGCTCCAGCCCCATGCCGGTGTCGATCGACTTCTTGGGCAACTCGCCGACGATCTCATTGGCTTCCTGCTCGAACTGCATGAAGACCAGGTTCCAGATTTCGACGAATCGGTCGCCATCCTCCTCCGGGCTGCCGGGAGGGCCGCCATAGATATGGTCGCCGTGATCGTAGAAGATTTCGGAGCACGGACCGCACGGCCCGTTCTCGCCCATCGCCCAGAAATTGTCCTTGGTCGGGATGCGGATGATCTTGTGCTCGGGCAGCCCCGCGATCTTCTTCCACAGGTCGAACGCCTCGTCATCGGTATGATAGACGGTGGCAGTCAGCTTCTCGGCCGGAATGCCCCAGACCTTGGTCAGCAGGGTCCAGGCATGGGTAATCGCCTGTTCCTTGAAATAGTCACCGAACGAGAAATTGCCCAGCATTTCAAAGAAGGTATGGTGCCGCGCAGTATAGCCGACATTGTCGAGATCGTTATGCTTGCCCCCTGCCCGCACGCACTTCTGCGAGCTGGTTGCGGTGGAGTAGGGCCGCGACTCCAGGCCGGTGAACACGTTCTTAAACGGCACCATGCCCGCATTCACGAACATCAGCGTCGGGTCGTTCTGCGGCACGAGCGGCGCGGAGGGCACGATTTGGTGCCCTTCGCTGCCGAAATAGTCGAGAAAGCCGCGGCGGATATCGTTGGTCGAGGTCATGGACACGGGGCTTAGGCGAGGTTTCGCGCGCGCTCAAGCGCCCGCGCGTTCGGGGCGGTCCATCGCATCGCAATCGGTCGCCCACCGCAGCCTACCGGGCAGTTCGTCCGCCGACAGATCGATCTGCAAAACCCGTCGATGCCGCCCTAGGCTCGCCCGGGCGGACCCGTGCAGGATGAGAGTACGATAGAGCCAGACTGATCCCGGCTCCGCAAGACATGGGGCTTCGCCGCAGCGGGCGACCATGTCCTCGATCGACGCCTCGGGAATGAGGCCGAAGCGATGCGACCCTGGGGCGACAAGCAGCGGCGCGTTGTAGGCATCAACCGGATCAAGATGAAAACGCACCGTCACCATGCGCTCGAGCAGTTGGACGGGCGGAGCGACATGCAGCCGTCCGCGCTTGACGGTCCAAGGCCCAAAGCCATCCACCTCGCACCGCTCGGCGACTTCGATCGTACGATCCTGATGCCAAGCCAGCGCCCAATTGGCCCCGTCTGTCTTGTCAAAGAGCAGGGCCCGTACCGGGCGCATCGTCGACGCCCGATCCGCAATCAGCCGCCGGACGCCGGAGAGCGCGGCGGCCCTTGCGGGGTCGATACGTCGGCCGGGGCACCGGGCAGGCCAGTCCTCGAACAATCCGGCCAGTTCAAGCCGCTCATCCATGTCTAGCGACATCGGCCAGAGTGCATAGCCTCGTTCGTCGAGTGCGTCGTTCATCCGATGGGCGTCTCGATTGACTGTGGCGGCGTCGAGAACCAGACGGGCCCCGCCTCGGTCATGTGGAAGCAATCCTCGATCCGAATCCCGAACTTGCCGGGCAGATACAGCCCCGGCTCGTCGGAAAAGCACATGCCCGGTGCCAGCGGCGTCGCCTCGCCGTGCACCAGGTTGACCGGCTCATGCCCGTCCATGCCGATCCCGTGCCCGGTGCGGTGCGACAGGCCGGGCAGGCGATAGCCGGGCCCATAGCCCTGGGCTTCGTAGAAGCGCCGCACCGCATCGTCGATGCTGCCCGCCGGTGCCCCGATCTTGGCGGCGGCAAGGGCAACCTGCTGGCCTTTCGCCACAATGTCCCAGACCTTGCGCTGCTCCGCGCTCGCCCGGCCATGGACCCAAGTGCGCGAGACGTCGGACTGATAGCCCTGGACCGTGCAGCCGCAATCCATCAGCACGACCTGGCCGTCCGCGACCCGGTGCACCTGCTTGCTGCCATGCGGATAGGCCGAGGCCTCGCCGATCAGCGCCATGCTGAACTCCGGCGCGCCGCCCAGCTTGCGGGTGGCCGCACTCATCAGTGCGCCCACCTCCGCGCCGGTCATGCCTGTCTCGACGCGAGGATAGATCCAGCGATAGGCGGCCATCGTCACGTCGGTCGCCATCTGCATCAGCGCGATCTCGGCCGGGGTCTTCACCATCCGGCACCCACGCACCACCGGATTGGCCGAGACCAGCCGCACCCCCGGCAGCGCCTTTTGCAGCCCGTCGAAAGCGAAGAAGCGCGCGGTTTCCTCAATCCCGACCGGCCGCCCGACCAGCTTGCGGTCGCGCAGGAACCCCGCGACGATGGCCAGCGGATTCTGATCCTCCTGCCACACCCGCACCTCCGCGGGAACGGCCAGCGTCTCACGGACGGAGGGTTCCTCGAAAAAGGGCGTGACGATGCACGGCTCGCCCTCGACCGGGATGATCGCGGCGGTCAGCCGTTCGCTGCGCCCCCAGCGGACGCCGGTGAAATAGACCATGCTCGACCCCGGCTCGATCAGGATCGCGCCGATGCCGTTCGCCTTCATCAGCGCTTGCGCCCGCGCCAACCGCCGTTCGCGTTCCTCCGGCCCGATCGGCACCGCCCCGCCGGTCATGTCGGAGAGCCCCGCCAGATCGGGCTCTGCGGCGCGAAGCAGGCCCGGCCGGACGAGAAACGGCAGGGCGGCCGCCGCGATCAACGCGCGGCGGGACAACAGGGTCTGCATGACGGTAACGATAGAATTCTTGACCTGAGCGCCGCAATGCCCTTGGCTCGCCCGTGGATTTTAATTTGGGGTATGCATGGCCAAGCGGCTGACCTTGTACATCTTCATCGGCCTCGTCCTGGGGCTGGTCGTGGGGCTTTCGCTCAACCTGTCGCTGAACGACGGCAGCGCGGCGGCGGCCGCGCAACTCAAGACGATCGCCAGCTATTTCGCGCTCGTCACCGGCCTGTTCCTGCGGCTGATAAAGATGATTATCGCGCCGCTGGTCTTTGCGACCCTGGTGTCGGGCATCGCGCAGATGGGCGACACCAAGGCACTGGGTCGAATCGGGATTCGATCGCTTGCCTGGTTCATCTCGGCCAGCCTCGTGTCGCTCAGCCTGGGCATGTTGCTGGTCAACCTGCTCCAACCCGGTGTCGGCCTGAACCTGCCGCTACCCGCCGTCACCGCCGATAGCGGCGTGGTGAAGG
>DXIH01000177.1 GCA_019112965.1 Candidatus Sphingomonas excrementigallinarum | reverse complement strand
GCCGGCGCGGTTCAGGCCCAACCATCTCGATAATTCGCGTCGCCATGATGCCGCACCGGTGTCTGCCACAGTGCCGCACCTGTGGCTTGCGCATCACCTCGTCAGCAAGGTGGAGAAGACCGGACGCTTACGCTTAAACCGCTCATCGCTGCCGTGTTTGGTTGAGGCAGTTAGGAGCAGCTTTCCTCTCAATGCCAGACACCCGGTCGGCCGGCTCGGCTGAGCATGCTCCCTATCCCGAGATGAACAAATGGCAGAAGCTGGAGTGCTGGCAGGGCGTCCGAAATGACCGTTTCTGGGTCTGCTCAGACTTAGTGATTTTGCGTTGCTCCCGCATCGCGTCGCGCGCTCATTATGGTGAGCCAGCGCCGCCTGAGCGCTGCGCGACGTTCCGGGTAGCGCTCGTCGCGAAACTCGATTGCGGCAAGCCGGTCGGTGCGGAACATTCGAAAATCGCCGCGCAACTCGCACCACGCGATAAGCATACGAACTCGATCCATGTAGCCGACCAGGAACGGCCACACGGTACGTGCCGTCTCGCGGCCACCCTCGTCGGCGTAGCGGATGTGGAGCTTGCGCCCTTGCAGGCTCCAGGCCCGCAGGCGTGCCACGTCGACCCCTGCGTCGAGCCGCTCGCTCCAGCTGGGAGGCGTGATCACCGCCGGGTCCTCGATCTGTCCACGCAGCTGTTCGGGAACGATGGCGGCAACCTTGGCGAGCACGTCGGCGGCCGCGCGGGCGAGCCCCTCGTCGGCGTGCACCAATACCCATTGGGCGCCGAGCACCACCGCCTCCACCTCGTCCGAGGTAAGCATCAGCGGCGGCATGTCGAAGCCGCGCTCCAGCACATAGCCGATCCCTGCTTCGCCGCGGATCGGTACGCGCTGGCCGATCAGCGCGGCGATGTCTCGGTATACCGACCGCCGGCTGGTCTCCAGTTCCGCAGCCAACGCGTCCGCGGTGAGCGGCCCGGACGCGCGGCGAAGGATTTGGACGATCTCGAATAGTCGGTCGGCACGGCGCATACGGTGAGTCTACAGACCAGCCACCAGCGACGCGAGTGCCGCTTGATGACAAAGTGCGAGCAGCACGGCCGTCACGAGGAAGCTCGTGGCACCCAGCCAGCCATCTCTCCGGGTCACGCCGCCTGATCCACCGAAGCCGCATCCCGTGCCATAGCTCGCGCAAATGCCGGCCGGGCCGCAAGGTGTGCCAAATAGGCGGGGATTGGCCCTTCTGCCGGCAGGACGTCGCGCGCCCAGGCCAACGTGCCGCCCAGCATGATGTCGGCAGCGCTGAATTGCTCCCCCAGCAGGTAAGGACCGTTTGTAAGCGTGTCATCCAGCCGATGAAGCGCTGCCTCGAACGCGGCGGGCGTGGGTGCGTCGACCCCAGCGCTCAGGCGTTGGAAGATGGCGGGACCAAGCTCCCCTTCGATCCAGCTTATCCAAGTGAGATACGTACCCCGATCTTGGTCGCCGATGCGGGGAGCCAGCCCAGCCAGAGGCAGCAGGTCGGCAAGATAGGTTGCCACCGCCGCGCTTTCGGTGACCAGTGCATCATTGTCGAGGAGGGCGGGCACTTTCTTGTCGGGGTGAGGATTGGCGGGGTCGGGTCCGTCACCGCTTCCATCCATGTAGCGGATCGTGACGTGCCGCAGTTGGAAGGGCGCACCCAGCTCCTCGAGCAGCCAGATGATCCGGCTCGACCGTGAACGGGGTGCGTGGAACAGCGTCAGCATAATGAATTCTCCAGCGGCCAGGATGCCGTTGGAGGCTGCTTAGAGCGAGGCTGTTGCCAGCGTAGTGGCAGCAGCGAACCGTTCGCGGTCGAAGTCGCTCGGCTTACGTCTTGCGCGGCTCAATACCGAATCACCCGGCGCCATTGAGTAAAATGCATGAACCAATGTCTGAAGTTGAAAAGCCCACAGGGCGGTCTGAACGGCCGGATGTGGGTCTTATTAACCCCCATGAGTTCCGATGCCGGTCGGCCCCTCAATGACCTGGCGGACCTTGGTGGCGAGTTCCCGCCGCTTGTAAGGCTTCTGGATCAACTCGAATTCGGCGCTCCGCGCATCTACCCGCTCGATCGAGGACTCGGCATAGCCAGTCGTCAGAAGTACGCGCATACGCGGCCTGCGGCGTTTCACCTCCCGCGCCAGCATGACCCCGTTCATGCCTCCTGGCATGATGAGGTCGCTGAACAGCAGATCGATATGCTCGGCACCATCGAGGACCGCGAGCGCCTCATTGGCATCCTGAGCGCGCAGGACAGTGTAGCCGAACTCTGACAACACGGTCTCGGCATAGTCGCCGACATCGACCTGATCCTCGACGACGAGCACCGTTTCACTACCACGCTTGTCGGCAAGAGACCGTGGTAGCGGAGCACCGGTGGGGTCCACCTTGGCGTTCGCGCAGGGGAACAGCATGGAGACGGTAGTGCCTTGTCCTTCCTTGGACACAAGCTGGAGCAGGCCACCGGACTGTTTCATGAAGCCATAGACCATGGAGAGGCCAAGCCCGGTTCCCTTGCCCTGATCCTTGGTGGTGAAGAAGGGCTCAGTCACCCGCTTCATCACCTCCGGCGACATGCCCGTGCCCTCGTCGGTGATCGCAACCGAGACATAGTCGCCGGGCGCAAGCTCACTGAAGTCGCGATCACCGGCTTCGACCTGTCGGTTGCCCACGTGGATCTTGATAGTGCCGCCATTCGGCATCGCGTCGCGGCCATTCAGCAGGATGTTGATGATCGCGAGCTCGGCCTGGGTCGGGTCGATACGCGCGTTGCATGTCTTTTCCTGATGTCCGATCTCGACCTTCACGACACCGCCGGCCGTACGCTCGATGAGGGGCTGCAGCTCATCGATCAGGTCGACCAGGTTGACGACGCGGCCTTGCAGCTTCTGACGTCTCGAGAAAGCCAGCAACTGCTGGGTCAGCGTCGCTCCACGCTCTGCGGCCTGCATGACAGCATTGATCGACCGAGCAGCACGCTTGCGGTCAAACTCACCCTCACCCTCGATCTGATTGCGCAGCACATCGCCAAAGCCCTGGATCACAGTCAGCAGGTTGTTGAAGTCGTGCGCAACGCCGCCTGTCAGCTGGCCGACCGCCTCCATCTTCTGCGCCTGACGAAGGCCCTCCTCGGCATCGCGTCGCCGCGTGACATCGAGTTGGGAGGCAAAAAAGTAGATCAGCCGATTGTTGGCGTCGAAGACAGGTGAAATGAACAGCGCGTTCCAGAAAGCGGCGCCGTTTTTCTTATAGTTGAGGATCTCGATGGAGATCTCCTGCCGGCGCTCGATGGCACGACGAACCTCCGCAACCGCGTCGCGGTCGGTATCGGCGCCCTGCAGGATACGGCAGTTGATGCCGACCAGCTCATCCCAACCATAGCCGGTCATGTTGATAAAGACGGGATTGGCGAAGACGATCGGGTTATCGGGCTGGTTCGGATCCGTGACGATCATCGGCATGCGCGTCGTCTTCACAGCGGCAAAGAAGATGCTGTTGCTATCGTCTCCCATGTCGTGGTTCGCATCGCCAGACAGATGGGGCGGTGGGCCGCCGGGTGGCGTCTCGGAAGTTTCGTCGGTCATGTCGGTCTGGCTTAGGAGGAAGGCATGCCCCGAAGTGCCGGCCGCCTCGTAAAACTGCCACACATTAAGAACGTTCCCGTCACGATGATAGGACAGGAACCTTGTTTTGGTTGCTCCGGTAGGTGCCCGTCTACCGCTTCGTTTACAGTCTCAAGATCCAATCGACTGCACCCAATCCAGCGGGCTTGTAGACGCCTGCTTTGAACGGGACCGAGGCCATCATGATCTGCAACCTGGATGACCCAGGCGGTCATGTCGCGCAGATGAATGGGCGTCCGGAAGTGGCAAGCGGGTCAGAGGGTTTGAACGTCTGGAACTGGGTCGTCGTGACGGAAGGGCAGGGCGGTTGCCATCGACCAAGTTGCGTAGTTCGAGAAGCGAGATTCGAATGGCTGCTTCGGCTGAAAGCGGACCGTCTCAGGTCGTCAACGAGGCGACCAGCATCGCTCGGTTCAAAGCTGTTCGCCGCAATCCCTCCGCCCCAACACTGGCTGCCCCGCACATCATTCGGCAGTGCCATTTCCCCATCGATCGGGGATGGTTTTGGTAAAGGGCAATCGGGGTCAGATTTCGGGAAAGCTGCCGCCTTCAAACAGGGGAAGACGGCAGCAACTGTCCCGTCCCGTTGCAGGTTCGTTTTCGGGAGGGCGGGTCTTAGCCATAAGGATCATATGACCAACCACCTTCACATCATCACCGGCGGGCCCGGACCGGGCAGAATGAGTTTGATCGACGCGCTAGCAGCTGAGGGTTTGAACGAATTGTCCTTGTTTCTTTTCCTCTTTCCTCAGAGGGGCGGCTTCCCCGTTCTTCGTTTCGAAAGCCCAACCGGCGGCGGATGCGCCGGGTAACGGACTTGTCTTCGAGGTCCGGACGTGTGTGGCAGCGCTGTCGATGCGCAGAGCGATCGCGCCGCGCGAATGCGGCGGTGCCGGTAGGGCAAGAGTGCGGCCCGCCTGCGAACTCGGCCGTAGTGACCACAATGATGCTGGTCAGCGACGGATCTGGGACCGGTGCGCTGAGCACCGGCCCCACAACCGATCAGTCTTTCCAGATGCGCCCAGTGGCGCAGTTGACGAGTAAGCGGCTGCTGTCGAGCTGCATCTTCACGCCGGGACGCAGCGGGGTGGCCTGCTTGATGGTGCACCTGGCATCGAAGGGCAGTGGCAGGACATCGAACGGCGTGAGGCCGAGCAACGTCTGCGCGTCCTCTGCGTCGAAATCCTCTTCATACCATTCGAGGAACTCGCCGCGTTTGACGATCCGGCCAGGGGCCGAAATCTCAGCCTCGATGCAACCGTCGCGCCAGTACAGGGTGGCATAGACCGGCCCCAGCGGGGTATCGAATAGCACGACCGTGTCATAGTCGATCGCCAGACGAGCAAGTACCTTCGCCTGACCCTCTGGCGCGTAGCGCACGACAGCAGCGGCGAAGGAGTCGATCTCACCGTCTGCGCCAAGTGCGCGCACGACGTCGCGCGCTTCGCGGCGACCGACGATCTCGTGGGTGGCGCCCTGGTTTGGATACACGCCCTCGAAGGGAGCGGGCATGAAGTTTCGCACCACGCCGGGACGGAATGCATCGTCGATGGCGTCATAGTGGACGTAGAAGCCGAAGTGCTTGTCGGTGTGTTGCCGGTGAAGGTCGATGGCGATCGCGTGCAGCGCGACGCCAACCGCATCGCTCGAGATCTTGCTCTCGGCGATGTGGCGCACTGCGCGAGCTTGTTCTGCTATGTCCTGCCGACGGTGCCACATGGCTCTCATGTCGTTAGCGATCGACAAGGCCAGGAATTTGATGTCCTCTGGCATGGCGGCGGCGAAGCAGGCCGCACCGGTGCTGTTGACCTCACGTTGCAATACCACGCCGCCAGCGTCGTGAAAGGGCGGGAACGCGAGCAGATTTACGGGACCGTAATCCGAGATGTTGCAGGGCGAGGGCAGACCGATACATTGCCACGGGCGACCTTGAACCCATTTGCTGATGAATTCACGTAGCAACTCGAGGTTACGGCCATAGGCATCGTACCGGACGGTCTCCATCGGAGACAGACCCGGCTTGCCCGTCTGGATCACCCAGACTTCCGCTCCGATCTCGACCGAACCCGGTTCGTACGGCCGGACGACGGTGCCGAGAGGAAGGCTGAATGGCCTGCCGTCTCCGTAAATGGCGAATAGCAGAAGGGCGCCGAGCTCCCTGATTGCGTCTTCGTCCAGAGTGTCGATTGTATCGACGCCATCCTCACTCCCGCTGCATCGTAGATCGACCATGATCGCGGATACCAAGACAGTGGCGAGCAATGTTCCGTTTTCCAGTTCAACCGAGCGCAAGGCAGCATCGAACTTATCGACCAGCGTGGCTTCAAGCAGGTCAGTTGCGAACGTCTTCATTCTAAATACTCCTTTTTTTCCTTTCTCTGGCTTTCGCCAATCTTCTTCAGAATCGCTCGATTGCAGGTCGACTTTGAGGAGGGAAAAAAAAGAGGAGAAGGGGTGACGCTCGCCTAGGACGCTGTCAGGGCTGATGAGCGGCCTGATGGCCGCGGCATGCTCTATGGCTGGTCGGTGGATGCATCGGTCTGGCCGACATAGAAATGTCGGCTATTGCGCTTGATGAGGACGCCGCGCTCCTCAAGTTTTTGAAAGTGCCAGGCGATGCTGCCGGCACGCGCGCCGGTCTTGCCGCCGCCTGAGGCGCTGCCGACCAGCGACCGCGCGGGCAGGGGCTGCTCGGCATGCATGGCCTTGAGCGTCTTCATGACGCGGTCGGCCGCGACGCGCTGACCATCGGCAAGGTCAGGATAGGTCACGCCCATGACCTGCATCACGAGGTCGGTGCCCGGCGTGTAGTCCTGCTCGACACGTCGGGATCGGTTAGCGCGAGACGGTGCAGTGCGTGAAGTCTTCGGCTTGGCTCCGGACTTCGGCTTGGCCTGAGACTGCGGCGGCGTCGGTTCGCCAGCACCAGTGCCCTCGTCATCGGTGGGGGCAGGGAGGCTCACCTCGCGAAATGCCCCCTGAGCGTCGCGGATGAGGTAGCGTGGTTCGCGGCAGACCCCGAGCAAGTTGGCCTTTGCGGCATAGATGACGAGGAAGTCCTTACGCTCGATATCGGGGAAGAGGTCGCGAAGCTCCTCCTCCTCGTAATAGATGCGGCCCTTCTCGCGCCACTCTTGAAGGAGGCGCACCTCGACCGCCATGCGCGGTGCCGTCGTCCACATGGCAACACCGCGCAGACGGGAGGCGGCGCTCCCCCACGGATCCTTCTTGGGGACGAAAGCGGCCTTCGGGACATGGCCGATGATCGTGAAGAAGACGCTGAGTGCTTCGCATAGCCGTCCGAGATAGAAGAAGAAGTTGGTGGTGGCCTCGCCCTCCATGCCGTCGAACCCGGCCATGCTGGTGGCGGAGTCCATGACGAAGCCGACGATCCGGTCCTCCGGATCGTCGTGCCGCGCGTTCCACTCGGTGATGTAGCGGCGAACCTCGGCCATGACCTCGGAGGGTCGCCAGACGCGGTCGTCGCCGAAGCGCAGCAGGCTGGCGTTGGGGTGGCCGAACTCGTCCTCGGTCATGCTGAGGAACGGCATGACGTGCAGGCGCGAGCAGGTCTCGTGCGCGACGGCCGCACTCTGGTGCATCGTGTTTTGCACGATGTCGCGCAGACGGCCGACGATCTGCGGCCGGGCGTCCTCGGCGGTGAGGATCAGGACATGGCCGGTGCCGTTGATCTTGCCGCCCAGCCACGTGGGGGCCCGGTGCTCCGGGCGGCTCGCGATCATCGCCGCCATCCAGAGCAGAAGCTGCGTCTTGCCGGTCGAGCCCGCGCCGAACCAGACGGCGGCGCCCTGGGCCGCCAGCCAGCCGTCGATCCGGAAGGGGATGGTCGGGGTCGCGTCCTCGAAATGGTGGCTGGCCAGCCATTTGTCGGTCTCGGGCTGGGAGTCCCAGCGCCTCGTCGGCGCAACATGCGCCGACGCGGGTCGGCGATCCGAATGCTTCGGATCGCTTGGTATGGCATTCGATTTGGACATGCTGGCCAATCCCGGTTGCGGGTCGTGCTCATGATGAGCGCGACGGGAATTCAGCATTCAGCGTACAATGCCTTTATATATGTTTATGGGCCATGGGCGGCTGAATGCATCAGCCGCCCTGGTCCCAGTGTGCGCGCTGAAAAAATTGCGGGCGATGGTTAACGCGGGCGCAGGGCCTCTTGCGCGATCGTCAGGGTGACGGGATCAGCTCTTCGGCCTTGGCGGCTTCAAGCGTGAAGGCTTGGCGCAACGCCTCGGCGCCGTAGCGCTCCCAGTCTGCGGCGTAGGGACGGTGAGACAGGTGTTCGGAGACGAAGCTGGTCAGCCGCTGCGTCGCTTCCAGAGCCGACACGCTTCCGCCCAGCAGATGCCGCCAGCGCATGAGGAGCATCAGGGTCGAGAGGACATCTCCCTCCGCCACGGCCTTGACCGACGACCATTTGCCCTGATCCATCAGCTTGCTGACCTGATCCGGGCGGCATGTGATCTTGGCGGGCACGCCGAGTTTGGCAGCGACCTCGGCGAGGTGTGCGGATTTGGCGCCGCCACACATTTCGCTCATCAGGTCGAGGTGTCCCGACGCCTCGCGCCGCCATGGCGAATGCAGGCCTGCCAGTGAAGGAGGCAGGCGCAGCCCCGCGGCGACGGCGGCGAGCATGATCTGCGGCATATCGGAGTGGAATCCGCCCCAGGTCACGATCTGGACATGACCCAGTTGCGCCATGTCGGCGAGAAAGGCACCGACGATGCCAGCCTCGTCGAGTTCGGGACACCCGCGTGTCTCCATTCGCACCGGGCGCAAGCCGTCGTCACCGTCGGTGAGGATAAGCCAGGAAAGGGTGACGATCTTCTGGCACGGCCAGCGCGGTGTTACGCGCGGGTCATAGCGGCGCTCGCGCGGCTCGATGTCGGCGACGTCGGCGGGGCAGAAGCGTTCGGCCGCAAGATAGCGACCATGGACTTCATGATCGTAGCGGCATTCCGCATCGAGCACGACGACATAAGCAGGGGTGTCGCTCTTCCAGAGGCGAGCGGGATCAATATGCATTGTATTCTCCTGTCGGAGGGAGGTCCGGGATGAGGGGAGGGGGCTTCAGAGGGCGGTGGGTTGCTCGCCCCGCCAGCGGTCCAGCGCCCGGAGCGCGGCTTGTGCGGGGTGATCGGCGTCGTCGAAATCGCCGAAGCCTTGAGCCCAGCATCGCCATCCGGCGATCGCCTCGCCGATCAGTTCGACCGCAGTGGTCGCCGGATCCGGCAGCAGGACGGTCGGCATCTCTGCAGCGCACTCGTCAACTGGCGTCTGCGGCGGGCACATGCAGGGCATGAGATGCGCGCGTGCCTGACGAAGGTGCCATGTGTGGCCGAGCGGCAGGGCCCGCCATCGTCCCGCGGTATCGGCTGCAGCCATGATGATTTGGGGATGGCGCGCTGGATCGGCCAGCGCGAGCAGACGGTAGGGGACGGCGCCAAAATTGTGCCAGCTGATCACGGCATCGGGCGATGCGACGTGCGGCTCCAGCCAGTCGAGCAGATCGAGGACGGTGTCCCCTTCGCCGAGGCAGCGAGCCTCGGTCGAGAAGCGGTAGCCGTCATGATCCGGCGTGACAGTGAGCATGCCGATCCCGCAGAAGATGCGGGCATCCGGCCTGTTGCGCGCGGCGGGACAGGCCCCGATGGTGCGAATGGCGAGTGCGATTGATGTGGGCGCGAAACCGCGCTCCTCAACCGACAGGTCGACGAGAGACATGGGCATTTCCTTGGGCATTGGCCGCATGGCGGCCGTGTGGGATCAGTTGGTTACGGACAGCAGGTCCGCGACGTGCGCTTGCGCCGCGGCGTGATCGCTTTCGCCGAGCCAGACGGAGAGATGGTCGCTGAGGACGGCCGCGATGCTATGTCCGACCGGGTTCAGCGCGGCGAAGCGCCGTATGACGAGCCGAAAGGTGGCGATTGCATCGACTTGCACCTGCCCCTCGATCTCGCTGATGTCCGACCGCAGCCAGTCGGCGAAGCGGCGGCCCCGATCGACCTGGGCATGGAGAATGTTCATGTTCGCGCAGGCCTGCGCGAAGGTCAGCCGTTTGTCGTCATGGCTGGCGGTCAGGTTCAGAGCATATTGCTGACCGCATCCCGCGAGCGCGCGGATGCAGGGCGACCATTCGGCTCCCGGCAAGTGGTCGAGGAGTGCGGCGTCATCGTCCAGGCCATATCCGGCGATCGTTGCGCCATCGCGGAGCAGCTGTTCGTCAAGCCAAGTCAGGAGCCACTCAGCGGGATCAGAAGGCTGGAGGACGCAGCTGCCGAGGGCAAAGTGAATGTCCGAACCGCGCAGTTCAGCGGTCAGAATGGCAGCACCGATGGGGATCTGGCGGTCGACGCCCAGGCGATGACCGACGTCGAGCCGGGCGACGCTCAGGGCTGTGATGATAGGTGAAGGAAGCATAGGCGGAGAGCTCCAGGCACGACCATAGGCCCCAGGCTGCGTGAAACGGCTGGGGTAAGGACGCGCGGATGGTGGGGGATGACCGGCAGAACCGGCGAGGATGAAAATTCTGACCGAGGGCCGAGCCGGCGGATGCCAGCCCTGTTTTTCCCTTCTTTCAGAACCTTCGCTTCATCCGTCCCAACGGATCAGCGCCAACGGCGCCCCTTTTCTATGCCAGCGGCATGGCTTCGCCTTTCAAAGGCACTTCCGGGCTGTCGCAATTCGTTAAGGAATCGAATATAGCCTGATTGTGTCCGTGGGTGCTCTCCTGCGGACCGGGGCGTGAGAACCCTGCGCATAGAGCCGGTCAATATGACCAAATTCGGTCGCGGAGCACTTCTGTGACCGGATGGCGGACACGTATGTCCAGGCCATCCGGCTAAAGGTGTTCGCGCCAGTCTATGCGCTGGTTCTCAACTTCCGGTCTCCAGAAGGCCGGCACCCCGCCATTTCACGGGGTGCCGCCGGCTGTCCGGCGTGCATCCCCATCGGGGGATGATGATGGTTGGAATACGGGGGATCAGAGCAGCGTCAGCCAGCATGCTGGCGTTGACGATTGCCGCCTGCGGGGGCGGCGGCGCGATCAGCAGTTCGGGCAGCGTAGCGCCGCCACCGCCGGCTGGCGGCTCTACGCCGACGCCCAGTCCATCACCGACGCCGACGCCCGCGCCGACGCCATCGCCAAGTCCGACACCGTCGCCAACGCCGTCGCCAAGCCCAACGCCAACGCCGTCTCCGACGCCTTCACCCACGCCGACACCGGCTCCCACACCAACGCCAACGCCGCCCGTCTATTCGGCGCCGGTGCCGCCACCAGCGGGCTATGTCATCACGCCATCGGACCGCCAGCCGATCCGCTCGGTCAACGATACGCCCGAGTTCCGCCGCAACTACGGTGCGAACGAGTTCATGAATGCGCTCTACGCGCTCGACAGCGGGCATACCGATCAGGGTGTCACCGTCGCGGTGGTCGACGACGGCGTGATGAACGTGAACGGCGAACTCGATGGTCGCATCGACCAGACGCTGTCCAAGGACTTCGGCTATGTCGTGGCCACCGACGGCACCCGGACCAAGCGCAACGAGTTGGGCAGCACGGCGTCGGACCACGGCACGGCGGTCGCCAACATTATCGCCGCCCGCATCAACGGCGGTGGCGCGGTGGGTTATGCGCCGTCGGCGACGATCGTCGCGCTCCGCGTCGCCGACTGGGACGAGAAGACACAAGGCGAGATCTTGTGGCACACCGACGAGGCCATCCGCTATGCAGCGGACAAGGGTATCAAGATCGTCAGTTCATCGCTGGTCGGTGGCAGCGCGAGCTGGACTGCGGCAACCGAAAGGCTGGCAGCAACCGGCGGGCTGCTGGTCAACTCGACCGGCAATTATGGCGCTGCCGATCCCCACAATAGCCAGTGGATCACCGCCGACAATCGCGAGGGGGTGCTGTTTGTCGGCGCGCTCAGCCCGGCGCTGAACGCCTACGAGATCGAGGCCTATTCCAATCGGGCGGGGACCATGAAGGACCGCACCGTCGTCGCGGTCAGCTCCAATGTGACGACGCTGGTCGATGGTACGGTCGGCGTCTTCTCCGGCACCAGTTCGGCGGCACCGGTGGTGGCGGCCCTCGCCGCCGACATCCTGTCCAAATGGCCGCAGTTGAGCGGCCAGCAAGCGGGCGACGTCATCCTGAAGACCGCCAAGGACATCGGCGCGCCGGGACCGGACGAGGTGTTCGGCATGGGGCTGGTCGACTTCAAGGCGGCGCTGTCGCCGGTCAATCCGACGCTGTCGAACGGATCGACCCAGACCAGCGTCGCGAAATCGGTGATGGTGGTGCCGACGGCGGTCGGCACCGCTGCGATCCAGACGGCGCTGTCGCATGTCACAGTGCTCGACGTCTATGGCCGCGACTTCGCCGGTTCGGTCGCCGCGCTCGTCGTCCAACCGCAGGTCATGGCCGATCGCCGGATCGAGCGGCGGGTAGAGCAGATGGGACGACAGGCGAGCCTGTCACTCGGCGGGTTCAGCGGGACGATGGGCTTTACCAGCACCCGCTTCGGCCCGGGACAGGATCAGGTCCGTGCCGAAGCGACTGCGGGCACCGTCGGTTACACTGACGGGACGACCGGGGTGCATGCGGCGTGGAACGGTGCCGACATGCTCCAGGCCGATGTCATGGGTCTGGCGCCCTTCGCCGATGGCGTGCTCGCTTATGCCCCGCAGGCCGGGACCAGCCTCGGCGTCGACCGGGCGGTCGGTGGCGGACGGCTGGGGCTCACCATGGCGGCGGGGCGAGCCGGCAGGAGTGCCGCGCAGGCGATGACGCTGGGCTGGAGCCAGGACGACTTCGATCTGCGCGCGTCGTTCATCGACGAGGACGGCACGCTGATGGGTATGCCGACCGGCAGCGGCGCGCTGCGATTGGGACGTGGTGCCCGCACCGTCATGGTTGAGGTCCACCACCGCATCGGCGTGACTGATAGCTGGGCGCTGGAGGGCTATGGCTCACTGGGCGTGACCCGGCTGAAGATTGACGCCGCCTCGCTCGTCACCGGCGCCACCCCGATGCTCGGCAGCCGGATCGGCGTGCAGGCAACCGGCGCAGTGCCCGGCGGTCTGCTGACGCTCGGCATCGCGCAGCCGCTCGCCATCGAGGCGGGCGCGGCGGAGCTGACGCTGGGCACCGGCTACGACCTTGCGAGCCGTTCGGTCCTGTACCGCGTCACCCGCGCCAGCCTTGCCGGAGCCCGCCGCGTCCAGATTACCGCCGGTTACGTCACCCGCACCGCCATGCCGCTCCGCCTCGGCGTCATGCACGACGTCACCGACGGCTCCGTCGCCGCGCTCGTCGGCTGGCACACCGGCTTCTGATTTGACCATCTTACAGGGAGAGACACTCATGCGTTTGGCCATTGCACTTGTCATCGGGCTGGCCGCCGTGCCCGCCGCCGCCCAGCGGGCACCGATCACCAAGCTACTCGACAAGATTCCATCTGTCTTCGGCAACGGGCCGAAGCAGCCTGCCATCACCATGCCAGCCACACCGGTGATCGTCGGCCTGACCCGCGCTGCCGATCGCAGCGTTGCCGGTGATCCGGTCACCTTCGATCTTGGCGGCTTTCGCCTCGGCATGAGCGAGGCGGAGGTGTCTGCTGTCATCGCGACGCGAAAGCTGACGAGCCGGGGCGTGACCCGCTTCGTCGATTTCGAAAGTCAGGTTCGCAGCGCCATCAACATTAGTGGCGGCGCTGGGGGCGTGGAAACGCGGCGCAGCGTGCTTGGCGAAGCCACGCTTCAGGACGATGCTGGCGGACGCTATGTGTTAAAGACGCTGGTCTGGCCGGACGGGGCGCATCTGTCGTCGATCGTGTACCTCGCGCCGCAAGGGACGACGGTTGCCGAATGGCGTCGCATGCTGGTCGAAAAATGGGGCAAGCCTCGCGAGGAGCAGCCGGGCGATACATTCGCGGCACGCTGGAGCAGGGACGGAAGTGGTTTCCGCGCCAGCGCGAATGTCGGCCCGCGGGGTGGAACGGTCGAAATCGCGCCACCGGAGGGGTCGGCCCAGCAACCTGGCCGGCTGATTGAGCAGGCCGTTGACGCCTTCATCGCCGCTCGTGCCAAGAAGCCGGTGTTGTGATGGGCGCGATCCTGAAGGGGACGATGCCCATCCGTCCGCTGGTCGCAGCCGCCGCGCTTCTGGCGCTGACCGCCTGCGGCCAGGGACCGGGTGACGCTGCCCGTGCCTCGATGGAGGCGGCCGGGCGCGGTCAGACGGCCGAGGCGCTCGAGCGCATTGATCCGGAGATCAAGGCGACCGCCGGAATTTTCATCACGCCGATGCTGCAAGGCAAGGCCGCGAATGCGCAGAAGCGGGGCGGCGTGACGTCTGTCGAGGTCGAGAAGGTCGACCAAACGGATGCGGATCACGCACTGGTGACCACCGTCACCCGCTTTGGCGACAGGTCGACGCAGACCGACACCGGCAAGGTACGAAAAGTCGACGGCAAGTGGTACATCACGATGTGAGGTTACACACGCCCGTTCCGAACCGATAATCGCCACGTTCCATGCTCGGCCTATGCGAGAATGGCTGGCTGGCTGGGGGCAGTCCAGCGTGCTGGCTTCGGTGCGCTGGACAAGCGCCTAGCGAGGATCGCTCCCGATCTGCCGGATAATGCCGTTCAGCGCTGCGGTGCATCCCTGCGCGCGACCGATATCGTGATCGGTGCCGGCCGAGTTCCAGAACATATCGAGCGGCCAGCGCTCCGGGCAATGTGCGATCAGGCAGCGAAGCGCGAGCCGCACCTCGATTGTGTCGACCTTGCCCTTGCCCGACCGCGCGGCGGCCCCGCGCAGGATGTGGAGCGACAAGTCTATGATGATCCGCTGATGCCGCGACATGGCCGATCAATGAAAGTCGCGGGACTTGATCCGCACCACCTGTTCGGGGTCTTGGCCATTGGCGTGCGGTGGCCAGTAGCTGTCGCGCGGGCCCGGTCGCCAGCCCGCATCGCCCCGGTCGGGCGACCCGGCATGGCGCGCACCGTCTCCCCGGCCGGTCGCATGAGGGAAGTCCATCTGTCCGACTTGGGCGAGCAGCCCGCCATAGTCGATGATCCGGTCGCAGATGACATGGATGACAAGCCCCTCGCGCTGGACCCGGCCCTTCATTCCGATCATCGCCGCCGACATGACGGTGCGGCGCTGCGCCTCGAAACGATCGGGCCAGAGGATGCCGTTGGCGATGCCGGTCTCGTCCTCGATGGTGATGAAGAGTACCCCCTTGGCGCTGCCGGGCTTCTGGCGGACAAGGATGATCCCGGCGACCTCGACATGGCGGCCGTCCTTGATGTGGGCGAGGTCGGCGCAGCGGACGATGCCGCGCCGGGTGAGATCCTGCCGCAAGAAGGCAAGGGGATGCGCGCGCAGCGACAGTTGCAGCGCGCGGTAATCCTCCACCACCTCGCGGCCCTCGGTTAGCGGGCGCAAGGATACGTCCGGCTCCAGCCCCTCCGGGCTGAACGACGCGTGCCGCACATCGGCGGCGGCGAACAGGGGCAAGGGAGCCTCGCCAAGACCTTTGACCTTCCATAACCCCTGACGGCGATCCTCGCGCAGCGCATGGAAGGCATCCGCTTCGGCCAGTCGCTCGATCGCTGCACGGGGCACGCCTGCACGCCGCCACACCTCTTCGACCGACTGGAAAGGTGCGTCCCCCCGCGCCGCGACGATCGCCGCACCATGCGCATTGGCAAAGCCGCGCACCTGGCGCAGTCCGAGCCGCACGGCGAGATAGCGGCCGCGTGTCGGTTCTAGCGTACAGTCCCAGCGGCTGGCGTTGATGCAGGCCGGCCTTACCTCGACGCCGTGCTCGCGCGCGTCGCGGACGACCTGGGCGGGCGCGTAGAAGCCCATCGGCTGGGCGTTGAGCAGCGCCGCGCAAAACACGTCGGGATGATGATGCTTCATCCAGCAACTGGCATAGGCGATCTTGGCGAAGCTGGCGGCGTGGCTCTCGGGGAAACCGTAGGAGCCGAAGCCCTCGATCTGCTTGAAGGTCCGTTCGGCGAAGTCGCGGGGGTAGCCGCGCGACACCATGCCCTCGACCAGCTTGTCGTAGAAGTGGCTGACCCCGCCGGTGAACTTGAACGTCGCCATGGCGCGGCGGAGCTGGTCGGCCTCGACTGCGGTGAAGCCTGCACCGACGATCGCGACCTTCATCGCCTGTTCCTGAAACAGCGGCACGCCCAATGTCTTCTCCAAGACCGCGCGCAATTCCGGACGAGGATAGTCGGGCTTCTCGCGCCCCTCGCGGCGGCGGAGGTACGGATGGACCATGTCGCCCTGGATCGGCCCCGGTCGCACGATCGCGACCTCGATGACGAGGTCGTAGAAACGCGCCGGCTTCATGCGCGGCAGCATGCTCATCTGCGCGCGGGACTCGATCTGGAAGGTGCCGAGCGTGTCGGCCTTCTGGATCATCGCATAGACGTTCGCATCGTCGTCCTGCAGGTCGGCCATGCCGACCGCCACGCCCTTGGCTTCCTCCAGCAGGTTGAAGGCGCGGTTCATGCAGCCGAGCATGCCCAAGCCCAGCACATCGACTTTCATGAACTTCAGCGCATCGATATCGTCCTTGTCCCATTCGATGACCTGCCGGTCGACCATCGCGGCGGGCTCGATGGGGACGAGATCGTCAAGCCGGTCATGGGTGAGGACGAAGCCGCCGGGATGTTGTGACAGGTGGCGCGGTACGCCGATCAGCTGGCGCGACAGCTCTAGCGCCAGGCGCAGCCGCCGGTCATCCATGTTGAGGCCGAGCTGGGTAACCTGTTTCTCGCCGACGCCCTCCTGGCTCCAGCCCCAGATGAGGCCGGCAAGCGCCTTGGTCAAATCCTCGGGCAGGCCCAGCGCCTTGCCGACCTCACGCACCGCTCCGCGGGCGCGGTAGCGGGTGACGACCGCGGTTAGTGCGGCATGGTTGCGCCCATAGGTGTCATAGATCCACTGGATGATCTCCTCGCGCCGTTCATGCTCGAAATCGACGTCGATGTCGGGCGGTTCGCGGCGTTCTCCGGAGACGAAGCGCTCGAACAGCAGCTCATGCTTGATCGGGTCGATGCTGGTGATGCCGAGCACAAAGCAGACGCAGCTGTTGGCGGCGGACCCGCGCCCCTGACAGAGGATACCGCGCCTGCGGCTCTCCGCGACGATGCTGTTCACCGTGAGGAAGTACGGAGCGTAGCCCAGCTCGCCGATCAGCCTGAGCTCGTGTGCGATCTGGTCGCGATAGGCTTGCGGCAGGCCCTCGGGGAACATCCGTGCCGCCGCCGTCTCGGTCAGCTGTTCGAGTGCGCCTTGCGCAGTCAGTCCTTCTACCACGCGCTCCTGCGGATATTGGTAGCTGAGTTCGCCGAGGTCGAAGGTGCAGGCGCGCGCGATCGCGGCGGTGGCCGCGATCGCATCTGGGAAGGCGGCGAAGCGACGCTCCATTTCCTCAGGCGACTTGAGGTGGCGATCGGCATGACGCTCACGGGCATAGCCGAGCGTGTCGACGGTGCATTTCTCGCGGATCGCGGTGACCAGATCCTGCAACAGACGCGCTTGCGGAGCATGGTACAGGATGTCGCCGATGGCGACGGTCGCGACCCCTGCCGCCGCCGCCTGCATCGATAGCTGGTGCAGGCGAAGCGCGTCGTCGGGCCGCCGCCGGAAGGTAAGGCCGAGATAGCCGCGCCCGCCGAATGTCTTGTGCAGATCGCCAAGATGGCGGTCCGTCAGCTTGTCGGCCTCGTGCGGGAGCAGAATCGCAATCAACCCCTCATTCCAGGCAACCACATCCGCCCAACCGAGCGTGCAGCCGCCCTTGCCCGCGCGCGACTTGCCCAGTGTCAGCAGCCGGGTCAGCCGCGACCAGGCTGTCTTGTCGGTCGGATAGAGCAGCAGGGCCCGCCCATCGTCGAGATCGACGCGCGCGCCGGCGATCATCCGCACGCCCGTCGCCTTCTGCGCCTCCCACCCGCGCACCAGTCCGGCGACACTGCCCCGGTCGACGATTCCGAGCGCGGTGTGGCCTTGCAGCGCGGCTGCGGCGAAGAGTTCGTCGGGGCTGGAGGCGCCGCGCAGGAACGAGAAATGGCTCGTCACCTGAAGCTCGACATAGGTCGTGGTGGGGGCCGCCATCAGCCGAATAGCCCGTGGAGGTACCAGTTGAGATCACCGGTTGCGGCATCGACCCCGTCGCCGCGGCGGAACAGCCAGGAGCGTGCGCCGGTGTCGTCCTCGACCCGAAAATAGTCGCGCACCGCCCAGACCTCGCCGTCGCGCCGCCACCATTCGCCGTGAATGCGCTCCGGACCATCTCCGGCCACCACCGCATGGACCTGCCCGCGCCAGGTGAAGCGGCGCGGCGGTGCGTCGGGGAGGAGGGCGAGCACGCCGGTCAGCGGCTCGGGCCGGCTGAGCAGCCGTACCGGCCGGCGCCAGGCTGGCCAGCCAGTCGGCGCGGCGAGCGGCGGCGCGCGGCGTACCGCGCGTTCGGGCACGTCGCTCTCGACTGGCGCGGCGGTGAACAGCGCCGCCTCGCCGACCCGGCCGGCGATCTGGTCGACAAGCGTCGCGACGTCGGGCACCGCCGCCTCGCCGGTCAGGTCACCCGCCACCGCGGTAGCACCCAGCGGATCGGTCCGCGTCGCGGCGAGGCGCATCGTCTCTATCCCGTCACCCGGATCGATCCGCTCGATGCGCAGGTGGAAGAGGCGGGCGAGATGCACGACATCGCGGGTCGCGCGCGCGGTGCCGATCGCGAGCCGCTGCTCGCTGCCGTCGATCCGGTCGAGCAGCAGCACCAATGTGCGCACACCGCGCCCGCGCGCCTGCAACAGCAGCATCATGTCGGCGAGCAGGTCGGCGATCACTTGCTCAATCGCCTCGGCGGTGCCGATCGGCTCGAGCAGCCGGCGCTTTGCGACCGGCGTCTCCTCGGGCACGACCGGCACGATCGGTTCGGGGACACGCCCCAGTGCCTCGTCGAGGCGGCGGACACTCGCCATGCCTAGCCGCCGGGCGAGCGGCCCGCGTGGCAGCGGCAGGAGATCGGCGATCCGGTCGAGCCCAAACCGGTTCGCCGCCGCTGTTGCCTCCGGGGTCAGGCGGAGTGCGGCAGGAGGTAAGGGAGCCAGCGCCTGTGCCTCTTGTCCGCCGGGAACCAGGAGGATCGCATCGCGACCGAAACGGGCGAGCGCATGAGCTGCGCCCGGCGTGGAGGCGACCGTGACTCGTGCGGTCAGGCCGAAGCGTCGGCAGAACCCGACCAGTCGTTGGCAGAAGCGGGTCTCGCCCCCGTGCAGATGCGCGACGCCGCTCAGGTCCAGCCACAGCCCGTCCGATCCGCTGACCGCGGCGGTCGGTGTCCAATGGCGCACGGCATGCAGCGCCAGATCCGCCAGCAACGCGATATCTGCCGCCCGGTCGGCGGGGCGGATGTCGAGATCCGGGATTAGCGCCCGCGCCTGCGTCACCGCCATGCCCGGGGTCAGTCCGAGCGTCATCGCCGCCGGGCAAGCGGCGGAGATCACCTGTCGCTGTCCGATCTGCTCAGCCAATACCATCGGCACGAGGTTCAACGCGGATGCTGGCCCTGATACTGCCTTGTGCTGACCCGGTGCGCTGGGGTGTCTGAACGGATGGTCCGCCGCCTCAGACCGACGACCCAGCTCGCGCATCGGCGGTCGCTGGTGCAGCGGCAGTGCCGCTACCTGCTTCTCCACCGTTGCACGCGCAGCGCCTTGCGCCCAGCGCGCACCGGGACGCCAGCCGCCGCCCCGCGGCACCGAGCAGGCACCGGGGTCGTCGTCGATGGGAAGCATAGGCGCGGGCCTTGGTTCAGGCAGCGCGCGCGGCCGCTCCAGCCGTCGCATTCGCTCGATCGCGAGATGCGGCAGGTAGAGCGAGGCGACCCGTGTCATCGCATGCCTCCAAGTCCATCGTGAAGCCCGGGCCACCGCGCTGGCGTGCCAGCTCGACCATCCAGCGCGCGCGGCCGACCCCGGGGGCGAGGAGCGGCGCGGAAGGCGCGCAGGCGATCCGCCACCGTGTCATGGCCGCCGACAGCTCGGTCAGTGGGCAGGTGCCCTGTCGGCGCCAGCGACGCGAGAGCAGGGCAGGGGTATTTCCCGTCATTGCCGCCAGCTGCAGTCGCCGGGTCGCAACCATGTCGGCGCGCTTTACCTCGCCGACGACCGCTGCAAGCCCGCCATGACGCAAGCCATCCTCCATGACGGCCAGAACGTCCTTGTCTTCACGTACCTCGGCGAAGAACAGCGTTGCAGGGCTGAGCCCGGCCTGTTCGAGACCCGGCGCATAGAGGTCGAACCGGGTGAGCGCCCAGAGCACCCGGCGGCCGCTCAGCGCTGCTGCGCGCGCGGCAATCCCGACCGCGAACAGCGTGGCAGCTGCATCATCTGTAAGGGTCGGTGTCGCCGAAGACGTCTCGTGCAGACCGCCGAGCGCCAGGCCGCCGCCCGTCAATCGCGTGTCTACCGCCTCGATGCCGAAAGGCAGGACTGCACCCTCACCGCTTCGCACAGCGCCTATGGCGCCCCGCAGGCGGGCCAGTGTTTCGATGGGTGGGGCGGTGGAAGACATCATTGCTGCGACTCATGTGTTCGCTATATGTTCCGTTGATTCCACTGGCGGGTCAAGGCGTTGCGCAAGCGGATCGATAATCGGAACGGGACAGGGGCGTGGTAGAGGGCCGCAAAAGGGGCAGCCAAGAAGGCGGGGCAGGGGCCGATCACGATCATATCGGGCGGCGTCTGCGCACGTTGGAGGAGTGTGCCCTGCACAAGCGTACGTTGCGTCTCACCTGTCCAAAATGCGGTCACGTCCGCGTCCTCGACGCGGTTGCGCTCTGGTGGATGTTTTACCGGCGAGGATGGGACGGCACGCTCGGATTGGTGGGACGGCGATTATGCTGCTCGGCATGCCAAGCGGAAGGACGCACCCAGCGTCCCCATATGGTGATCGGGCGGGACCAGCCCACCGGCGCTGCTCTGCCCTATCCGGACGCCGCGACGTGGAAGAAGCTTGTCTCGCGCTACCGGTCGTGATCGAACAGGCGAATGTGTAATCTTTACAACATCAAGGTCGATCCCCGGACCTATTTCGACGTGCTTGCTGAGGTCGACGATGCGAGCAACACGCTGGAGGTCGAGAAGGATTACGCGGCGCCCGGCAAACCCGGCTATGTCGTTCGCGTCGAGGAGGGGCGGCGGGTGCTGAGCACGATGCGCTGGGGCTTCCCGACCCGCAAGCCGCGCAAGCGGCCAGCACGCGAGGGGGAATTGTCGTTTCTTTACGACTGGTGGACGAATGCCCGGAACATGCAGAGCAACATGTGGAAGCCGTGGCTGATGAAGGCGGAGCATCGCTGTCTTGTGCCCTTCACCCGCTTCTCCGAACCCAAGGCCGCCGCCGATCGGAAGGGCCCGGGCGACACCAACTGGTGGTTCTCCGTCGAGGACCAGGCGGCTCCCTGCTTCGCCGGGCTATGGAAGGTCGACCAGGATCATGACCGGGTCTATGCCTTCTGCACGACCGAGCCCAATCCGCTGGTGGCGCCCAAGCACCCCAAGGCGATGCCGGTCATCCTGCTGGCCGAAGATCAGGAACGCTGGCTGAACGCCCCGGTGGAGGAGGCGCTCAGCTTGCTGACAGCCTATCCGTCACAGCTGATGAGCGTTGCCTGAGCATGGTCTGCAACCGCTATTATGACGGGCCGCCGAGCGATCACTTCGACGGTACGCGGTTCTTCAATCCGGGGCAGCCCGGCACTGATCGGGGCTTGCGCGCCATCCTGCGCTGGAAACTGGCGGGGGCTGCTGCCAAATGGCCGAAGTCGGTGCCGGTCACGCCCGCTAGGCCCGAGGCGCGCGTCGATGGCCTGTGCGTGACGATGGTGGGTCATGCGTCGCTGCTGATCCAGGCGGCAGGGGTGAACATCCTCACCGATCCGGTCTGGTCGGAGCGTGCCAGTCCATTCCGCCGCGTCGGGCCGAAGCGGGTGACCGCACCGGGGATCGCGTTCGACGACCTCCCCCCGGTCGATGTCGTGCTATTGAGCCACGCGCATTACGATCATCTCGATGTCGACACGCTGCGGCGCCTCCACGCCGCACACGACCCGCTGATGGCGATGCCGCTCGGCAACGATGCCATCGTCCGGGCGGCGGTACCGGCCGCGCGATGCCAGATCGGCGACTGGTGGGGCCGGCTTGACCTCGGCAACGGCACCGCGACGACACTAACACCGGCCAACCACTGGTCGAACCGCTGGCCGAGCGACACGCGCATGACGCTGTGGAGCGGGCATTATCTGGACACGCCTTCCGGGACGATCTGGTTCGTCGGCGACACCGGCTATGGCGATGGACGCATCTTCGGCGAGGTGCGCGGGCGGTTGGGTGCGCCCGATGTCGCGCTCATCCCGATCGGAGCCTATGCGCCGCGATGGTTCATGGCCGCACAGCATGTCGATCCAGCCGAGGCCGTGCGGATCTTCACAGACGTGGGGGGAGGACGTGCGCTGGGCATTCATTGGGGGACCTTCCAGCTGACCGACGAGGCCCGTGAAGCGCCGGTCGCGGAACTGGCGACAGCGCTGGACGCGGCGCGCATCGCCCCGGACCGCTTCGTCGCGGCGGAAGCGGGCGGCCTGTACCGCTTCAGCTAGAGCATCTCCAAGTGCACGCGTCCCCTGGCGCGCGGCTATAGCTCATCGGGGTGAGTGAGGGCCTCCGCATCGAGCGTCAGGTCGGCCGCCGCCCGGTTATCCCGCACTGCGCGCTGCTCGCTGCCTTGGGGATGACGATGACATCGCCCTGCACCGGCAGCCAGGCCAGCGCCAGTTGGGGCGGCGAAGCACCGAGTTCGTCGGCGACGCCACGCTGTTGTGCTGATTACTGCAATTGCAGTCCCCGACTGGGTGTCTGCACCTGTGCCGCCAGCATTCGCGCGTGATCGCCTGCTTGCTGCTGCAATCGCATTGCGGCTGGCATTCCCTCAGCGACCCATTGATTAAGCAGGTTGCGCGCCTTCGGATCGGCGAACGCCTTCGCGGCCAACGGCCTCAGCTTTGCCATTGCCTTTGGATCACGCCGCCATTCATCCAGCCATGCATCGACCGCCGAATGTCCACCGCGCATCTCGTCAAGGGTCGGGGAGGCGGGTGAGTGGGGTTGGGACAGCTTTGTCAATGCCGGCAACGACACCGCACTAGGCGATACCGGCGCCGTTTCGCTTGTGGGCGCAGGTAACGGGAGCGCGGGCGAGGTGAATCTTGCAGCATCCTGCGCGATCCCTTGTCGGATGCGCGCTGCGAGTTTGCCGGTGAGTTTTATCTTCTCTTCGTCCGCGACCTCGACCGCCATGCGCAGGAATGCTTCACTTCCTGCGATCAGCTCGACCGTTCCCCATTTTCGTTGCGCTAGCTTGAGCGCCGCGACCACATCGGCACGCCGGAGCGTGTGGATCGCTACAGTTGGTCCATGGTCAGTGAACGCTGGTCCCGGCTGATTGATGCGGCGGTAGATGCAGGCCCCATCGTCACGGTGCCACTCATAGCCGGCGACCGGAACGCCCGTAGCGGCATGGTCCCCGGAGGACGCGACTACCATCGGCACCGTAAGGTCGAGTGCCTTCGGGACAGAAGGAGCGCTCGCGCCGGCGCACCAGGCGTCGTAAGACGGAAAGCGCGCGGCGGCATCGAGTGCGGCCACGGCCGGCGCGGTCGCCGCCATCAGATCCCGTTCGATCCCTGCGAAGTGCATGCCAAATAGCTTGCGTGTGGCGTTCAGCTGGTCCCGGCGCCCGCGCCAATCGCTGGCGTTGATCTGGGCAGCGATGGCCCGCCGCCACGCGATGATCGTCGCACGTGCCTGCGTACGTTGCGCGCCGAGCTGTTCGCGTGCGGCGGTCACTGCGCCTGCGTGCGCATCGCGCGCTGCCTCATAGCCGGGACGACGTTCCTGCCCCGGCATGTAGCGAGGTTTATGCATGACGATCTGATCGGGACTGCCCGCGCTGAATGGGCCAAGCCGATCAGCCTGCACAAGCTGCGTCAGCGCCGCGCCGCGGGCGGCGATGCTCGCCGAGATCGCGCGCTCGCCCATCGTGATCCGCGCGCCGTTGGTACCGGAGCGTGCGTAGCCGAGCCCTTCCTTGCCGAGCTTCTCGTGAAGCTCGTCCCATGAGCGGGCACGCGCGATGATCGGGGCAGCAATCGTCATCGCGATGCGCTCGAAGGACATGCGCCCGGTGCGCGCCTCATAGCCGCGCGCGCCGCGCGATACCCTTTTGTCGACAGCCTTGTCCAAGGTGCGGCGGTCGGGCGGGTGCACCCCGGTGGCGCTGCCATCCACATGGCGGACCAGCCGACCGCTATCGATGTGGCGCACGCCGTCGACATCGACCCGGTACTGCGCGCCCTTTTCGGCCTCCCAGCCCTGCTGGTGTTCTATCAAGGCTGCCGCCTGACCGGCGGCGTTGAGCTGCCAGCCGTCGCCTGCCGCGACGACCGTGCCGGTCTCCGGATGCACGCGGTTGGCCGCGACATGCACATGATAGTGTCGGGTATTGCTATGGGCGGCGTAGATCGCCTGATGCTCTTCCAAGTTCAGGACACGCATGAGCAGCGTGACCGCTTCGTCGACCTGTTCCGGCGTCGGGTGTTCGTTCTCACCCCAGCTGATGACGTAGTGCTCGATAGGGTCAGTGCCGCCGGCACGCGTGATCTGTGCCAGCATCTCGATCTGCGCGCGTTCGAATTGCGGGGTGACGTTGCGGTAGCCGATGAGGTCGACCTTCTCGCCACCATGCGCCTGGTCGGTGACATAGCCGAGCAGCGCATGGTCGGCGTGGTCAGCAAGGCCGAGAACCTCCAGCGTGGCTGGGTCGGCATCGCGCAGATAGTCAGAGAGCGCGATGAAATGCGCGCGCACCTGTGCCACGGTGGTATGCTCCACCTGCTTCTTGAGGGCGCGCGCTGTGGCGCGGCGCTGCTGGCGATTGCGGTGGCTGATTGCGACGACAATCATCGCAGCTCCGTCCTTGCCAGCAGATGGAGCACTTCGATCAGCGCCTCAAGGTGGCGGACGAGCGCATGGTCCACCACCTTGCCGTTCTTCACCGCGGTACGGCATGCCGCCAGCGTGGCGAGGCTTTGTGCCATGAGCGGCTCGTAGGGGCGCAGCACGACCCCCTGGCGTAGCACCGCCGCGCGGATGAAGGCCGCACGGCTTAGCCCGGAGGCTGCGACTGCCAGTTCGAACTGCGCGAGCTGCGCTGCGTCGAGCTTGGTCGAAATCGCTTGCGATCCGCGGTCCGGCGTTGGTTCATCGACGCCCATCGCAGCCTCCGGCTGCCGAGGGTGTGACAAGCGGAGCGCGGAACACCCGCATGGCCCGGTTTACCGGGCCCATCCTGCCCTCTCTACCCCCTACTTCCGTTCTGACCCTCTGGTCACCCCGGTTGTGCTGACGCTGCAGGACACGAACGTGTGGCCGGGACACGAGCGAGGCCAATGTTGATGTCGACGTCGGGTCACTTGCCTGACGCCGGATTGGAGGAGATGCCCCGCGGCTATGGAGCGTGATCATGCTATCAACGTCTCATAACGGGCATCGCTGGCTTGAAACCGCTTTGCCGCCGCCAGGAGGTCGCAGTCGTTGCTAGCGGATCTGATGGACGCAAGCGAGTCGACGAATTCTTCCCAGCAATCGACTACTTCGTCAGTCAGTCGATGTGCTGGCACATTTCGCGGCAACGGCTGGGAAGGTGCTGCCCGCGTGACCTGTTCGAGCACGGGGAGTGCGGCATCGAAGCCGAGCCAGCGTGCGAAGCCGCCGGACGTGGCAAAGTGCAGCAAGTGTGCGGCCCACGCTCCACGCAGTCGCTCGTAGCCAGGGAAGCCATCGCGGATGAGATCGGCGGGGAGCCAGCCACGTCCGAGCGGGATGTTGAGAACCGTCGGTGTCAGATGGGGCACCTCGTGGCGCGGCAGCGCGGCGAGTGCCGGTGGCAGGTCATCGAAGTCACCCGTGCCGTCGACGTTCTGCTGGACGATGTGGATGTCGAGCAGATCGCCAAACATGTCGATCGCCTTTGTTAAGTCATCGGTGATGTTGCTCTTGTTCGGGATCTGGGACACCAGCATCGCCGCATTGCCATCCCGACCTCCGAGGCGAGCCACCAGCTTCATCAGCGGTACGAACGTTCGCTCATTCGTTAGCTCATTGGCACCGACGTCGAATAGGACGAGGTCGAATGTTGCGCACTGATTGAAGAGCGCCGACACCTGGATACCCTCCACGAGGGGAATGACCTGCACGTCGGGGCGCTGCACGCGGTGCGAGATCGCGCTGGTGCCGGTCGCGTCCGCATCGATGATGCCGACGCGCAATCCGGCGAGCAGCGCGAGTGAGGCGGTTGCAAGCAGCACGCTCGTCTTGGCGCTGCCACCGGCCTTGCTACCGCTGGCCAGAAGCATCGGCCGGTCGGCGTGCTTTCGCAGCCGCATGGGATCGTTGCTCATGCCTGCTGCCTCGGCGGGGTGGCCCGCATGCGGCCCATGCGTGCGAGCAGATCAGGATCCGTCGCCTCATCGTCATCAACGCGGCCGGACGGCAGCGAAGGTACTGGCACTGCAACCGTCGTGCTCACGGCCGGGGAAGGAGATACAGTGGATGGTACGGGGTCGAGCACCTTGCGGCGCGGTGCTGGGGCAGGCGACGGGCTTGCCTTCGAGCGGTCATCCAGATGCGGCTGCGCAAGCCGCTTGATTGTGCGGGTGAAGGTCGCACCACATGCCGCTGCGTCCTGCTCCGCGATAAGCGCGAGCAAGTCGCTGGGCTTGAGATGCGGTAGCTCGAGGCGCGCCTTGACGTACTCACCGAGCCAGTAGGCGGCGCGGTCGCTCTGGTTCATCGGCGCGCGCGCGGCGGGAAAGCGCTCGGTGGCGAGTTGCGTCAGGCGGCCGTCGAGCACAAGCGGCGGCAGCGGACGTGCGACGGTGGAGGGGCGGCGGCTCATGCGTGGCCTCCCTCAACCGGATCACGGCGAGTCGTGATCGACATTGGGCGGGGCAGCGCACCGCGCACATGCACGACTAGGTCACGGACAATGCAGGACATAAAAAAGCTCCTTGGTCGGACGTCAGACAGCTGACAGAGGTCAGCGGTGGAGGAGCGGGAGCGCGCCCCTGGTCTGTATCATGCGTCCGTCTCGTGCCGCTGCGGTGCCCGTGCCGTCAGTTTCCGGACCACCGGTCCGGTACGATGCCTGCATCCGCAGCTGTAAGCCACATGACAGTCATCGCGCACACATCCCAACATCGGGGGATGCATGTTCCTCATATGTCCATGCGCTCGCGAGGTCAAGCGCGTGGCGCGTTTCTGTTGGGACCCGGCGGCGCTGTGAACCGCTGAACGCCACGCCAGTGCAGCTGACGTACCTTTTCAAAGTTACGACGTCCGCACAGGGAGACGATGCCTTCGCTGCGCTCATCGTCAGCAGCATTCCAAGCCCGTCCGGTGTGCGTCCGCGTGGTCTGGAACGCCCGCGACGTGAGTGGCGATCTGCAAGGGGCGGCGGCTCGTCTCCTCGCGATCTGGCTTCATCGGCCGTTGCAGATACGCGCAACGGCCGATGAAGCCAGGGGCACGGAGCGAGAAAGCGATGTTTGATTCGGGTAATCGGGCTGGCGCTGTCATCCGGATAAATTGAGATGCCCTCATCCATCTGAATAGAGTTGGGGATGGGGTCGATCTCAAAGGAACGACCGACCCCGAGGGTCAGAGTCGATGCCGATCTTGCCGAAAAGTTGGGATGGATGGACAAGAAGGTATCGATTCGCGCAATGATCCGACGCGGCACGCAGCAAGTGACAACTTGGTTCTACAGCGGTCAAATCCTGCCCCCGCAACCATATCTACCTTCAACCCAGTAGCCACCTCGCTGCGGGGTTTTCTGCGTCTTTTTCTACATAGCTTCGTAAGGGCGGCGCTGCTGAAGGGCCGCAAGCATCGACGATAGCGACTCTGCAATCCGATGACGGATCGCTCACAGGCGTCACCACGCTCGAAATACAGTCACAACGAAAAGGCGGACATCGCACATGCCATGTCCGCCCTTTTCCCGATAAGCGACCCGCTGTGGCCGCAGGCGATTAGCTTTACGCCTTGAGGCCTTTGGCCATGTTGAGATGCGCCGTCACGGTCTGGATGAAGTCGGTGGCAAAGCTCTTGAGCTGCGGCACATCGCCTGTCTCAAAATAGGCGGTTGCCAGTGCTTAGCCTAAAGCGACGCCGCTGCGATGTAGGCACCGATCGCGATCACCACGACGGCAAATCCGCGTTCGACCAGTCCCTTACGGGTGCTGAGAACCGTACCCAGAGCGATGCCGCCGATCGTCCCAAC
>DXIH01000176.1 GCA_019112965.1 Candidatus Sphingomonas excrementigallinarum | reverse complement strand
CCAGACGATCGCGATGCGGTGCGACGGGTCGGCGGTGATGCCGGTGTCGTTGAAGACGGTGAAGGGCTTGGCGGAATAATTGCCGGGCAGGAACACCTGGTCGTTGACGTCGAACAGCGTGTCGACCGCCTGCGGGTCGCCGATCGCGGCCTTGGGCACGCGGAACTCCACCGTCTGGCGGTCCGCCGACCACGCCGCCTGCAACCCCGCCAGCACCAGCGTCTCGCCCGCGCCGCCCTGATAGAGCGAGACGGTGCCGTCGGCGTTGAAATTGACGTTATATTCGGCGCCACCGGCAAAACCGAACACCTGATACCCCGTCGCCGCATTGCGATCGGTGTTGAGCCAGGCGGTGGTGTTCGCCCCGATCGCCATCGGCGCGGTCATCGCGAAGACGAAGTCGGTGCCGTCCGCCCGGGCATAGATGGCATAGCCCGCGCCCAGCCCGCTATCGATCCGGTCGGTCGCATTCCAGTCGGACAGGTTGCCGTCGATCGTGATGTTGGTCGCCATCATTCAATCCCTTCGGCCCCCAAAGGAGCCTTGCGACGGGTCCGACGATGCAGGACGCGCCTTTTCCTCGATCGGACTGCTGATACGCATGACGATTGCGTCATGCAGTGGTTAACTCTCTGCCCAGCTGTCCCGATTGTTCCAACGCGATACGAACCGCACGATCTTGCCAGCGTAATTCTGATCGATAGGGCACATCTGCGTTGACGATTTGGAAGACATGATGAGTCTGCACCTGATTCTGGTCGAGGACGATGCCGCCTATGCGCAGGCGCTCGCCGCCGAACTGCGCGCGCTCGGCCACCGAGTCGAGCATGTCGGCGACGGACGCCTCGCGCTCGCCGCGATGGACCGCGAGCAATATGATTCGGTGATCCTCGATCGGATGATGCCGCGCCTGGACGGGCTGTCGGTGGTCGAGACGCTGCGCACCCGCGGGATCACCGTGCCGGTCATCATGCTGACCGCGCTGTCGATGGCGACGGACAAGGTCGAAGGGCTGGAGGCGGGCGCGGACGATTATGTCGTCAAGCCGGTCGAGCCGCCGGAACTGGTCGCGCGCATCCAGGCGGTGATCCGGGGCCGCCGCTGGACGGTCAGCGAAAGCGACACGATCCGCGCAGGCGACATCGTGGTCAGCCCGACCAGCTTTCGCGCCTGGCGCGGCGGCCAGCCGATCACGCTGGCCAATCTGGAACTCAAGCTGCTGGCCGAACTGGCGCGCCACGCGGGCGAAGTGCTGACCCGCGCCATGCTGATCGAGCGGGTCTGGGGTTATGACTTCGAGCCCGAGACCAATATCGTCGACGTCTATATCCGGCGGCTGCGCATCAAGCTGACCGAGGATGGCGGGGAGGATCCCATCGAGACGGTGCGCGGGATCGGTTATTCGCTGAAACCATGATCCAGGGCGCGATCCGTCGTCTGTCGCTGCGCGGGCTGACCATCGCTGTCCTGGCCCTGTTCCTGATCGCCACGGTCGGCACCGGCTTCGCGATCCTGGCGGCCAACCGGGTGACGGTCGCGCGGGCGGTCGACCGGCGGATCGAGGTGGTGGCCGACCTCGTGCTGGAGCGCGATGCGGGTGAGGTGCACCTCCCCACCCCACTGCTGCTCGACCGAATCGCCACATTGTCGGGCCAGCGCGACACCGGCGACGTCGGCCTGTTGCTACTGGGGGCGAACGGACGCAGGCTCGGCGGCAATATCGCACCGCGCTTCGCCCTGCCGATGGGCCGGTCGGACCTGCGCCAGCGTGACGGGATCATCGGCCTGTCGCATGGCCGCGCGCTGGTTCGCGATGCGGGCGAAGGGCGGCGGCTGGCGGTGGTGGCCGAGACCGAGCCGTTCGACAGCCACCGCGCAACGCGCACCCTCATCTATCTGATCGGGTTCGGCTCGATCGTCCTGATCGTGGTCGGTGGCCTCAGCGCCTTTTCGATGCTGGTCGGCCGCCGCATCGCCGACCAGCGCGCCACGGTCGAGGCGATCGTCGCGGGGAATATCCGCCACCGCGTGCCCCTGACCGGATCGGGCGACGAGTTCGACCGTCAGGCCGCCGCCTTCAACCACATGCTCGACCGTATCGCCGAGCTGATGGAGGCGATGCGCAGCCAGGCGAACGACATCGCCCATGACCTGCGCACGCCTTTGTCGCGGTTGCGCGGGCAGCTGGCGCGCCTGGTCGAGGATGCAGGCGACCCCGCCCAGGCCGAGCGCACCCATGCCGCACTGGCGCAGTGCGATGCCCTGCTGGCGATGTTCGCCGCGCTCCTTCGCATCGCCGAGATCGAGGCGGGGCATCGCCGGGCGGGGTTCGCGCCCCTCGACCTGTCGGCGCTGGTTCGCGACACCGCGGCGATGATGATCCCGGTGGTCGAGGAGGCGGGGCAGTCCCTGGGCATCACGGTCGGGGTCACAATCCCGGATTTCGTCGGCGACCGGCAGCTGCTGACCCAGGCGCTGGTCAATCTGATCGGCAACGCGATCAAATATGGCGTCGACATGATCCATGTGTCGCTCGACGCCGCCGAAGATGATGTGGTCTTGCGGATCGCCGATAACGGCCCCGGCATCGCGCCCGAGGACCGCGCCCGGGCGCTGCGCCGTTTCGGTCGGCTCGATGCGGCGCGAGCGACGGCGGGGGGCCATGGCCTGGGCCTGCCCCTGGTCGCGGCGATCGCGCGGCTGCATCGCGGGCGGCTGGAGCTGGACGATGCCGCGCCGGGGCTGGTCGTGTCGATGACCTTGCCCCGTCGATAGCGCGAAATACCATGAGGTGAACGCACCCCTCCCCTGAAGGGGAGGGGCTTGCATTGAGCCCTTGCAGTGATCCCGACGAAAAAAGGGCCGCCCCGAAGGACGGCCCTGAAGTTTGGGTATGGGATCGGGATCAGAAGCGAACCGTGCCCTCCAGGCCGATGGTGCGCGGCGGATTGAAGTTGCCATAGTCGCCCAGCACGCCGCCATAGCTCGCGCCGGTCTGCACGCCGTTGGTATAGGTCGGCGTCGCCACCGAATTGGCGGCCGAGCGGCGATAGATATAGGTGTTGTTGAGGAGGTTGCGGCTCCACAGCGACACGGTCATCCGGGTGCCGCCCTCGGTCAGCGGGATGTCGGCGAGCGCGAGGCGGCCATTGACCACGAAGGTCTTGTCGGTGCGCGTCGTCTCGTTCTGGAAGCTGTACGCCGGACCCGCATAGTTGGTGTCCAGGTGGAAGCGGACCTTGGCCTCAGAACCCGGCAGCGGCATCTCGTAATCGACATAGGCCGAGGCGGCGTTGCGCGGCGTATAGACCACGAACACCTGGGTCAGCGCGTTGTTCAGGAACGGGTTCGCCGTCGGCGGGATCTTGGTATAGGTATAGGCATAGGACGCGCCGAGCGTCATGCCCTCGACCGGGTTGGTCGTGATGTCGGCCTCGATCCCGCGAATCTTGGACGTGCCCGGCGCGTTGCGGGTTTCCTCGGTATGCAGATTGTAGGTCGGGCTCGCCGGATTGGTGTCGACATTGTCGAAGTCGATCTGGGTGCCGGTGCGGTCCATGATGTAACCCGCCAGGTTCAGGCGGACGCGGTGCTCGAACAGGTCCATCTTCGACCCGATCTCATAGGCCTTGACCGATTCCGGCCCGAAGGCGGTGAAGGTCTGCGAACGGTCGTTCGCGCCGCCCGCGCGGTAGCCCGTCGAATATTTGGCATAGAGATGGATCGAGTCGGTCGCGTCGAACGCCGCCGTCACCATCGGGTCGAAACGGTTGTTGTTGAAGGTGAAGGGGAAGTTCGTCGCCTTGCCCTGCACCAGGTACAGTGTGCCGTTGCGCTTGTCCTTCGTGTAGCGGCCGCCCAGCGTCAGGTGGAAGGCGTCGAAGCCTTCGGGCGTGTAGGTCGCCTGGGCGAAGGCGGCATAGCTATAGGCGCGCGCGAAGCTGCCGCGCTGGAAGAAGAACGAACCCGGCGCCCAACCCTGGTTGCCCGAGGTGATGGTGCCCAGCGCGGTCTGCGACAGGATGGTATAGCCGGTGCCGTCGGCATTCCACTGGTTGGTCGACGGGGTCGCCGCCTGTTCGCGGGCGTTTTCGGTGTAGTAATAGAGGCCCGCGACGTAATCGAGCTGCGGCAGGCTGCCCACCGCCTGGAATTCCTGGCTGAACTGGTGCTGCTGCATGAAGGACAGGCTGTAGCGGCTGAACTTGCCGTTCGGCAGGAACACGGTGCGGTGCGCGCCGCCCGAATTGTCCCACTGGTCGGTCGACACGCCGCGCCATGCGGTGATCGAACGCAGCTCCAGGCCCGGTGCGACGTCATAGTTCAGCTTGGCCGAAAAGCCATGCGTGCGGTCGACGCTGTACTGCTGCGGCACGCCGATATCGGCGGTCTTCATGCGGTTGTCGCCCGACACGGTGACCAGCGGCGACAACGGCGCGATGAAGCCCGCGGGCAGCTTGCCGCCATTGGCGTTGATCTGCGCCAGCGTGGCGACCGGATAGCCATTGGGGTTGTAGCTGATAAGCTGGCTGTAGTTCGGGGTATTCTGGTCCTTGGCCTGGTCATAGGACAGCTCGGCCGAGAAACCGTCGACCGGCTTCCAGAGCGCCGCGACATGGCCGCCGACCCGGTTGAACGCGCCCCAGCCCACGCTGCCGGGCAGCGGGTCCTTCACGAACGGATTCTGGTGCTGGATCACGCCGTCCAGCTTGACCGAGATGTTGTTGAACTCGGGCAGATTAACGTGCGCGGAGGTGTTGTACGCGCCGTAATTGCCGAACCCCGCGGTCAGCGAGCCGCCGAACTTGCCGGTCGGCTTGGCGGTGACGATCGACAGCGCGCCGCCCTCGGTATTGCGGCCGAACAGCGTGCCCTGCGGCCCGCGCAGCACTTCGATCCGCTCGATATCGAACAACGCGGCGTTCAGGCCCTGCGAGCGGCCGACATAGACGCCGTCATAATAGACGCCGACGCCGGTGTCGCGCGCGGTCTGGTTCTGGTCGAACGGCACGATGCCGCGGATACCGACGGTCAGCGCCGACTGGCGCGCCTCGAAGGTGGCGACGCGCAGGCTGGGGACCGAACCGTCGGCCAGGTCGAGCAGGCTCTGGACGTGACGGTCCTTCAGCGCGACCGGGTCCAGGACCGAGATGGCGATCGGGGTCTTCTGGAGGCTGGTCTCACGCTTGGTCGCGGTGACGACGATGTCCTTCAGCTGACCGGCATCCGCGTTCGGGTCGGCGGCCGCCGCGGCAGGCGTCGGATCGGCGGCAGGCTTGCTGTCGGCCGCGAAAGCCGGCGTGGCCGTGATCGCGAAGAGCGCGGAACCGCCCAGCAGCGCGGCGCGAACGAAATTGGTATTCATGGTGGTTTTTATCCCTATCCCCCGATCGACCTTCCGGTCGTCGCTGGCCGCGCGGATAGGAGCGCTCCAAGAAGCTGGTGTTACCTTTCCATGACCAGTTGGGACTTGTTCATTTCATCCCGGCTTCATCTTCGGGCCGTGCCGACCGGGCGGCGGGGGCCGTCGTCCCGCCGTGACGCACCAGTTCCATCTTCTGCGGCAGGGTGCCGATCTCGATTCCCTTGCTCCGAAGCGCGGCGAGCAACGCAAACAGCACGGCGCTGCGCGTACCATAGGCCGCGCGGGGGCTTTCGACATGGGCAAAGCAGTTGAAATGGATGCGCCCGTCGATGATCGAGTCGATAAAGGCCTTGGGCGCCGGGTCGGCCAGCACCGCTTGCTCGGCGGTGAAACAGTCGAGCACGATGCCGCGCACCATGTCGGCATCCGACTCGATCGGGACCGAGAACTGGATCTGGATACGTCCCAGCGGCCCGGCCAGCGTCTTGTTAAGCACCGACTTGGTGATGAGCTCGGAATTGGGGACGATCAGCGTCGAATGGTCGGCCAGCTCGATCTCGGTCGAGCGCACGCTGATCCGCTTCACATCGCCCTCATCGGTGCCGACGCGGATCAGGTCGCCGATCTTGATCGGCCGCTCGGCCAGCAGGATCAGGCCGGAGACGAAATTCTGGGTGATCGCCTGAAGGCCGAAACCGATGCCGACCGACAAGGCGGACAACAGGAGCGCGATCCGCTCTATCCCGATGCCCAGCGACGCCAGCGCCCAGATGACCGCCAGCGCGATGCCGATATAGCGCGCGACCAGGCTGACCGAGTTGCGCCCCGATCCGTCCAGATCGGTCGCGGGCAGGTAACGCTGCTCCAGCCAGCGCATGAACAGGCGCACCAGCCCCAGCCCGACGAACAGCACCGCCAGCCCGCGCAGGATCGCGCCGGGCGAGATCCAGACATTGCCGACCTTGATCCCGTCGGCGACGCTGGCCAGCTGGTCGAAGATCGCCCCCGGATCGCCGCTCGCCCCGAACGGACGCAGCAACACGCCCAGGACCAGCAGCACCAGCGCCAGGCGCATGATGCCCGACAGGACCAGCCCGAACTGGTCGATCATGCTGCCGCGCACGCCCAGGGCGCGGGTCAGGGTGACGCCGACCTTGCTGTCGCGCGTGAAGACCGAGGTGGCGATATCGTCCGCCGCCACCATCATCAGATAGAGCGCCGAGCCGAGCAGCACGGTCCAGCCGATCATCACCGCCGCGAACCAGCTGAACCAGATATAGCCGATCAGCAGCGCCAGCCCCGCCACCCCGACAGCGACCCAGGCGATCAGCGTCGCCACGCTCAACCCCGCGCTGACGCCCGCATGGGTCGCCTGATCGGCCTGCGCGGCGCGGCGCGCGCGCAGCTGGCCCAGCACCACCAGCGTCGCGACGATCAGCAACAGGTGGAGCAGCGCCTCGACCGCCTGGGTGGCGATCACCGCGCTGCGGCTGCTGCCGATCGCGCCCTCGAACGACATCACCATGGTGGTGATGAAGGTCAGCAGGGTCAGCCCCCAGGACAGCGGCCGCAAACGGGTGGCGGTTTCGTCGTCGAGCGGCGCGATCCGCCACGAGGGTTGACTGCGCATCAGCACCGCGCCCGTGACGGCGGCGGTGAACCCCGCCACGCCCGAGGCGAAGACGAAGCCGTCGAGGAAACTGGTCCAACGCTGCGGCAACAGACCCGACCAGCGCAGCCCCTGGACCAGGATGAAGGCGGCGGCCAGCGGGCAGAGCGTACCCACCGCCACCCGCCAGAAGGTATAGGCCGATCGGCGCACCCGGCTGGGCGGCGCCTCGGCGATCAGGCGCCGCTGTGCCAGCCGATGCGCGCCCAGCCGCACGGGACCGATCAGGATGACCGCCAGCGCAAAGCCGAGCAGCGCCTGCCACGGAATGCCGCCGCGCCATTGCTCGGCGATCTGCTCGCCGCCCTGTTTCAGGAACAGGACGACCCGCCGCCAGTCGCGCGGTGCCTGTTCCAGCACGATGCTCCAGAAAGCCGGGCTGAGCGGCGACGGGGCCTTGGAGGACAGTTTCTCGTTGAACTGCGCCGCCTTGCTCTGGTCGATCTCGTCGATCAGCTGCCCCGCCTCGACCCCGGCCAGCCGCCCGCGCTTGATCGCGGCATCGAGCGTCGAGCGCAGGGTCGACAGCGCCTTGCGCTGCGCGACCAGCTCGGGCGCTTCCACCTCGCCCGGCGTCGGCGTGCCCAGCCCGGTGATCCGGGCGTTGACCAGCGCCAGCTGCTCGTTCAGGTCGGCCACCGCCTGGGCCGTCGCGTCCTTGGCCCCCTGCGCCCGGTCGCGCAGTTCACGCCGGTCGTCGTCATCGACCCGCGCGTCGAGCGCCCGGTCGACCGCGCGCACATCCATTTCCGCCTGCGCGATGCGGGTGGTAGACGCCGCCGCCGCATCGCCCTGCGCCAGGGCCCCCTGCCCGGTCGCGATCCCCCCGCACGCAAGGCAGACCAGAAGAAGCAGGCGCAGCATGGCGAAGCGCACGGAAAAAGCCTGGGACATGGTCCGGCTCATAGCCCCCCGCCGCCGGTCAGGCGAGAGGGTGACAAATCCCCGGTTCCTTTCGGTCCATATCGGACATTTGCCAGTTGATCCGATTTCGTGTGTATCGGGGAGCCCGCACCGGCCGGGATCGTTGAAGCCGATCGGACCCTTTCGCGCATGACTGAACTCGCCTCCCTCCACGGACAAACGCCTTTGTCCGCCCCCCCCAGGGGACCGCTGCCGCATGACTCGCATGTGCTGGCGGGCATAAACCGCATCCTGCAGGAGGCTTTGCGCGCCTCGACCGAGGAGGAACTGGGCCAATTGTGCCTGGCGGTGGCCGAGGACCTGACAGGCGCGGCGTTCAGCTTTTTCGGCGAACAGCGCGAGTCGAACGACCGGCTCGACCATATCGCGATCAGCGAGCGCGGCTGGGCCGCCTATGCGGGCAGCGATCCCGATTTCAGCCAGCGCCAGCTTCCCAACGGCATGAAGATCCACGGTATCTTCGGCCAGGTGATCCTCCAGGACCGCAGCCTGATCGTCAACGATCCGGCCAGCCACCCCGACCGGGTCGGCACGCCCGAGGGGCACCCGATGTTGCGCAATTTCCTGGGGGTGCCGTTGCGTCGCGATGGCGAGACCTTCGCGATGTTCGCGCTGGGCAACCATCCGACCGGCTTTACCGAGCGAGAGCGCGCCATTGCCGAGGAACTGGCCCCCGCCATCGTCCAGGCGCTGTTGCGCAAACGCGCCGAGGTCGCCTCGCGCGCCAGCCAGCGGCGGCTGCTGAGCCTGATCGAGGGGATTCCGCAACTCGTCTGGACCGCGACGCGCGACGGCCAATGGACCTGGGCCAGCCCGCAATGGGTGGCGATGACGGGGCTGAGCGTCGAGCGGAGCCTGGGCCATGGCTGGCTGGCCGCCGTCCATCCCGACGACCGCGACGCCGCGCAGCGCTTCTGGGAAAGTGCGGGCGAGCGTGGCAATCTGACGATGGAGGGGCGGCTGCGCCACGGCCAGACCGGCCGCTATCGCTGGTTCAAGACGCGCGCGACGCCGGTGCGCGACGACAATGGCACCATCGTCGAATGGTTCGGGACATCGACCGACATCGATACACTGCGCCGCCTGCGCGAGCGGCAGGAGACGCTGGTCGCCGAGTTGCAGCACCGGGTCCGCAACATCCTGACCATCGTCCGCTCGATCTTCACCCGCACGGTCGAGAGCGGCGGGCCGATCGACGAGATTTCGGATCACTTCCGCGGGCGACTCGATTCGCTCGCGCGCACCCAGGTCGTCGCGACACAGACGCGGTCGGGCCGGGTCGACCTGGAAAACTTGATCCGCGACGAGTTGCTGGGCGTCGGCGCGATCGAGGATGATCGGCTGTCCATCGAGGGGCCGGACGTGTCGCTGCCGGCGGATACGGCGGAAACCATCGGCCTCGCGATCCATGAACTGACCACCAACGCGCTGAAATATGGCGCGTTGCGCCACCCCGCTGGACGGCTGTCGATCGCCTGGGCCATCGAACCCAAATCAAACGGCAAATGCGAACTGATTGTAAAATGGGATGAAACGGGTGTACCAGCGATGCCGGTCCCGCCTGTTCGCCAGGGATTCGGGACCGAGCTGATCCGCGAGGCTCTTCCCTATGGTCTGGGCGCGCGGACGAGACTGGAATTTCGCGGTGGCGGCGCCCTGTGCGTGATAACGCTACCATGGACCGCAGACGACGTTGACCCGTTGAACCGGAGCACCGAGGGATGAACCGCCGATCGCCACTGGCCGACAAGCGTATCCTTGTGGTCGAGGACGAGTATTTCATCGCCCGCGACCTGGAACGTGCCCTGCGGGCGGCCGATGCGATCGTGATCGGCCCCGTCGCCACACTGGAACAGGGCCTCGACCTGGCCGAAAGCCAGCCGCTCGACGCGGCCGTGCTCGACGTCAATCTGGCGGGCGAGCGCGCGTTCGAGATCGCCGACCGGCTCTCGGCACGCGATGTGCCCTGGACCTTCCTGACCGGCTATGACGAATGGGCGCTGCCCGCCGCCTATCGATCGGCATCGATCGTCGCCAAGCCGTTCCAGCCCGACCGCATCATCCGCGCGATCGGCGCCCTGATACCCGACAAAGGATGCGCATGACTTCTTTTAACGCCGCCGCCCTGTCGCCCTCGCCGTCCTCGGCCACCGCGCCGGAGGGGACCGCCGCTGCCGCCATCCGGCGACTGAGCGCGCTGACCCCGCTGGACCAAGCGGATCTGGCCCGGCTCGACACCGCCGCCGAACACGCGCAGACCTATCCGCTGCGCCATACCTTCCAGACGATCGGCCGCCCCATGGCCGATCCGCTCCTCCTCCTCCAGGGTTGGGCGGCGCGGGTGCGCATCCTGCCCGACGGGCGGCGCCAGTTCATGAGCTTCTATCTGCCGGGCGACATCATCGGCACGGCGCATCATGCACGACCGATCGCTCCGGCCACCGTGGTGGCGATCACGGAATGCGTCGCCTGCCCTGCCCCCGCCGCCCCCGCCGGATCGGGGCTGGCCCAGGCCT
>DXIH01000175.1 GCA_019112965.1 Candidatus Sphingomonas excrementigallinarum | reverse complement strand
GATTCGTGAATCTATTAGATATTTGATTCTTATGGATGCGCGCCCACGCGCTACGCGGGGTTATATATACACGCGGGCGCGCGCTAGGGGGTTCACGGTTTGCCCGAACTCACTCCGGCGGGTAGCTTTGCGGGGCGAACGAGATCGCGCCCAGCGTCTGTCGCGGCGAGCGTTCTGACCTTGCGGGACCGGCGAACGACCAGCTCATCTTCCCGGACCAGGCCGTGCGCGACCAGGTGTCGGAGGGTGCAGATCATGGCCCCGCGCGTCGTGCCGGGCGCGGTCGCCTCGATCAGCTGCCACACGTCGAGCAGCGAGCCATCGGGGTTCCCTTTCACGAGGGCCTTGAGGACGGCGTGCTGTTTGGCGGTCATCATGACCCCGCGGCGCTTGTCGGTGTAGGGCGTCAGAGCCATCAGATCACCAGCTTCGCGGTCGGCGCCTGGCGGTCGAACGCCGTGATCGGGAGCACCGAGGGGAGGGTCGCGCCGACGTCCGGGTTCGTGTAGATCCCGTAGAGCGGCGAGGCGAGGACCATCTGCTGCAAGGCGTGGACGCAGTCGCGCAGGCTCATCTTGGCGACGCGCGCTTCACCGACGCCGCCGAGGCTCTTGCCCGTCTTCTCCAGGGCCGAGTGGCCGTAGTAGAACTCCTTGGTCGCGGCCTCGATCGCAGCGCGCTCGATGTCGCCTTTGCCCATCACCTCGTCGATGATCGCCTCCAGATCGGCGGGGTCGCTGTCGAAAGTCGAGCGGAAGAACTTGATGCCGACGTCATACATGTTCGACCGCATCGGCTTGACGAACTGGAAGCCGGCTTTGTGGGCGAACATGTTGTATTTCGACATGGAGCTCTGGATCTCGATGAACCGCTTGCCCTCCATTCGGCTCGCGATGTTCGTGAACCGATAGGCGAGGCCGGCGCCGCGATACATCGTGTCCACAACTACCCGCGCCACCACCGACATGTTGGCGTTGATCCACTTCATGCGGTATTGGTTCGTCATCTTGTTGTCCTGGCCGCTCGGCTTGAGCTTCGGGAAGATGACGTGGCGTTCCTTGAGCAGGAGCTTGGGCGAGGCCATCACCAGGCACCCGATCAGCTCGTCGCCGAGCTTGAGCGTGAAGTGGTGGCTGCCGGCCGGCAGGCTGCCCGATTGCTTGTAGTGGAGCGCCTCCAGGGTGCGCCAATCCTCGATCGTGCCGCGCTGCACGGTCATGTTCTCGATCAGCGACAGCCGCGGGCGCGGCGACGCGATGCGTTCAGCCGACCAGCGCAAATCAGGGTTGACGCCCATGTCGAGCACCCGTATGTGCGTGTCAGTCACCATGCAGCGTCTCGATCTTGATGCGGTCGTGGAAGCGCTTGGTGATGGTGAGGGACGGGGCAAGTTCCTCTTGGAGGTCAGTGTGGGTGGTAGCGACGATCAGGGTCTTTCCGTGCGCACGGGCGACCTTGGCAAGATTCCAGGCGACGATCTTCGCGGTGACGCGATCGAGCACGGCGCCGAACTCGTCGGCCACCCACACATCAGCGCCGCCCTCGACCAGCTTCGCCAGGCGGAAGCGATAGCGCTGACCGTCCGACAGCTCACCGGGCTTGCGGATGTAGAGGTAAGCGTCGGACAGGCCCGCCACCGACAGCAGGCGGATCGCATCAGCCAGACTGTCGTCGCCCACCTGGTCGATCAGGGCTTTGTCCGGCTGGAGCTCGACCTGGTCGATGTTGGCGACCGCTTCCCCGGCCTCGCCCAGCTTGGCCGCCAGCTCGCGCAGCAGCACCGACTTACCGGCGCCTGACTGCCCGCAGATGTAGACGACGTCGCCGCGGTTCACGTCCACCTCGACCTTGTCCAGCACGGTGAACTCGCGATCCTCGAGCCCGAGCCCGAACGCCTCGGCGACCTTGATGACCCGCTCCGATCGCTCGGTGCGGCTCTGAAACGATTTGTTGAGCTCAATCCGCATGGCCGTCTTCCATCATTCCGTCGAGGATGTCGTCATCCATCTGGGTGTTGATCCGGTGAGCGAGGCGCGACAGCCCGCCCAGATATGGCATGGGGTTCGCGTAGATGTGCTCGCTGGTGACCGAGCCGCACGACACGATGTTGTCCGAGCCGGGCCAGACCACACCGTAGACGATGCACACGCCCGTTGCCTGGCCGCCGCGGACTAGGCCGATGACCTCCTCCAGCTTCTCGATCGTCTCCTGCGCTCGCTCGTCGATCTCGGCGGGGTCACCCGAGTATGGGCGACCATCGTCGATGCGGATGACGTTCTCGGCCGCCACGTCGTCGTGGTGGGCGCACCGCTCGACCACGCGGCCGGTAGCGGTCTCGATCACGCAAATGCAGTCGTCGAGCGCCGCGGGGTCACGGCTGCCGCCGCATACCCCGCAGCCGCCCTCGCAGCCGAACAGGCAAAGCTGCTCACTGTCCACGGCAGAACTCCACGAACGCCTCGGCGCCCTTGAGCCCGGTGTCGGCCTCGATCTTGGCGATGAACCGGCGCACGTCCTTCACCGCGGCGATCGGCACCTCGTTGAAGCCCAGGGCCTTGACCAGCTTCTCGTTGCTGGCGTCCGTCTTCGCGACCTTCTCCTCGGTCTCGGCGTCCTGCGCGTCGATGTCGGCGTCCAGGTCGGTCGAGATCGCGCCGACGTTCATGTCGCCCAGATCCTCGACCAGGAAGTCCAGCTCGTGCTCGTCGAAGCCGAGCGCGGCGATGTCCACGTCGTCGGCGTCCATCAGGCGCTGGAGCTCCTCGGCCATGAAGCCGCTGTCGTATTCGGTCGACGCCGTCTTGTTGTGCGCAATGCGCGCCGCGTCGGCCTGGTTCTTCGACAGGTGCGCGGCATGCTTCACCGGGACCGTGGTGTGGCCCAGCGCGACCAGCGCCTCGTAGCGACCGTGGCCGGCGATCAGCACGCCGTCAAAGTCGACGATCAGCGCGTCGAACAGACCATCGGCACGGATGCTCGCCTTGAGCTTGGCGATGTGCGCCGGCGAGTGGACCTTCGTGTTCTTCGCATACGGCTTGACCTTGTCGATCGCCCACATCTCGGTGGGCAGCTTAACCAGATCGTAGGGGTCGGACGTGTGTGTGTTGCTCACCATGCACCCTTTCGCGCAAAAATGGTGTCGAGCCCTTCCGGCTCACCTTCCTCGAACAGCTCACCGAAGTCGCAGCCGCGGCAGGTGCGCGGCCGGTTGACGAACTTGCAGGTGGAGCACTCGGAGCCGAACTTGGGCTCCAGATCGTCTTCGAGATTACTCGGCATCGCCGTTGTCCTTGAGCAGCAGGAAGGCGAGGGCGTCGCCCGCGTTCGTGAGGTCGTCCTCCTTGGTGAAGCCCTGCTCCTGCATCGTCTTCGTGATGAGGTCGGAGATGCGCGCAGCGTCGCCCAGCGCGTTGCGGAAGCGCATCGTCTGGTGGGTCTTGGTGACCTTGGGCGCGGGCGCCTCGTCTTCGGCGTCGTCGTCCTCGTCGGGCAGCACCGGCTCGTCGATGTCGAGGTCGTCGATGTCGACCGACAGGCTGGCGGTGATCGCGGCGATGTCGCGCTGGTTCCAGGGCAGCACCATCGACAGCTCGCCCGTGTCCAGGTCGGCCAGCAGCTCGGACAGCTTGAGCGTGTCGTCGATACCGTAGCGCGCGTTGTCGGCCAGGCTGATCTCTTTGGCCTTCTCGTCGCTGATCGCGCCCAGGTTCATGCAGGGCACCTCGGCATAGCCGAGCTCGATCGCCTGTTCGGCTCGGTGCCAGCCGCCGATGCACTCCAGCGTGCCGCTCGGCAGCTCGCGGATCAGGATCGGCTTGAACATCCCGTGACGCTCGATCGACGCGCGGAGCTTCTCCTCGTTCTCATGGGACACCACGTTGGCGTTCCAGGGACTCGGCTCGATCGTGCGAGGGTCTCGCATCTCGTAATTCATCAGGTCGGCAACCTCTCTTTCGTGTGTGTCATCCTACACGCATTTGGCTTGTGTAGGAAGCCACAATCTTACCTGAACGGGTAAGTCGAAGCGAGATTGTGTGTGTTAGTATGCACTCGACAAAGTAAGCTCAAAACGGTAATATGAGAGCGATGACAAAGATTGCGCGCGTTCTCTCAAACCCCGTCCTTGCCAAGGTCGAGGGCATTGATGACCCGACCAAGCTGGCCCTGTCGGACGCCATGTCGTTCATCGTGGACGGCTACGAGCACACCGACGCCGGCCGCTCCGGCGGGTGGGATGGCCGCTCGACCCTCTATGATTGGACCAGCGGTCGTTTCCCGGCGGGCTTCATCGCGACCGCGATCGCAACGCTCCAGAACGAGGGCTGGGAGGTTCAGCAGGTGCGCAAGCCCCTGCCGGCGCCGCTCGGGCCGATGCCGACCCAGAAGTGCCCGATCGTCGACGAGCACGCGCCCGACCCCAACCGCGAATACCAGTTCAAGGCGGTGCGCATCCTGGAGAAGCACGGCAGCTACATCGCGCAGATCGCCACCGGCGGTGGTAAGTCGCGCGTGGCCGCGCTGTGCATCACCCGCATCGGCCGCAAGACGATGTTCGTCACCACGCGCCAGGCGCTGCTCTACCAGATGGGCGAGGCGCTCGACGAGATGGGCAAAGCGATCCTCGCCAAGCTCTCCGACGATCAGCTGCTCGCCAAGCTGGGCACCGAGATCGCGTCGAAGCTCAAGGGCTTCACGGTCAGCTATGTGGGCGACAGCACCTGGGACACCTCTGGCGACGTGGTCTGCGCGATGGTCCCCACGCTATCGCAGCGCATCGCCCCGCTGGAGTTGCCCCTGACGTCGACCCTCGACGAGAAGAAGCGCGCAACCGAGCGCTGGCAGCGTCGCTATGACGAGGCGATCGCGTTTCTCGACAGCGTCGAGTTCGTGATCGGCGAAGAAGCCCACGAGGCCGGCGGCAACGGCTATTACGACGTGCTCGGCAAGTGCCGGAACGCGCACTACCGTCTGGCGCTCACCGCGACCCCGATGATGAAGGACGGCGAATCCGACCTTCGGCTGATCGCGCGCTTCGGCCCGATCCGTCTCCGGGTCACCGAGGAGTATCTGATCGGCTGCGGCATCCTCGCGAAGCCGTTCTTCAAATACATCCCGATCGGCGCGAAGGAGCAGCCGCCAACGCTGCGCCGCGCGACCGCCTGGCAGAAGGCCGAGGATCTCGGGATCGTCAACAACATGACGCGCAACAAGCACGTCTGCGCCGAGACGATCCGCGGCTCGCGCTGGGGCCTGCCGGTCGGCATCCTGGTCAAGCGCCAGAAGCACGGCAAGATCCTGCACGACATGCTGAAACAGTGCGGGCTCAAGGGCGCGTTCATCTTCGGCGAGAGCGGCAACGACAAGCGCAAGGAAGCCCTCAAGAAGCTGGCGACCGGCGAGTTCGATTACGTCATCGGGTCCACGATCATCGACGTGGGCGTCGACGTGCCCGCGCTCCAGATCCTCATCATGGCCGGCGGCGGCAAAGCCGAGGTCGCGATCCGCCAGCGCATCGGCCGCGCGCTGCGCAAGAAGTATAAGACCCCGAACTTCGCGTTCCTGGTCGACTTCGAGGACGGCAACAACAAGCACCTCATTAAGCACGCCAAGGCGCGTCGCGCGATCGTGGAGCAGACCGCCGGCTTTGCGGAGGGCATCCTCCCGCGCGGCAAGGACTTCGACTTCGCTGCGCTGGGCTTCCAGCGTCCAATGCCCGTAGGGATGGCTGCATGAACCTGTTCAAGACGATCGCCACCAAGACGGTCAGTGCCAAGGTCAGCATCGCCGCGATCGAGCGGGTGGACGCGCTCGCGACCAAGCTCGGCGTGCGCAAGTCGGACATCTACTCGGTATGCTTGCTGCACATGCCCGAGGAGGAGATCGCGTCGCGGATAGCCGGCCAGATTGAGGCCATCAACGCGCTGCCCAAGGCCGTGCGCGGGCTGCTGCGCTCGATCGACAAGCTCGACGAAGCGCAGCGCAAATTGCTGATCGACGCACTTTCTGGTCCGGTCGAAAAATAGCGCTTGCGCCCCTTTGTGTGTGTCGTTACACACACACTCACCGAAGCGAAACAACGCAACCGAGTGAGAAGGGCAACGTCATGAACCCATTCGACTATCTTGCGGGGCTGGTCGCCCGCCTGCTGCCGACCAAGTCGGTCGACACCATCGTGTCGGTCCTGACGACCGTCACCGCCAAGCTCGCCGCCGCCGAGGCTGCCCAGGTCGCGAAGGCCAAGGCTCTCCAGGAGCAGGCCGACAAGCTGGCTGCGCAGGCCGCCGCCGCGACCGCCGAAGCCGAGCGCGCCGCGCGTGCCCGCACCAACATCGCTGCGCTGACCGCGTAAGCGATCGACGAACCCAGGAAGCGACTGCGGCATGAGCGCCACCGTGAAAATCATTGGGATCTGTGGTCATCCCCAGCACGGCAAGAGCACCGCGCAGCGCTTCCTGGAACCGTTCGGCGTCCAGGCTGTCGACGACAGCGAGCCCCTTCGTCGGCTCACCATGGAACGCTACGGCCTGACCTGGGACGACGTGTCGACCCAGGAGGGCAAGGCGAAGCTGGTTTCCCGGCCCGACTATGGCGACACCGTGACGGTGCGCCAGGCTCTCGGTGACCTGGGCAAGGAATACGAGACAGAACACGGCCCGAACTACTGGATGGAGCGCGCGATCGCATCAGTCGCGCCCGGCTCGCTGGTCAGCTTCGGGAGTGTGCGCATGGGGCAGGCCCATGCAATTCGAGCGGCCGGCGGGTTTGTGATCGCATTGCTCGATCCCCGCCGGCCCAACTCGACCCACGACTTCGACCAATATGACCCGGACGGCGTGGACCGTTGGGTGCTCAACGACGCGACCCTCTGGGATCTGGAGCGCCGCGTGGTGGGCAACGTCGCCGAGTATCTGGGTATCGACTTCCGGGAATACTGGAAGCAGCGGCAGCAGGCCGAGATGGCTGCGAGCTACATCGCATGAGCCGCGACCAGACCACCGCCGACGTCACCGAGCGCCTTCTCCAGACCGACATCGGTCTCCTCAACGACCACAACGTCTCCGACGACACCATGTCGATCCTGGCCGCCGAGCACGCGGCGCGCACCGAGACTCTCGCCAAGGCCATCGACCCGACCCTGGGCCGCCCGCTGTTGGTGATGATCGCCGGCGCGCTCCTCTCGGCGGCCAAGCAGATCGACGCGGCGACCGTCATGCAACCGGAACTCGTGCAATGATCGACGATCCCCAGGCGCGGGTGTTCTGCGCCGCTCTGATCGAGCCCATGGCTCTACCGACCGGAGAGGACGACGCCACGGTCGCCCTCCAGACCGCTCTCGATGCCCAGACCGAAGTTCTGGAAGGTGTCGTGGCGGCGCTGGAGGAGGCGACCGTGGTAGTCGACGCGGCCCGCAATTTCATGACCGTCCTGGCCCAGCGCACGCACGGCGGCGCCCCGCTGTTCCTCATCAACGACAACGCTGCCCCCGGCGAGGCCGACACGCTGCGCCATTCGATCGTGACCCTGCAAGCGCATCTGGAGGGCACCGAGCTGCCCCAGCTGGTTGCTGTTGACCGGGTGACGCACTGATGGTCGGCCTCGCTGCCCTGGCGCCCGTATGGGCTATCGTGAAGCCCTTCTGGAAGCCCGTCGCGATCGTGGTCGCGGTCGGCGCTGCATGGTGGGGCTTCACCACCTGGCGCGACAACCTGGTCGAGGCGGCCGAGAAGCGCGGCTTCGCCACCGCGGAGGCGCAGTTCAAGACCCAGGTCGAGGCCGCCAACAAGATCACCGAGCACGACAACACGGCGCTGAACCTGATGAGCACCGTCGTGGGCGCGCTCGCGACCCAGCGAACCCAGGCGATCGACCTCAAGGTCACGCCCCAGATCGAGAGGATTCAGAATGAAGTCGCGAGCGACCCTCGCTATCGCGATTGCCGCGTCTCTGACAGCGTGCTCGACGCAGCCAACGCTGCGCGTGCCGCCGTCGACGCCGGCATCGCTGCCAGCAATCCCAAGTGAGATCGACCGCGACCCCAAGCCGCTCGGCAAGCTGCCGGACGGCACCATGGGGACGCTGGCGATCGACCAGCCGGTGACGGCCAAGCTCTACGGCGAGCTCGCGGTGCGCTTCAATGCGCTGCGCCAGTTCACGCGCTGCCTCATCACCCAGACCAACACCCACCAGACCCCGGAGACGTGCAAGTGATCGCGATCGTCATCTCCGCGATCGGCACGGTCGGCGAGTTCGCCCGCGCTCTCGCGGTAGCCATGTTCATGGCAGCCCTTTTCCTCGCTGCGGTGGGCCTCTGGCTCGCGATCATCTGGGGTGCGGGCAAGTGGTTCAAGAACTGGCGCCTCTACAGCCGCCACCCGCTCGCCAAGCGCATCCGCACGTTCCTGCGCGAGCGTCGCCAGGCGAAGGCGGTGCGCGCATGATGCCCGCCGGATCGCTCGACGCTGACAGCGTCTACGGCTACTGCGGCTACGGCGTCTGCAATGCCCCCGTCGTGTCGCGGACCCGCGGCATCCCGACCAAGGATCGTTGCGCACGCGGCCACACGATGCCCGCTTCGGCTACGATCAAGCAGCGCCAGACCTCCTACGTCTGCGGCTTCATGTTCGACCCGACCGGCGGCCTTGTCGTCCTAGTCGAGAAGAACCGACCGGCGTGGCAGGCAGGCTTGCTCAACGGCGTTGGCGGCAAGATCGAGCCCCAGGATGCGACCATCCACGCCGCGATGGCGCGCGAGTTCCACGAGGAGGCGGGCGTCGAGACGCAGCCGGCCGATTGGGAGGAGTTCGCGACCCTCGTTGGCCCGGATTACAAGGTCCACATGCTGCGCACGTTCTCGGACGATTGGCATCGCGTCGCGACCCAGGAGACCGAGGCGGTCAAGTGGTTCCCGGTGAGCGCGCTGCGGGCAGGGGCCTATCCGATCGTCGACCAGCTGGCCTACCTGGTGCCGCTGGCGCTCGCCAAGCGTCAGCTCCGACTGCCCATCGTCTTCCAGGATGGTGAGCCCGACGAGGCGCGCGTGGCATGAGCGAGAGCATCGAGTTCCTGCGCGACTATCGCTCGAAGATGGACGTCGCGACCGAGGCGCTGGCGATGAAGCTGGTCGAGCTCGGCGTCAGTGACAAACCCAAGGACGACGACGAGCTGGTCGATGTGGCGACGCGCAAGATCGGCACCCTGTTCGAGATGCTCAAGGCCGCCGGCCTCAACGAGGGCATCCTGCGCGCGGTGATGGCCGAATGACCCAGCAGTCGAAGGCCGACAGCTTCATGGAGTCGACGTGCAACGTCGCCCTGGGTTTCGTGACCAGCATGGTGATGATCCCCGTCATCAACTGGATCATGGGCATCCACATGGCCGCGTCGCAGCAGATGGGCTTCGTCGGTCTGTTCACGATCACGTCCGTGCTGCGGTCGTATCTGATCCGGCGCGCGTTCAACGGGCGCTCGGTCTGGGAGGCGGTCAAGTGCTTTGGCAACTTCTGAACGGCAGCTTCTGGCTGTGGTTGTGTGGAGTGACACGCACACGCTTGACGCGCCGCGGGGTGCATAGTAACTGACACACACCATGCCGAGGAACGACGCGAATCAGACCGAGCACTCTCCCTCCTACGAGGGTGCCCTGCCGATCGTGCCGCGCCTACTAAATGCCGACTTGGCGGCGCTTTATCTGGGGGTCAGCAAACGCTACTTTCTTGACTGTGTCAGTAAGCACAAGCTACCAGCTTCTGTGTCAATCGGTCGACGAGTTCTGTGGGATCGTCGGATCTTGGACCAGTTCGTCGACGCGCTCGTTGGGCTGCCCTCGAACGATAATCAGACAGCTCCGGCCGCTCAAAATGAGAGGTGGTAGTGGCGTCTTCGCTTCCCTACGTCTGGACCAACAACAAGGGCCAGACATTCTTCCGGCATCGTAAGCCAGCGCCAAGCAAGGGCGTTGCTCTCAAAAGGCTGCCCGGTCTTCGTGACCCCAAGTTCGCTCGTGCCTACGCGATCGAGCTGGAGAAGCGCGAGAAGGCGCTAGAGGAGATCAAGGCCGGCGAACCTGCTGCGGGCACCTTCAAGGCGCTGATCGCAGAGTTTCGTGGATCGACGGACTACAAAGGGCAGAAGCCCGTTACCCAGAAGGACACCGATCGCTACCTCGACATGTTCGAGGCGCGATTTGGCGACCGTCTGGTCAAGGATCTGCGTCCGAAGATCGTCGATCAAATCCGCGACGAGATGGCCGACATGCCTGGCAAGGCGAATCAGTGGGTGAGCAAGCTGCGCGCCCTGCTGAACTTCGGTGTGCGGCGGGAATACTGCGCGACGAACGCCGCGGCGGGCATCAGGAAGCTCAAAATGGGCGAGCACCAACCTTGGCCCGAGGCGGTCATCATCAAGGCGCTGGAGAAAGGCGACGCGATGGACCGGCTCGCGATCATCACCGGGCTGTGCTCGGGTCAGCGTGTCGAGGACTGCATCGTCATGTCGATGGAGCACCATTTCGATATGGAGCAGGGGCTTGTATCCATCGTCCAGGAGAAGACCGGCAAAACGGTGTGGATTCCGATCCACCCCATGTGGCGCAAGGCGCTCCAGTCGACGCCGGCGGGGTCGGAGACGATCCTTTACAAGCGCGGTCACGCGCGCAAACCGTTCGCGTCTCCTGACGGCATCCAGAAGCGCATGCGCGAGCTGATGGAGGAGATCGGCGAGCGCGATGCCGAGGCCGGCGGCAAGACCGCCTGGACCTTCCACGGCCTTCGCAAGAACGCGACCAACTATCTCGCGGAGCTGGGTTTGTCGCCGCACGAGATCGCTGCGATCACCGGCATGTCGCTCCAGATTGTGCAGCTTTACACACGCAACGTCGCGAACAAGCGCATCGCGATCAACATCGCCGAGCGCGTGACGTCGGGCGCATACTTCTGAATGTGAAAGCCCTGGGGTCGAAAATGTGAAAGCCCAAGAGCGAATCGCAGAAAAAACCACGTAAAATCAACGTGGTGACCCCTACGGGAATCGAACCCGTGTTTTCGCCGTGAGAGGGCGACGTCCTAACCGCTAGACGAAGGGGCCATGCAGTGGAGGGGCGCTAGTAGCGGGGGTGGCGCGGGGCGTCAAGCGACTTCCCGCGTGAGACGTGATAAAAGTGAGGAGGGCGGGGCGACAGGGTGTCGTCCCGCCCTCTTCGTGCCGATCAGGCCGCGTCCTTGCGGCGTTCGGCCATTTCCTCGTTGAGCATCTCGGCCAGCAGGAAGGCCAGTTCCAGGCTCTGGCCCGCATTCAGGCGCGGGTCGCAATGCGTGTGGTAGCGGTCGGCCAGCGACTGCTCGGTCACGTCGATCGCGCCGCCGGTGCATTCGGTCACGTTCTGGCCGGTCATCTCGGCATGGATGCCGCCTGCATGGGTGCCCTCGGCGCGGTGGACGGCGAAGAAGCCGCGCACCTCGGCCAGGATGCGGTCGAAGGGACGCGTCTTGTAGCCGGTCGCCGCCTTGATCGTGTTGCCGTGCATCGGGTCGCAGGACCAAACGACCGGATGCCCTTCGCGCGTCACGGCGCGGACGAGCTTGGGCAGATGCGCTTCGATCTTGTCATGGCCGTAGCGGGTGATGAGCGTCATGCGGCCCGGGACACGACCGGGGTTCAGCGTGTCGAGCATCCGCAGCAGCGCCTCGGGCTCCAGGCTCGGCCCGCACTTCACGCCGATCGGGTTGCCGATGCCGCGCAGGAACTCGACATGCGACGAGCCCTCGAACCGGGTGCGGTCGCCGATCCACAGGAAGTGCGCCGAGGTGTCGTACCAGTCGCCGGTCAGCGAATCCTGACGGGTCAGCGCCTGCTCATAGGGCAGCAGCAGCGCCTCGTGGCTGGTGTAGAAGCTGGTCTGCGCCAGCTGCGGGACCGACGCGGGGTCGATGCCGCAGGCCGCCATGAAGTCGAGCGCCTCGCCGATGCGGTCGGCCATCTCGCTATATTTCTGTGCCCAGGGGCTGCGGCCCATGAAGTCATGGGTCCAGCGGTGCACCTGGTGCAGATTGGCATAGCCGCCCTGCGCGAAGGCGCGCAGCAGGTTCAGCGTCGCCGCCGACTGCGCATAGGAACGCAGCATCCGCTGGGGGTCGGGCACGCGTGCCTCGGGGGTGAAGGCGATGTCGTTGACATTGTCGCCGCGATAGCTGGGCAGCTCGACGCCGCCGACGACCTCGGTATCGGCCGAGCGCGGCTTGGCGAACTGGCCCGCCATGCGGCCCAGCTTCACCACCGGCAGCTTGGACGCGAAGGTCAGGACGACCGCCATCTGAAGGATGACGCGGAAGGTATCGCGGATATTGTTGGCGCTATGCTCGGCAAAGCTCTCGGCACAATCGCCGCCCTGAAGCAGGAAACCGCGGCCCGCCGCCACTTCGGCCAGTTCGGCGGTCAGGCTACGCGCCTCGCCCGCAAAGACCAGCGGCGGATAGGTCGCCAGCGTCTTCGTCGCGGCGTCCAGCGCATTCTGGTCGGGATAGCGGGGAAGCTGGCGCGCTTCGGCATTCGTCCAGCTGTCGGGGGCCCAGTTCGCGGCCATGATCGTCCTGCTCTTTCGTCTTCTTTGGTTTCGACCATCGCCCATGCGCCGATTCGACCCCATACGCAATGAAGTTGGCGTTTGAGGCCCCCAAGTCGCCTGCTTTGTTGCGCCTGATACGAGTTTGCGCCGAATGGTGGCCGATTGCGGCGACCGGCTTTGCGGATTTGGGGCAGAGGCGGTAGCGGAGGCGCGATGTCGCGTGCTTCCATCCTGTCGTCGGCGGTCGTCGCCCTGTCCGCCTTCCTGCTGTCGGTGCCGGATCGGGCCCCCGCCGCGCCGATGGTGTCGGTCGAGGACACCGACGACACCGCGCTGTTCGGGGCGATGCGCGACGCCGATCTGCGGTTGGCGACGATCGCATGGAGGCTGGCGACGGCGAACGCGGCGATCTGTCCCGACCGGGCGCCGACGCCGGGCATCGTGGTTCATGCGATCGACCAATATGATCCCGGCGTGCGCAAACAGTTGCCCGCGATCTTCGGTTTCGAGGGGCCGGTCGCGGTCGAGGCGGTGGTGCCGGGCAGCGCGGCAGCCAAGGCCGGGGTGCAGGCCAACGACACGATCGCGGCGGTCGACGGCAAGCCCTTCGTCGTCAACCCGGCAGGCGCGTCACAGGCGAACACCGCGACCCGCGACGCGGCCCAGCGCCAGATCGCGGCCGAGCCCGCCGACCGACCGCTGCGGCTGACCCTGCTGCGTCATGGACAGCGGCGCGAGGTGACGGTCGCGGCACAGCCCGGTTGCCGGTCGCGCTTCGAGATGCTGATGGGCCCGGGCCTGACCGCCTCGGCGGACGGCGACATCGTCCAGATCGGTTCGCGCTTCTTTGAACGGTTCGACGATCGGATGATCGCGGTCGTCGTCGGGCATGAGTTCTCGCACAATATCCTGCATCACCGCGACAGGCTGGACGCGGCAGGGGTGAAGCGTGGCCTGTTGTCCGAATTCGGGCGCAACGGGCGCCTGTTCCGCCAGACCGAGACCGAGGCCGATCTGCTGGGCGTCGTCCTGATGCGCAATGCCGGTTACGATCCGCAGGATGCGGTGCGTTTCTGGCGCGAACATGGCGGCGAGGTCGATGGAGGAATCTTCCGAAGCCGCACGCATCCATCCTCCTCGGCGCGCGCGGAAGCGGTCGCGGCCGAGATCGCGGCGATCCCGGCCGGTGCGCCGATACCGTATCGGCCGCCGCTGCTCGACCAGGCGGGGACTTCGCTAAAATAGGTTAAAATGTAACGGCTTAACCAACCGTTTGCAGTTGAAGGCATATTGCTGATCGAATTCGCGGGGCACGATGGCTCGCGTGATCGGGAATCGCCATGTTTTCATCCTTGCCCATACCGAAAAAGATCGGTCTGTCCTTCGCCCTCGTCATCGTGACGGTGCTCGTCATGATCGGCGTCTTGTGGTGGGCTTTTGCGCGCATCCAGACGACGACGGCACAAAGCAGCCATGCTCAGGACATCTATGGCTATACGCTGGAGATGGAGGGCGGGGTTCAGCGTGAAAACAGCCAGATGCGCGGTTTCCTGATTACCTTGGACGAAGCCTATCTGAAGCAATATCGCGAGTCGCGTGCGAACGAGATCGAGGCAGCGGCCAAGCTCGACGCGCTGCTGGCCGACGATCCCAAGGCGCGCGCGCAGGTCGCCCAGTCGCACGAGCGTATGCAGGAATGGCGTCGTGACGTCGGCGATCCGCTGATCGAACGCAGTCGTGCCGACCGCGAGGGTGCGCAGGCCTGGCTTCGCCAGAACAGCGAGCGCGTCCGCGTCACCTCCGTGCTCCAGGCGCTGCGGGACGTACGGGCGCAGACCGTGGAACAGTTGAGCATCGTGCGCGGGGCACGCAAGACCGCCGTGGCGACCGGGCAGTGGAGCCTGATCGTCGGTGGCTTGATGATGATCGGCGTCGCGGTGGCGATGGCGATGCTGCTGGCGCGGGCGCTGGGGCGGCCGATCGTCCGGTTGACCGGGATCATGGATGAGCTGTCGCGTGGCCGTAACGACATTACGGTACCCGACGCCGAACGGGGCGACGAACTGGGCAGCATGTCGCGCGCCGTGGTTGTGTTTCGTGATGCCGCCGTCGCCAAGGCGCGCGCGGATGCCGAACAGAATGATGTGATCGGCCGGATCGGCGGGGCGTTGGGCCAGCTGGCCGACTCCGACCTGACCACCCGGCTGTCTGGCTTTCCACCCTCCTATGCCGCGATCGAGCGGGACTTCAACACGGCGGTCTCGCGCCTGTCGGGTTCGCTGGCGGCGGTGCGGGTCAACGCCTCCGGTATTACCAGCGGCGTGGTGGAAATGAACGACGCCGCCGACGATCTCGCCCGCCGGGCCGAGCAGCAGGCGGCCAGTATCGAGGAAACGTCGGCCGCGATGAACGAGATCGCCCAGTCGGTGACGGCCGCGGCGACCAAGGCCCAGTCGGCCGAGGGCATCGTCCGCAAGGCGAGTAGCGATGTCGCCAATAGCGAGGCGATCGTGCGCAAAACCGTCTCGGCGATCGGCGACATCGAGCGCTCGTCGAACGAAATCGCCGAGATCATCGCGGTGATCGACGGCCTGTCCTTCCAGACGAACCTGCTGGCACTGAACGCAGGCGTCGAGGCGGCCCGTGCGGGCGACGCGGGCAAGGGCTTTGCCGTCGTCGCCTCCGAAGTGCGGGCGCTCGCCGAACGTTCGGCCGAGGCGGCACGCGACATCAGCGCACGGATCACGACCACGGTCGAGCGGGTGCGCAGCGGCGTGGAACTGGCCAACAAGACCGACGAGTCGCTGCGCCTAATCGCCACGGGCATGCAGAACATCAGCGGGCTGGTCGAATCGATCGCGGGTGGCGCATCCGAGCAGGCGACCAGCATCCAGCAGGTCAATCTGGCGATCAACGACATGGACGGCGTGACCCAGGCCAATGCCGCGATGGTCGAGGAAGTCACCGCCGCCGTCCGCGCGCTGTCCGCCGAAACCCGGGCGCTGGAGCAGCAGATCAACCGCTTCCGCGTCGACGATACGGGGATGGCACCGACCGCACCCATCGTGTCGATGCGCCGCGCGGCCCCGTCTGCGCCTGCGCCCGCTCCAATGCGGCGTGCCCCAAGCCCGGTGCAGGGCAACCTCGCCATAAAGCAGGACGAAGACGACTGGAGCAGTTTCTGACTCCGTCCTGATCCCGCAGGTCGGCTCATTAGATCGTGATGACATTGCATTGAATCGACGCAAGCCCCTACCTTTCAGGGGAGGGGTTGGGGTGGGGCCTCGCCACAGGCCTCACGCTTGCGGAAGCGCCCCACCCCCGGCCCCTCCCCTGAAGGGGAGGGGAGAGTTCATCTCATGTCATCTTGCTCTAAAAGGCCCGCAATCTCCCTCTCGGCGGATTGCGGGCCTTTTCGCATTTTGACACGGTGGCAGGCGCCTCGTGCATGTCGGGGCGCGATGCGGGGATTGTAAGTCGCGGCCTGCCGGGGCAAGCGGCAAGCATGGATATTCCCCAGCGCTATGCCGATTTCATCCAGTGGATCGGCGACGGTACCGGCATGGCCGACAGCCTGTTGCACGTCCATGCGGGCATGGCGGTGCTGTTCCTGGCGCGCATCCTGACCCGCAAGTCGCTGTCGACCCCGATTCCGCTCGCCTGCGTCGCGCTGGCCGAGGCGGGGAACGAGATCCTCGACCGGCTGCATTACGGATCGTGGCGCTGGGACGACACGCTGGGCGACATCGCCAACACGATGTTCTGGCCGACCGTGCTGTTCATCGGCCTGAGGATGCGATCGCCGCGCGGACGCCGCTGAACGGCATTTCTACAATTCCTCCCCTGCGAGGGGAGGAATGGATATTCTCAACCCTCCGGCAGCACCGGCTTCCAGTCCCAGCCCAGCGGATCGCCGTCCATCACTTCGACTCCGGCGGCGAGCAGCGTGTCGCGAATCGCATCGCTTTTCGCAAAATCCTTGTTCGCGCGGGCCGCGCGTCGCTCGACCAGCTTTGCTTCGATGTCCGCCTCATTCAGCGTAGCGCTCTTGGGCCGGGTACGCAGGTCGACGCGGGTCAGCGTCGTCAGCTGCAGCCCCAGCGTCGCATCGAAATCGGCCAGCGCGGCGAGTCGCACGCCCGGCGAGAGCTTCTTGTCGCCCAGCATCTCATCCAGCACCGGCAGCGCGCGCGGCGTCGCCAAGTCGTCCGACAATGCGGCATCGAGCCGCTCGCGATAGGCGGCCGCATCGCCCTTTTCCGGCGCGTCGGCGCGGGCGCGAAGCCCCTCGACCGTCTGGACCAGCCGCTTGAGGCGCACTTGCGCGGCGGCCAGCCCGTCCCAGCCGAATTCCATCTCCGAGCGGTACTGCGCCTGAAGGCACATCAGGCGATAGGCCAGCGGGTGGAAGCCCCGATCCATCAGCGCCTGCAGCGTCAGGAACTCACCCGACGACTTGGACATCTTGCCGGTGCGGTCGACTAGGAAGTTGTTGTGCATCCAGATATTGGCGCCGCTGTCGGCGGTGCAGCTATGCGCCTGGTTCTGCGCGATCTCATTGGGGTGATGGATTTCGCGGTGGTCGATGCCGCCGGTATGGATGTCGAACTGAGAGCCCAGATATTGCTTGCTCATCACCGAGCATTCCAGATGCCAGCCGGGTGCGCCGGGGCCCCAAGGGCTGTCCCATTCCATCTGGCGATTCTCGCCCGGCGCGGAGGCGCGCCAGATGGCGAAGTCGGCCGGGTGTCGCTTGCCCGCGACCGGATCGATCCGACTCTCGCCCTCGTCGTCCTGGTGGCGTGCGAGGCGGCCATAATCGGGCACCGTCGTCACGTCGAAATACAGCCCGTCGGGCAGGCGATAGCAATGCCTGGCCTCGATCGCCTTGGCGAAGTCGATCATCTGCGGGACATGCTCGGTCGCCAGCGGAAAACGGGTCGGCTCGGCGATGCCCAGGTCCTTCAGATTCTGCTTGAAGGCGGACGTGTAATGCGCGGCGATCGCCCAGATATCCTGACCGCTCTTCTTCGCGGCGGCCTCCATCTTGTCGTCGCCCGCATCCGCGTCGGAGGTCAGATGGCCGACATCGGTGATGTTGATGATGTGGGTGAGCGGCCAGCCCTTCCACCGCAACACGCGCGACAGCGTGTCGGTGAAGACATAGGCGCGCAGGTTTCCGATATGCGCATAATTATAGACGGTCGGCCCGCAGGAATAGACGCGCACATTCGCCGGATCGATCGGCCGGAACGGTTCGGCCGTGCGGGTCAGGCTGTTATAGAGGGTCAGCGGGGTGGCGGGTGCAGTCATGGCGCCTGCCTTAGCTATGTCGGCTGCGGCCCGAAAGAGGCCCCGGTTCGGCGGGTACCGAACCGGGGGTGACGCGGTGACAGGGGAGGCACCGTGCCGTTTCGTTCCTGAACCTCAAAGGCCCATGAACATGTCAGGGTGCCCGGCATACGGGAGTTAGCCGGACAGCAACGCTTTTAGGTCGGATCGACATTCATCGTAGCCAGATCATGGCGGCGGCGAGGTGGACAAATCCGGTGAAGTGGATGGTGCGGCGGTCGTAGCGGGTGGCGAAGCGTCGGAAGTGCTTGAGGCGTCCGAAGCATCGC